>JAZKEA010000202.1:2654-29419 GCA_040387315.1 Armatimonadota bacterium | reverse complement strand
CGTCCGCCTCTTCACCAACGATCCCAACAGCCCGTTCGTCTTCCTCGTCGCGGCCGAGGCGGCGCAGCCGCGGCCCACCCTGGTCGTGCGCACGGCGGACGGCCGGGTGGTGCGCGACGGGGAGATCGTGGACTTCGGCAGGACCGCGCTCGGCACGCCCGTGCTGAAGGCGCTCACGATCACCAACGTCGGGACGCTCGATCTGTCGCTCAGCAGCCTCGACGCGTCGGGAACGAACGGCTACTTCACCCTGACGCAGGCGCCTTCGCTGCCCGCTACCCTTTCTCCGGGCGCCAGCGCCAACCTGACCCTGCGCTACGAGGCGACCGCGGGCGGTACCCAGAGCGGCCCGTTCGTCGTCCGCAGCAACGACACGCGCCAGGACCCCTTCGGCTTCGTCCTTCGCGGCACCACGGTCGCGCCCTCGCCCGGCGCCCAGCCCATCCAGTGCCAGGAGTCCTGGTCGGGACGGCTGGAAGAGACCGATGCGCTGTCGCTGCGCGACGACGCCAACGGCCGGAAGCCGTACGCCGACCGGTACGTGTTCCAGGCGACCGCGGGCCAGCGGATCACGCTGACGCTGCAGTCGCCCGCGTTCGACGCCTACCTGAACCTGATCGGGCCGGACGGCCAGACGCTCGTGGCGCGCAACAACGACGTCGGCGTCGCGGACCCGGACAACCCGCAGCCCGGCCCGTCCGGAACGGACGCCCGCCTGGTCTATACGTTCACCGCCGGGCAGGACGGCTTCTACTTTATCGAGGCGAGCTCCAACCTGGCGGACCAGACCGGCGCCTATACCCTGACGCTTGCCTGCGAGAACACCACGGGCGGCCCGTCGATCGCGCTGGATTTCAACGGCGCGGAGGTCCAGCCCGGCGAGTTGTGCGACTTCGGGATCACCCCGCAGGGCGTTCCCGTCGTCAAGACGTTCACGATCCGCAACACGGGCACGGCGGACCTGTACGTGACGCGGCTCTATATCGGCGCGGGCGGCGACTTCCGGCCGACCCAGACCGGGACCGCCGCGAGCGCGGACCCGATCAAGCCGGGGCAGTCGCGGTCGTTCGACATCCGTTTCGGGGCGGGGATCGCCGCACTCCATGAGGCGGTCCTCCAGCTGTCCAGCAACGTGCCCGGCGCCCCGCAGCCGCGCAACCCCTTTACGGTCACGCTGCGCGCGATCGCCGCCGTTCCCGGTGTGCCGACCCTGACCGGGTTCACGATCACCCCGCCATCCGTCGTAGGCGGACGGGACGACGCGACGGGAACCGTCACGCTCAGCATGCCCGCCCCTCCGGGCGGCTTCCGGGTTCTGATCGCGCCGGACGCGGACGTGCCGGAGGCGCAGCCCGCTGGCACGGAGGTGATCGTTCCCGCCGGGCAAAGCAGTGCCTCGGTGACGATCCGAACGGCTGAGGTGGCGGCGCAGAAGCTTGCGGACCAGATCACGGCGTCGGCGGGCGGGGTGGTGAAGGCGGCGTCGCTGACGCTCCTGCCCAACCCGGACTCCGGCACGCTTGCCGTAACGCTGACCATCGCGCCCCCCGAGGACCCGTACGGCTGGGGTGGGAACTACGTCGCCCCGGCCGACATTGCGATGACCGTTGAGGCGACGCCCAGCGCGGGCCATACGATCACGCGGGTCGTTATCCTCAAAGGAAGCGTCCAGCTGGGGGAGGCCACGCGGGCCTCCGGTCAGTCCGGAACCTGGTCCTTCACCTGGCGTGGAGCCCCGGAGGGAACGCACGGGCTGAAGGCGCGGGCCTATGACAGCAAGGGCGCGAACGGCACCTCGTCCGAGCAGTCCGTGACGGTGGACGGGACGGCGCAGTCCTCCGCCCCGTACATCCAGCACTGGGCGGGCTACTGGGCGGACGGCGGCGGCAGCTTCACCGGCCCCGCCCTGGTCCGCATCGAGCCGGCCCAGCAGGTACCCGGCGACGGGACCGCGATCTACTACACCATCGACGGGAGCGCGCCCGCCCCGGACGCGCCGGGCACCCTGCGCTACACGGCGCCGTTCGTCCTCCGTGCGTCGGCGACGGTCAAGGCGCGGGTGTTCGCGGGGAACGGCGCGGGGAGCGATACCGACACCGATACCTTCACGATCACGAACGGAGGGACGCCGCAGCCGGTCACGGTCCAGATCCACTCGCCGGCCGACCAGAAGACGGTAACCGAGCCGACCATGGTGATGGCGACGGTGACGGGAGCGGCCGCGTGGCAGCTCGCGTACCGGATGGTCAGCGAGAACGGCAGCAACGACGCGCCCTGGACGCCGATCAACGGCGGGACCGATGCGCTCGCCAACCAGAACGCGGGCTGGTTCGACCCGACGCTCCTTTTGAATGGCGTGTATGAGATCCAGCTGACCGGGCACGGCGCGGACGGCACCATACAGAGCGCGAAGGTCACCGTGATCGTGGACGGCGGCATGAAGATCGGGCACCTGTCCTTCTCCGTCGTCGATCTGACGGTCCCGGTCGCGGGCATCCCGATCACCATCACCCGCACGTACGACAGCCGGGACAAGCGCCTCGGCGACTTCGGCTACGGCTGGACGCTGTCGCTCTCGAACGCCCGCCTCCAGAAGAACGGGGCGCTTTCCGAGGGGTGGCGGGTGGTCGGGGCGGGTCTCAGCGCCAGGGCGGAGGCGCGCCGCCCCCATATCATCTCGGTGACACTGCCGGGCGGGCAGGTATATGCGTTCGCCGCCCAGCTGGTGAGCGTGAACCTGCTCACCTCCGTCCGCGACGCGCAGGTCCAGTACGTTCCCGTGGGGCAGACGCCGCGCGGGGCGACGCTGGAGCCCCTCGGGTACTCCAGCAGCGTCTCGATCCAGCTAGGCGGTGGCGGCAACGCGACCCTCAGCACGCTGGACGAGGACGGATTCGGGGGCGACGAGTATAACCCGACGTCGTTCCTGCTGACGCTGCGGGACGGAACGCAGATGCGCCTCAGCGACGAGGGCGGCCTGGAATCCATCACGGACCGCAACGGCAACACGCTGGTGTTCTCCGCGGGCGGCGTCGCGGCCTACAGCGGGACCGGGTCCCTGATGCAGTCAGTTTCCTTCACACGGGACGGAAGCGGCGTCATTCAGGAGATCCGCGATCCCAAGGGGAACGTGATTCGTTACCAGCAGGGCGGTGGCAATCTCGTCGCGGTGACCAACCGGGTCGGCGACACGACCTCCTACGAGTACGATGGGAACCATCACCTGACGGCGATTCGCGATCCGCGCGGCGTGTTGCCGATGCGCAACGTCTATGATGCCGATGGCCGGCTGCTCTATACCCTGGATGCCCGGAACAACAAGATCCAGTTCCAGCATGATATTGCCGGGAAACGCGAAACCATTACCGATGCGTCCGGGCACCAGACGACGTTGTACTACGATAGCTGGGGTAACACGGTCCAGACCGATAACTACGTCACGAAGTACGTCAATGGTCAGGCGGTTGGGAGCGTGAACGTCGGCGGAAAGGCTTCCTACTCGAGCGAGGCGGGGACGCGCGGCCTGCCACTCTCAATGACCGATGCTCTCGGGCGCATGACCTCCATGGAGTATAGCCCTGAGGGCGATCTGCTTTCGACCACGAACGCGGCGAACGAGACGTCTACGTCTACGTATGACCGCTATGGGCGGCCGCTGACGACGATTGATCCGGAAGGTCGCGTCACGACCACCAACACCTATGACATAAAAGGGAACCTGCAGACCACGGCGAACGCGTTAGGTTTTGGCACGCAGATGACCTACTACGCAAACGGGTGGCTTCAGTCGGTGACCGACGCGAAGGGTGCCATGACCGAGTTCCTGAACTACAATAATCTTGGCCAGCCGACGGTGGTTCGCGGACCATCGGGAACCGTGGAGTATTTATACGACGCGAACGGCAACAAGCTCCAGGAAGCCCGTGTACGAACGAACGCTCAGAATCAGGCGGAAATTGTTGTCACGCGGCGGGTGTATGACGCCGAGGATCGGATTGTGGAGACGATCCAGCCGGACGGGGCGGCGACGCGGACCGAGTACAACAGCATTGGGCAGGTTGCCGTGCGCTACGACGCCCATCGGCGGGCGATGCGCTATGGCTACGACGCCGTCGGACGGCAGCAGTATGTGACCAAGCCGGACGGTATCACGACGGAAACCGTGTATGACGACAACGGCCGGGTGCAGGAAACGCGTACTCCGCGCATTACCGAGACCGGCGTGATGGGGCTACTGATCGACAAGCCATTATATGACGAGGCGGGGCGCTCCTATGGCAGCCAGACCTGGAGCGGCATTCCTGGTCAGACAGGCAGCATACAGCTGTCGGAGTCGTTCACGAACGTGGATGCTGAGGGACAGGGGGAGAGCAGCATTGATGTGCGTGGCATCGTATCGGGCCTCACGCAGTACGATCCGGCGGGCCGGGTTTACCAAGCTGCGGACGCACTAGGCCATGCCACGAAGTCTCGATATGATAAAGCGGGTAGGCAGATGGAAGTCGAGGATGCCCTCGGCCGGGTAACGACGACCCGGTACGATGACGCAGGACAGGTGCTTTCCACCAGTACACCGCTCGCCACGAGTTCCACAGCCTACGATGAACTCGGTCGTACCGTATCCCAGACGGACGGCAGCGGGCGCACGACGCAGTTCTTGTACGACATTCGGGGCATGCTGGAGTCGGTGACGGACAGCGGCGGGCACACCACGACCTACGGCTATGACGAGCTGGGCCACAAGGTCCGGCAGACGGACTCCAATGGCCATACCACTTGGTTCGCGTATGACATCAACGGGCGCCTGACCGGGCGTCGGCTGCCGCTCGGCCAGACCGAGAGCATGGTGTACCGGCGCGACGGTAGGCTCCAGAGCAAAACCGATATGAACGGGCGGTTGACGACATTCAGCTACGACGAGGCGACCGGACGACTTCTCGGCCGAAGCGGCGTAAATGGTTCGGTCTCGTATACCTACTGGCCCGACGGCAGCCGCAAGACGGCGACCAGGAACGGTGTTACCCTCCAGTACTTCCACGATGTGCGCGGACGGCTCGTGCAGGTTACTTCGCCGACCGGCACGATTACCTACGGCTACGATGCGGCGGGCAATAAGACGAGCATGACCACGCCGACGGGCACGGTCGGCTGGCGCTACGACGAACTGGGTTATTTAACGGCGGTGATTCACCGGGACATGAAGGAAACCCGGTACCGATATAACGAAGTCGGCAATCGCGTCGAGACGCGTCGCCCGAACGGGGTCGTGACGACCTACGGCTACGATGACGGTGACCGACTGGAGAGCGTGGCGAACTCCGTCGGTTCCTCGTTCTACTACTCGCTGGATGGGGCGGGGCGGCGCACCTCCGTGACCGACAGCAAGCGCGGTACGACCATTTATAGCTATGATGCCGCCGCCCGACTTGTCCGTGAAGCCGGACCTAGCGGCACGATTACCTACGGCTACGACGCGGTCGGCAACCGTTTGAGCAAGTCGGTTGCCGGCGGCGCGACAACGGGCTACGGCTACGACGACAATGACCGCCTGAAGGTAGAAAGCGTGAATGGCACTGTTGCAGTGTCTTACGACTATGACGACCAGGGCAACCTGACCACGAGGACCGAGGGCGGCGTCACTACGGTGCTGTCCTACGACTTCGAGGACAAGATCCTCGGCACGAGCGTGGGCGGTGAGACCCGGACGAGTTATAGTTATGACGCAGAGGGGAACCGCGTCACCAAGACGGTTATCGCACCGGCGGCGCTGGGTGGAGGAAGCACCACGACTTCTTACCTCGTGGATACCACTGCACCCTTTGCGGCTGTATTAGAAGAAACGGCAGGCGGACAGACCGCACGCTACGAGTATGGGCTGGAACTGGTGCGACTAGACCGCGGCAACGGGGTCTACTACTACATCTACGACGGTCTCGGGTCCACGGTGGCGCTTGCTGACGCGAATGGCCAAGTGCCAGGGCAAGGAGCCCTGTACGCCTACGACGCGTTTGGCAGCTTGGTCGGCGGCGATCCGCCGTTCCAGCCGTTCCTGTTCAACGGGCAGCAGCTGGACATGGAAACCGGCCTGTATTTCCTGCGAGCAAGGTATTACGCGCCCGGCATGGGAAGATTTCTCAGCCAGGACCCATACGCAGGCCATGGGAATAATCCAGTTTCATTACATCGCTATTTGTACGGGGCCAATGATCCGATCAACAACACAGACCCCTCCGGCAAAGAGACTTTAGTTGGTTTTCTGACGTCGTCATCCATGCGTGCCGGATTGATTTCATCAATGACTGGTGGAGTCGTCAATGTAGGTATAGATTTAACCTTGTCGTTGTACATGGGGCAAAGTTATAGTTTTTCAGACGGTGTGATATCTTTTGGAGTCGGGTTTGTCACGAATGCTGCTACTGCAGCCGCTGGAAAAGCACTTCAACACATAGTTAAGGCGGTTTTGAAAAACAAGCCTCTGTACGTATATGGTGTGGAAGCATATAGTAAAGAAATAGTTGAGAATGGCGGGAGGAGATGGGCCACATACGTGGCAAAGTTCAGGAATAAAGCCCATCAAAATATCGCGATAGGTGGTAATAAAAGACTTGTCGGTGCTTTGGAAACGACGATGTGGCTTCCTCTTATCAAGACAGAAATTAAAGACTTGAGCAGGCGCGTTCAAGTACCTCCCGAAGAGCTAGTAAAATACATGCCAGCGTTCAGCCCTAACTTTTTCAGTTGGTGGAAAGGGCCTTGGCAATTGACCTACCAAGCTTGGGGACCAGGAAGGCAACGGCTCGCGGCTTTCGAAGGCCTGGCTAACCTTGTAGGTTTGCGCGCCGTGGCAGATGTGCTCGAACGGTTCGGACGTCACCCTCATCCGGAAGGGTACACGTCACCTGAGCATGATTTAATCAATCCTGAGGATTAAGGTTCGTTGAGAAATTTTGAGAGTTATTT
Organism: Armatimonadota bacterium; assembly: GCA_040387315.1. GTDB lineage: Bacteria > Armatimonadota > Armatimonadia > Armatimonadales > Armatimonadaceae > JACMJB01. The sequence continues at coordinate 22,459 of JAZKEA010000202.1, read as the reverse complement.
TGAATCTTTTAACTTAGCGTCTCAGAATACAAGTCACAGAATTAGTCTTCTACTGAACCGGAAACACGGAGTGTTGGTAAAGAAAGAATATCTTTTGAAAGAGGTGTTCTTGTGGATTATTAGCTTTCGGCAGTATTGCCTGTGGACGTGCTTGGTCTGCCAGTTGCATCCTGGGCAGGCTGCTGGTTGATCTGCCGAATGTGCCTTGAGAAGAATCATCCCGTTCTGTGCTGTGACCAAGCCAGCACGAGAGCGGCAGTTAGACATGTTGGGATTTGGAGGCGCTGGTAGCAGGGGGAACAACCATATTTCTATATGCCGCTCCTGAACCGCCTCACCTAATTTGGGGGAACCTACTATTATCGGTTTGTCCTATTTTAACGGGCAAATCAAGGCCAGGTCATCCGTCTCATGTTTCTCAAACGTTTCATGTACGGCGGGTCCATTTCGATCTGCTGCGAGTAGGAATTCTGCAGAGTAGCGTCGAGTAGCCGCTTTGAATTTTGCGTTTTTCTCGCTCTATGAACCACTCGTTAACCTTTCACGAAAATGTCGGAAGTACCATTAAAACACGGCGTTTGACACTTGGCTCAACATGGTCGAGATAGAATTGTCAGTCCGGGTTCGCCAGTGCTTGAACCGACAAACTCCGGATTGGGAGAGCCTAATACACGTAATCGACTACTGTTCGCGTGCGATCAGTAGTCGATTACGCTGAGCAACTGGCAGGTTCATGAAAACAAAAAGCTGTCAACAAAGCGCAGCGGCAAATTTTCAGAGGCTGATGTCTGAGTTATCTCAACCCCATGTAATTCGAGCAGTAAGTGTGGGAACAAGAAATCGCGCAAAAGCAGATACCGAAACTTGCTTCTTAGTTTCTACTGAATTGGTAGACGGTCACCCTAGATATAAGAAGCTGTAACGCCGTATACCTATAAGCTGGGTGAGGCGCTTTTAACGTGTGCCTGCTCAACCAGTTGCAGCACGGTAGTCCTAGTCAAAGGTACAAGAAACTAATGAACCGGCAGAGTCGCCCGATCAAAACACGACAGTATCTCGCTGTTGCAATTGCGACGCTAGGCTTGGCAACGCTGATCATTGCAGTGGTTTATATCTTGATAAAGGAGCGTCCCAACTGGCTTACCGCTTTATTCGTTTCCTGCGTCGCACCGCTACCTGCGCTACTGTGGATAGACGCCCTTCTCGCCGCTTATGAAGCAGGCAGGTGGGAGCAGACCAAGAAGGACAAAAACATCCTGGACAAGGACTCCGCACAGGAAGGTGTGTGTGCCTGGAGTTTAATCACTCTATTTTCGGCTCTGATTATCAGCGGCAAATCTCACTTGTCGTTTCCGATTGCACTTCTTTACGGCGCTGGTATCGGGCTGATTCTGTGTTTGTGTTTCGCACTCGTCATTCACTTCTTCCACCGCATCTTCGTATTTATTGTGGATCGATTCATAATCGATCAAAAGTGAACACAGTAACTTGGTCTGACTGACCCCTTCCCAAAATTCTGGTCCATTTTGAAGGTCTCAAACGGCTGTTTCTTACCCGCACCCTATTTCTGGCCCTATTGGCGTGTTAAGAATCGGGGTTTGCGACGTCGGGCGTTTGCCATTTTTCGGCAAACTCGGCTGGCGTCTTCAGCCCCAGAGTAGTATGTGGCCGTTCGGTATTATACTCCTTCCGCCAAGCCTCCAGAGTAGCTTGAGCTTCCTCCAGTGTCTCGAACCAGTGCGTGTTCAGACACTCGGCTCGCAGCTTTCCATTGAACGATTCTACGAAGGCATTGTCCGTGGGCTTGCCTGGTCGAGAGAAGCAGAGCGTCACCCCGCGACGGTACGCCCAGGCATCCAAATCTTTTCCCGCGAACTCGGGACCATTGTCCAATTGAATTGCTTTGGGCATACCGTAAGCCTCAACGGCTCGGTCCAAAACCTCGGTCACACGCTTCCCCGTGATCACAAAATCCGCTTCTAAAACAGGACTAACTTTGGTAACGTTATCTCAGCCACACACTTGTGGCAGAACTAACGTAAGCGTCCTAAATGCCCGCCCGCCCGTCAAGCGATCCGACACGAAGTCCATGCTCCAGCGGTCGTTGGGAGCTACGGCAGATGGGCAAGGCACGCGTGGAACCGCTGCTCGCTTTTTCTTCCGGTGCTTGATCCGTAGTTCCAAACCCTCCTGCTTATACAGGCGATAGATCCGCTTGTGGTTGACCTTCCAGCCCTCCCGTCCCAGAAGAACATGGAGACGGCACAAGCACAGCTTCGCTGTGTCGGGGTATCCCCACCGCACCCGGACTGCCGCCAGGTCTCGCAGTCGCATCTTGAGCGCGGTCTGATCTTTGGCGCAGCTCTTGTAGCGCAGGGTGGACCGCGCGATTTTGGCTAAACGGCAAGCATGCCTCTGGCTGATCTTAAAGCCGACCATAAGGAAGCGGACGATTTCTCGCTTCTTGGTCGGCACGATCACAACGCAGTTGTGAGGCTTCACAGCTTTTTTGTGATGACCACGGGCACGCCCGCGTGACCTCTTGGAGCATGTACTTGTCAAGGGTCAGATCAGCAACGAGCTGTTTGAGCTTACGATTCTCTTCTTCAAGCTGCTTGAGGCGGCGCAGTTCGGCAACTCCCATTCCCGCGAACTTCTTCTTCCAACGGTAGAACGTGACCTCCGTCACAACAAGTTTGCGGCAAACCTCAGCAACGGAGGTGCCACCCTCAACCTGGCGCAGGGCAAGAGCAATTCAATTCACGCTTGCGTGAATGCGCTCTTCAGTAAATATCCTTTTAGGCATCTTCTGGTCCTTTCTCGGCAGTCATTTCCAGATTCCTGGAAACAGCCGTTTGAAACCTTCAAGATGGACCAGAATTTTGGGAAGGGGTCACTTCTTTCGACACAGCATGCCGCGAATTCGACAGGCGTGACGACGTAGAGATCGCGCGCCGCCTTAGCGTCCCAGGCCTCGATAGCTTCGGCAATGCCTGCGTACAGGTAATCAATGAATCTCTGCGCTTGATGTGCCTGTTGCAGTGTCTGGTGCAGTGTCTGTTGAGGTGTCTGTGTTATTTCAGTCAAAGATACGGCTCATCCTACTCATCGCGTGGCGGATACCAGGTGATTTGTGCAAGTGGCCCTTGCGCCATTGATTCGGCTGGCCAAGCCTCAGCAAAGGCTCAGCAAAGGCTCAAATCTACGTGAGGCTGCAAGGCGAGAACCTACGTGTCTGTAGGAACTCGTCCGTTAAGTCGGCGGCGAGCCGGTCAACTACTTTTGCGCCCCATCTTCCCATGGGTGGAAGCAGACCTTGATCGCTTCCTGCCGCTCGAGAAGATCGATGCCCTCCGCGTAACGCTCCAGGGGCAGGTGATGCGTCACCAGCGGGGCAAGGTCCAGCCGCCCGCGCTCGATCAGGTCCACCGCGTACTCGGCGGCCTCACGGCTGTGGCCGGGATAGCCGCAGAGCCGCAAACCACCGTGGTGAACTTTATACACGTAGTCCTCCCGCTGCACGCCGAACAGCGCGACCACGTCGCTCACCCGATCCATCAGGAACTCCACGGATGCCTTCGCGCCGACGCAATCCACCGCGCTGTCGAGTTTCGGCGCGGCGGGACGCGCGGGAATAATTTCGGACAGACCGGGATTACGTGGGTCATAGACGGCATCAAGAAAGTGGGTGCAGGCGTAGTCACGTCGCGTCGCCGACAGATCGAAGCCAACGACTTCTGACGCCCCTTCTGCCCGCGCCATCTGCGCCGCAATCAAGCCGGCTGGTCCTAGTCCGCCGATGCCGATTCGCTTGCCTGCGAAAATATTTAGAGGGCGCAGCATCAGGAAGGTCGCACCGACACACATCGCAAGTTCGACTGGGGCGGTCGCCTCCGGCGGCAGCCCGGCAGGGACACGGATCACGTTCTCTGCCCGGCGTGTCACGTACTGCGCGTAACAGCCCGGAACCTTGTGTCCCACATCGCGCCAGGTGCTCACCCTATCCCCCACCACGAAACCCGTCACCCCTTCGCCGAGCGCTTCGATTGTGCCCGTCGCCTCATGTCCCGGCTGGCCAGGCGTATAGGGATAGTGGAACTGATGCCCGACAAACATCGGATCGTTATGCCGCAGGTGCAGATCCCATTGGGGGCAGGTCGTCACCGCCTCAATTCGCAGCAGAACCTCTCCCGGACCCGGTTGTGGCGTCGGCATTTCGAGAATGGTGAACTCAGTTCCCTTGCCGATCTGCAGTATCTTCATCACGAATTTCCTTTTCGTTCCCAGTCCAGAACGACGCCAAGAACCGGTTCGCGCCGCGACAAGATCAAGTCGTAAGCATCAGTGGCCTGATGCGCGGGGAATCGGTGCGTGATCAGCGGAAGCGTCTTCAGAACACCCTGACTCAGCAGTTCCAGCGTGGCGTTCATTCGATCTCGCCGCCAGCCTGCGGGAGCATGGAGCGTCATTTCATAGTTCCGCATCTTCTGGATATCGATCTGGCCCTTCGGGCCGCAGAACCCGGCGGAAACCAGGTGACTGCTTTGACGCATTACAGGAAAGAGAGCTTCAACGCCCAGAACCGTCCCGACGGTGTCAGCAAGCACCTGCACACCGGAACCAGCCCATTCTTTCGCGACGTCCAGCAGGTTTTCCCGCGCGATGTTGACGATACGGTCTCCCGGTCGCGTCTCGAACTTCGCCAGCCGTTCGTCGTGTTTACCGGCAAGCAGCACTCTGGCACCCCGAAACTGAAGCGTCTGCGCCGCCCAGTTCCCGACCATGCCGTCGCCCAGCACGATCGCGGCATCGCCTACTCCGATCTGCGGTCGTACCCCTACGTTGTAGCCGACCTGGGTCAGGACGAGACCGCTCGCGGCAACGGGATCGACAGGGTCGGGCAGTTTCCATATCTGGGAACGGTGCGTCACGGCGGGCGAGACATGACCCCCATCCCCATAGAACATGCCTTCAACAGGAGAGATGGTAGCAAACACCGTTTCCCCGATGGAGAAATCGGTGACCGCGCTTCCAACCCATTCGATCACGCCGACCTTCTGATAGCCGGGGACATGGGGGAAGGGCATCGGATCGGAATCGGCGCGGGGGGTATCTCCAGCGATACGTTCGCCCTGTACAAAGGAACCCTCGGTCCCATTGCTGATCCATGAGTGGGTAACGCGGAGGATGACGTCTTCCGTCCCTGGTTCCGGAACAGTGATGGCCTGATACTCAACGCGACCGGCAGCGACAGCGACGACGGCGTGTGCCTGCATATTTTCCCTTTCCGGCAAGCGGCCTCGGCAAACCAATGGCAACAACACTGGTTCATGAGAATGCCCTCTCTACAGAAGATTTCCTTGCCGAGTATAACATTCCTTAGGTTAGTCAATGAATGCCTTGATAGAGCATGCATCGCTGAGTTCGAAAACGGAAACGCCGTTTCCGCCGAATTCCTTCGGTTTATCGTGATTTCCCTTACCCGACCTAACCGCCTGGAAAAGCGGTATTTAATATATTTCTATGTATCGATAATAGAACCTTATCAGTATCCAGAAGGATATAGAGGTTCGGACGGCGAAAAGACGTTTGATATCAAAAAAAGGCAAAACCACAGACTTTGAGAAAATGACATCAATGCCGAACCAACAACGGAGAAGCCAGCAGTGATGAAAGATAATGATCAGGCTCTTGCCTCGCTGAGCAAACGGTATTTACATTTTGCTGAGTTTGAGGCGAGGAACGTGTCTCCAATTTACGAGGAACTTGCCCGGGCTGCTGCCGACTCCACTTTCATACTTCGCTTTATCGCGTCGCTTCCGCAGGCTAAGCAGCAGCCGAACCTGGTCCTTGCGGCCATTCGACACCTCTTCGGACCGCCGAAGGATGGCCAGCAATTCCTGCACATTGTTGAGGAACACGCAGAGCCGATCCGCCATCTGGTGCTGAGACGAAGCACACAAACCAACGAGCCAGCTCGCTGTGCCACTTTGCTTCCTCTACTTGGACGGCTGCCGCAGCCACTCGCGCTCATCGAGGTCGGCGCCTCCGCCGGACTTTGCCTGCTGCCCGATTATTACGGATACGACTATCAGTGTGATGGCAACGATGACCACATTGTCCAACGGACACCCGTACGGCCTGACGGTTCAGGAAAACAAGAATCGCCAGACTTCCCCGTATTTCCCTGTCAGGTGAACGAGGCCACGCCGATTCCTGGCGCGATACCGCGTGTTGTGTTTCGTGCCGGGCTTGACTTGAATCCAATCGATGCTGCGGATCCGCAGGAGGCAGAGTGGCTGGAATCTCTCGTGTGGCCCGGTCAGGAACCGAGAGCCACCAGACTGCGTGCTGCTATTGCCATTGCTGTTGCCGTTGCGCGACAGCATCCTGTCAACGTGGTGAAAGGTGATCTGCTCACCGATCTCCCGGCGCTTGCGGCACGGGCTCCAAAGGACGCAACGCTCGTGGTCTTCCACTCGGCCGTACTAGCTTATGTTGCTGCGGAGGAGCGCGAGAGATTTGCGGAGGTTGCCCTGGGACTCGGGGGCACCTGGATCAGCAACGAAGCTGCGGGAGTCTTCCCTTGGATAGCGGCGAAACGGGATACCACTCACCCTCCAGATCGTTTCCTCTTGTCGGTGAATGGAGAGCCGGTTGCTGCAACGGGTCCCCATGGTCAATCGGTCGACTGGTTTACCTAGCAACGGTAACGCGAAAGAAAACGAGTTGCCTCCTGGGAAGGAGCCTGGCGCACCTGGAGCGGAGAGCTGAATCTTACGTGATTTTAGGCGATGGTCTCTGGCGCTCCTATACCTTATTATATAGGACTGTTTAGACGGGGCTAATACAACGAGGTGTTTGGGCAGGAACAGGATGACTTGCAGTGCGCACGATCAAGGACACAGGAAACGGTATGGATGATGAGTTCGGTGGCACGTTGAACCAAAAGGAAGACAATCCCGGAGATGCCGCATCCCCGCTGATTGTCTACACGCCCCATTCTGCCGGTTCCCTGACGACTCTGTCCAATCTTGGCGAGGAAGCACGCGAACATGTCGAGAACAGTAAGGCATCAAACACGCGGCGCGCGTACGCCAGTGACTGGGCTGACTTCACGCAGTGGTGCCGCCACCATGGACTCCCATCCCTTCCCGCCACGCCCGAGACCGTCGGGCTGTACCTGACGGACTGCGCGAAAGGGCTCAAGACAAGCACGCTGCAGCGGCGGCTGGCGACGATCTCACAGGCACATCAGGCAGCTGGGCACGACTCGCCGACCAAGCACGCGGCCGTTCGGGCGGTCTGGCAGGGCATCAAGCGGACAAAGGGGACGGTCATGGTCGGCAAGACCCCCACCCTCATAGCCGATCTTCGCGTGATGGTGGAGCATCTGCCGGGGCGCGAGGAGGGAAAGATCCTCGCCGTTCGCGACCGCGCCCTCCTCCTCCTCGGGTTCGCGGGTGCGATGCGGCGCAGCGAGCTTGTCGGACTGGATGTCGAGGACGTTGTGGAGACCGGCGATGGGCTGATCGTGACGATCCGCCGGAGCAAGACCGACCAGGAGGGGGCGGGACGGAAGATTGGTCTCCCCTACGGGTCATCCCCCCTCACCTGCCCCGTCCGGGCACTCCGGGACTGGCGGGCAGTTGGTCAGATTGCGGACGGTCCCCTGTTCCGGCAGGTCAACCGGCACAATCAGGTGGGACGCGAGCGTCTGTCGGACCAGATGGTGGCGCGGGTGGTGAAACGAGCCTTGGTAGCCGCGGGGCGGGACACTCGCTGCGGGCGGGGCTTGCCACCCAGGCGGCCATCGGCGGCGCGACGGAACGATCCATACAGGACCAGACCGGGCACAAGAGCCTGCCCATCCTTCGCCGCTACATCCGCGACGGGTCCCTGTTCCGAGAGAACGCCGCCACAAAAGTCGGACTGTAACGCCTGTTACGGCCTGGTCCGGGTTGCTTCTAGTTGAGTACAGTCGAGTGCGGTTGAGTGCCGCGGCGTCATCCGTCGTACAATACTGGTGATGAGCAGAATGAGCCGTCCCAAAAAAGCAGAAGCGCAGGAATTGGTGGTTTGTCCTCGGTGCGCCGGAAACAAGCGCGTGATGGACTTCCGGTCCGGTGACCGCGCCACGGGCGAGCCTGCCGGGTGGAAAGCGGTCGAGTGTCCGGGTTGCGGAGGCGTTGGCAGCGTCGACACAAAGGCTGCTGACGCTATCGTGCCAACGATGGAGCAGGACAGCCCCGCCTAATTCTACCTAGCCCAGTTTTGGGGCCGGTGATTTGCCGTCGCCAAAGTTCGTTGGCTCCAAGAGCATCAACAGTTCGGCACGCGGGATGAGCACCTTACGCAGACCAGCGATGCGAAAGGCTTTAAGTTTTCCGTGACGGATGTAGGAGCGGATCGAGGACGTTGAGAGTTGCAGATACTGCGCCGCCTGCTCGACGGTCAGCAGGTCGCGGGGTTCAGCGCTTACTGTTGACAGGCCCTTATCGCCCTGGTAACTCATGCACTTCTCCTTCAGCATCCATCTTCCTTGACTCTGGATGCTCTCCTAGGATACCGCACGAACGCCCTACTGGAACGAAGAAACTGACATATCAAATATCGCACTGCGTTATGCCCCATAATCGTCGTTATGGGTCATAGTAAACCGGGGAGAGGGCCGAAGGCAAGCGAGCAAGCTTTATATGGCATGCAATTGCCGGATATGGGTGTAAATGGATTAAATGCCGAACGTGTTCATTACGAGGCAGCATTGCTTCAGTTAATGCAGGCTTTGTTTAGGGCTAAGAGCAGTTGCCTAAGTTTGAAAAAGGCTCCGAAGCCGCCAAACAGCACTTTGCGTTCCACGGGGAGTCAAGATCTATCGTGAGCCATCTCCGGTTCGCCACCAAACAAGATCGTCTGTTCATTGTATTCCCGGACCTGCCGGACCTGACCGTACCTAATCCTCTCTCCGTTTGGCAGTCAGCAAATCATCCAGGGTTGATCTCTTCGCTTGAAGGCTATAACAGGACCACGCCCGACGCCCAGTACCGCCTATAGAACTGATTTTTATGCAACAAATCTCACCGGCTGAAGACATTGAAAGCTTCGCCCAGAACATCGTTGACACCGTGCGCGAGCCACTGCTCATCCTCGACGGCGACCTGCGCGTTCGCAGCGCGAACCGCGCCTTTTACCAGACGTTTCGCGTCGTTTCCGCCGAGACGGAAGGGCAACTCATTTACGAGCTGGGAAACGGGCAGTGGGACATCCCCGCTTTGCGGACGCTGCTTGAAGATATCGTGCCGCAGAGTTCCGTCTTCAATGATTTTGAGCTGGAGCACGACTTCCCCACCATCGGGCGTAAGATTATGCTTCTCAATGCCCGCAAGCTGCGTCCCGGTGCCCATACCGAGTTCCTGGTGCTGGCGATAGAGGATGTCACCGAGAGACGGCGCGCGGAGCGGCTGCTGGCGGAGATCGAGACCTACGCTCAGAACATCGTTGATACCGTGCGCGAACCCCTGCTCATGCTCGATTCCACTTTACGCGTCCGCAGTGCCAACCGCGCGTTCTACCAGACCTTTCACGTTTCCCCCCAGGAAACCGAAGACTGCCTGATCTACGAGCTGGGCAACGGCCAGTGGGATATTCCGGCGCTTCGGACGCTCCTTGATGACATCATTCCTCAGCAGTCCGTCTTCAACGACTACGAGCTGGAGCACGACTTTCCGGGCATCGGACGGCGCGTGATGCTGCTCAACGCACGCCAGCTTCGCGCGGGTAACCATACAGAGCTGCTGGTTCTTGCCCTTGAAGATGTCACGGAACAGAGGCGTGTTCGTGATCTGGAACGCCAGATCACCGCAGAGCTGTCGGAAAGCTACAAGCGGCTTCAGGAACTGGAAAAACTGCGGGACGATCTGACGCACATGATAATCCACGACCTGCGCACTCCGCTGACGTCGGTGATCCTCGGAATGCAGACGCTCGAAGTAGCGGGCAAGCTGAATGACAACCAGCGTGAAATGATGGAGCTTGCCGTTGCGGGCGGGAAGACGTTGCTGGGAATGATTAACGATCTGCTGGATGTCGAAAAGTTGGAGTCGGGTGAAATGCAGCTCGATTATGTTCCGATTGTCCCGCAAGAGCTTGTCGCGTCTGCTGTCCAGCAGGTGGATTGGCTTCTACAAAATAAAAAGCTGACGCTTTCTCTGGAAGTCGCCCCGGACGTGCCATCGCTACAGGGAGATGCTGCTAAACTGCGCCGAACGCTTGTTAACCTGCTGGGAAACGCCATCAAGTTTACGCCGCCCGGCGGAAAAGTGACCGTTTCGGTACAGTCTCAATCTGGTGGAGGCGCAGAAAAGAACAGGCCATCGGTCGCGTTTTGCGTAAGCGATACGGGCGAAGGTATTCCGCCGGAAGCGTTTGGTCGTATATTTGACAAGTTCGGTCAGGTCGCGTCCCGAGTCGGGGGCCGCACAATGAGCACCGGTCTCGGGCTAACGTTTTGCAAACTGACAGTCGAGGCGCACGGCGGTCATATAGGCGTCGAAAGCACGATGGGTCAGGGCAGCCGATTCTGCTTCGATCTTCCGCTTGCTATCGCTGATATATGAGCTGATTTATGACATGTTTTTAATTATCGGTCGTGTTTTTGTATTTTTTGGCCTCGAATAAACATATCTGTCCCCACGTTCAAGTAGAGCTTTACCCCAGCCGCCAGTTGAGTTGTGGGCATGGAGTTGTACGCAAAGCCTCAAGATCGGCTAGCGCTAGCGGCAACCTGTCCCGCTACGCGACCGCCGCGACGAACTCGGGCACTTCCCCCCGTCACTTCGACACCGCATAAAGTGGCGATTCGGCGGCGTAAGGCGCGCCAGCCGGAGCGAGAAACTGCTGCGCGATCTGTGATTCGGAACGAATATCATCAAAGATATCGCCGTTCCAGATAGTAAAGTCTGTCTGACCGGCTTTCAGAAGCGGCATCAGCTTTGTTAAGGTTTCGGTATTCTCATGCGTGTCATTGATAACGGAAAAACTGACCGTTTCCGCTTTTGCACCGACCGGCACCGTAAAAGAGTATGTCTGACTGAACAGGGATTCTTTACGCTGAATATTGTAGACATTCTTAAAGTCGATGGGAGCGGTGCCCACGCGATAGAAATACTTTTTGCCCGGTTTCAGACCCGTTAAGCGGATCTTAAACACCGTGCTGTCCTCGGCCTCAGACCCCCGTCGACACCGTCATTTTTGCTGCCGAATTCGGGGGTTTCACCGTATTCGACCCAGCCTGTGCTGTTGCCGTTCACCACCCAGACAATCGTGACACCATCGCCCGTCAAATTCTGCAGAACCGGTGCGCCCACAAACTGAAACGTTGGTACGGATGCAGCGGTAGTGACGGCGGGAGTCTGTGCCTCCGCTGTGCCAACGGCTCCCAGAGCTGCAGTCAATCCTGTCGCTTTAAGAAACTTACGACGATCCATAATCCCTTATTATTCCTCTCTGATTCGCTCTGGACTCACCAGCAAGATTTTTGGCGCACGTAGACTCCATGAATATCGTGACGATGCCGTTGCTGGGAAGGCCAATGGCAGTAACTCAGTTTGGTATTGCCTCGAAAACCAGGACTTCCAATGGCTCCAGTGTGAAGGTCGTTCCCGCTCCGGCGCGCAGTTCACCACTCTTGACCCGCTGGTCGGTATAGGGGGAACTCAGTTTGAACCGGCGCTTACTGTTCCGGGGCAACTCGAAAATTTTGTCAGCGTCGAGTGTGATGGAACCCCCTTTGTCGGAGGGATTGCGCAGCATGAAAATGCCTTTGCGCGGTGACCAGGACGCATAGCCATACACTTCTCCCTTACCAGGGTCGCCTCCAATCCAATGCGAATCGACCAGGACATCCGCGTTCTCGTGCGACCACTTCGCCCCCTTCGCTACCTCGTCCCAACCGTCCTGAGTCATCATCGAAGGCGTGAGGTAAAGTTCCTGCAATGTCGCGCCGGTTGCAAAATAAGAACGCGCGTCATGCTTCAGGTCGGGACCGGCGGGCGCGATGTCTTTACCTTGATAATACTGCCCGTAGGCGATGCCGTGATGCATGATCGAGTTGAGGGGATAAAGCGGAGCCGGTTTAACGACCCGATTGTAGAGTTCCCCGTCTCGATAATTGAGCCATTGCTCCCGTTTGTTTCCGGGTCCCGTAAAGGCGATGTCAGCTCCCGCACGCCAGGTAGAATCGATGTGGTTAAGCCAGAACGGTGATGGCCAGGTGCCCACGGTGACATTTATAAACAGGTTCGGATCGGCGCGGCGAAGTTCGTTGGCCGCCCGTACCAGGGCCATAAAGTGGGGGTTGACGCCCTCCCCTGCCCGATCCCACTTAAAATAATTCACCTGATAATCGCGCATCAGTTTCAGATGCTCCTCAAGCCACCAGTTGTAATAGGGTGTATAGCTCAAATCAAGACCCTTTCCCGACTCGACAATTCCCTGTTTGCGTGCATTGTCGGTACGCGACCCGGCCTCGCCATAACCTCCCAGCGGCGAAATCCAGAGCCCTAGATGCGAACCATAACGCTTCAGGTCATCAGCGACGGGGGCAAAACCGGAGGGAAACTTCCGGGCATCGACACCCCAGAAGGTGTTTCTGGCGTCGTCCCATCCGTCATCAACAACATACGAATCGATCTGCACACCGCGCTTGACGGTCATCTCGTTATGAAACGCGGTAATGGCGGCGGTTAAATCTTTTTCATTCACCCGCTGCGCTAAATCGTACCAGCAGTTGTAGTGGAGAAAGGGTTTCGTGGGACGAGCGCGTTCCCGCTCTACATACGCCAGAAGCGAGCGTCGCATCTGGCCGTTCGGATACACACCCGCCACGGAACCGAAACGGTAACTCTGGTCAGCCGTCAGCGGCAGGCTACACGCAATAAAGGAGCGCACGTTTGAGGTGACATCGTTGGTGCTTACCGGAAGTTCCAGACCGAAAAACCAGTTATTTCCGGCTACCGGGCTTCCGGGCACCGTTCCTATTTGCTCGGCGCCAGCGACGGGAAAATTGATCAGTTCTACACCGGAGAGAGTACCGGCATCCGCGGATGATTTCACTGTCATAAGCTGGCGAACATAGTGCGAACCGTCCCGCAAAACCGCGCGCCACTCGACAGAGACCGGCTTGGACGGATGGCGGAACTGTGCAATCAGCTCTTTCTGACCGTTAGAACTTTTCAGCTGAGGCGCACCGACCAGACGAAAGGCGGAAGCGGGCAAATCGTAGACATTGGGCACCGGTGGAATGTTTTCGACCAGGGTTTCGCCCTCCCGCGTTGCTATACTAAACTGCCCCAGGGGAGAACGGGCGTTTAATAGCGCAAACTTTCCGTTGGGCCAGATCAAGGCAATTCCGGGACCCCAGGATTGTCCGGAATCGCTGTCTTTCCAGAAACGGGCGCTTAGCAGCGAAGGGGCATCCTTCAGCGGCCACTCGGCAAAGGCGGTGGTATTCGCAGCGCTGTTGATTTTAAGCGTTCCGTTGGTGTACGCGAGACGCGCCTCGCCACGACCCGATGGGAGGAGCGCCGGGGTCCCGAGTGATTTTGGCTTTATGTCTTCGATGCGTGCGCTCCCTGGTTTGCCCGGGTCGTCATAATCCGCAGCATCTGCCTGCATACTTAATTTTCCGGCCCGGAGGAGCAAAGGGAGACCCGGAAACCGCGAACGAGGGAAGGTTTTTAGCGTTCGCCACGATTTGCCGTCGCCGTACAGCGCCGTGACCTGTTTTTCATCGAGCCGCCAGCCGAGATAAAATCCGTCCTGTACTTTGGAATCGGGGGCAGCCGCCGTACTGAGCTGGAAAACTTCCTGCGCTCCGGAAAGCGTTTTTTGCCCATTCAAGCGATTGGTTACCCCGGACAGACGAAACTGTCCTTTTTCCGCACGCCAGGAAAGAGAGAGTAAGGAATTAGAAAGCGTATACGTTCCGTTCTTCTGGGCGCTGAGGGCTCGACCGGGTGCCTGTCCCGGAAAATCAATCGCATAAGCGCTTATGCAGGGGACGCAGAGAGTGAGAATCAGGAGGCAGACGGACATTCGGATTTTAGGCACGTTGGTTTCTCGCTATCAGGAATGACGGGAGGGGCTTCTTCTACCGGAAGCGTCTTAATAAATTTTTGCTCAGAAGATTGACCTGAGGTCACGAATGAGAGTGTCGCGTAGTGTAGGTAGATTCTTACTCGCCCCGCACGGTGTAGAGCGGGGCGGCGGGACGTGTCTCTGTGCAAGGCGCATTGTGTACGGTCGCGGCGAGAATCCGAATCCTTTTGTTGTTCGGCAGAGTCACTGTCTTTGCGCCGGGCGGCACGTCGAAGGCGTAACGGAACAGGTAACAGAAGCGATACGCGTCGTTCGTGCCATCGTTGAGCCGCTTGTGGTTTGCGTACCAGACGACCGGGTCACGCTTGATGTAGCCGGGCGTAATACCGGCAAGCGCGTTGGGCCAGGACGACCCTGTAGTGGGGACTTTTCCCTCCCAGACACGATTGTGCCACTGCCCAATAAAGCCGCCCCAATCCTGAATAGTCCGCAGGATCGGTTTTCCATCGACGCTGAATATCGCCGGGGTGTCTCCTCCGTAAGCGGCGGCGACTAAATAGATCCGGCGTTTCCCGGCACTCGACTTTTGCGGCAAGACGATGCTCTGACCGGCACAGGTGACGGCGTTTTTAGCGCCGCCGCCTGCGGGTCCCAGCACAAACGGGACGCCGCCCGAGCGCAGAGCTCGCGGAAGCAGTTCACCGGGAATCGTGCTGCCATCGGGATCGAAGGCGCCGTCGTGCTGGCCTTTCTCCGTGCTGGTGACATCCGTATCAAACGGCAGGGAAATCGGCTGATTTATGGGACGAGTGGGACTAGTGAGACGGGCGGGCATCGTACCGAGTTTCAGGGCGAAGGCGCGCGGACGGTAGCCTGCCATATCGAAAACAAGAGCGCCATTCTGCAGGATGGCTTTACCGGTCCGCGGAATCGCCTGCTCCTGTCCGTTCACCTCGCGGATCGATAGAATTGGCGTAGCAAAAGCAAGCCGGAGATTTCGGGCGGGCAGCCCGTTCTGCTCTAACAGACGGACGATGACCTCATCGGAGTCCTCCGCTTTTTTGACGGCGGCAACCACTGCCTGCGCACTGCTGACACGTAAGAGGGAGAAGACTTTCCCGAGCGAACCCCGGTGAGACGTCGTTTGAAACGCGAGAAGCGGCTGGTTCAGCCGCGCCGCCTGACTCTGGGTGTTACCAGCGCGCCAGTCGCCGGTGTGACCCTGGAGTGCGTAACGAATACTGTGATTGCCCCAATCCTGCGTCGCCTGATGCTGGAAGCTATTTCTGACACCGGGCGTATAAAGAAGGGTCAGGCGCAGCGTGTCGTCAGTCGGTTTGTCAGAGCCGTACTTAGCCTCGGTCAGCACGGAAACACCGTACTGTTTATCAGGAGCGGTCAGATCGAACCAGCGATGGGCGGGCACCTCATACTTTTTGGGGTCGTTGTTTCCTCGCTGAACCGTTCCGACCTCCCAGTTATAGGTTGCCTCCCTGTTTGCGACCGTGAGCGGGAACACGGCTTTCAAGCTGCATTCGCCGGTTCGCCAGTCCACTTCTGTCAGAAACTCGACCTGATCGCCCGCCTCGCCCGCCGACAGACGCACGATCTCGACGAACCGTGAGCCGCGCGCCTCCCGCTCGATCCGAAGCGCGACACGCACCGGGCCGTTCTCGGCGATGGAAACACGCGCCGGGCCATCAACATACCCAACGGGCGGCTTTTGACGGTCTTCCCAGTCCATGTTCCAGGAGGGGTGCTGTTGGGGCTTTTCTTGCAAGAAGGCAAGCCGGACCGGCTGTGAAAGCATCTCGTGCTTTGCCTTCTTGTCGAAGATAGAGGCGACATCGCCGCCTGCGTTCAGGCGGACACGGTAGCGGGCATTTTCCAGTGTCTCAGGCGTCACCTTAAGCTGGGAAAAGGCTTTAACGGGCGAAACAGCGGGGCGTACATCGAATACTGCGCAGCCGATAGACGGCACAGTGGCAAGAAAAATTATCTTTGTATTATTTCCGTCACGCTCAATAATCTGCGACGGTTTTTCTTTGCCGTCCGGACCGAAGACACGGACGCCCGCGCGGCCAGGAAGAGAGATCGTCGCCTCGACGACGTCCTGCCGGGCGAAAGACAGCGGGTTGAAGACTACGAGCGGGATGCCTTTAGACTGCGTATTCATCGCGTCAGTGACGGTACCGATACCCTCGGTGGCGACATCAGCGAACTGGTTCAGGGCGAGAATCTGATCGTTCCAGGCGAACTCATACGCCTGCGGTATAGAGGTGCCGGGCAGAATATCGTGCATTTGCCCGCCGATAAACCGAAGCCAGCCGTCGGTAAGACGCTCTGTCGGATAGGAACCGGGCAGCAACAGATTAGCTGTGACCGCAGCGCGTTCAGCGGCATCGGCAAGCAGTTCGTTCCGGTGGTTCCAGCGCTTCATAGCCGCCCCGGAGTTGATCGAACCGGCGGAATGCTGGATCAGAAGCAGGTCGCCTTTGTAAGCAGGAAGACGACGCGCGAGAGCCGGGGTGATCGCGGAGAACAGGTCGTCGGCCCCGCGCGCCTGAATTCTTACCGGGCCGGTGCCTGCCAGACTCTTCTCCAGCCAGGCGGCGGATTCAGGTCCAGGCGCGCCGCCCAGATCACCTGCTCCATGATACATGTAGTCGGCAAAAACCCCGGACTGTCTGCCGTTCTCGTCCAGACGTTTGAGCCAGGACGGGCTTTGACTGAGGTCTTGCGTGACTTTGGTCCGGTAATCACCGGGATTCAAAGCCGCGACAACTGACTGCCCGTCGATACCGATCCAGCGTCCGATGTTGAAGGGAACGCCAGCCGCCGCCCCTGCGCCGTAAGTCAATTTCTTCGTCGAGAAGCCTTTCAGTCCGCAGTGCGCCAGAATAGTTGGCAGAGAGGCGGGGAATCCGAACGTGTCCGGCATCATGTACTGATTGCTCGTGACCCCGAACTCGCGCTTAAAGAATCGGTTGCTGTACAGAACGCTGCGGATGATCGACTCCGGCGACGGCACAATCGCATCGTTCTCCTCCCAGGCGGACCCGGTCGGAATCCAGCGCCCGGCCGCGACATATTTCTTCAAGCGACGGTACTCGTCGGGGTAGTACTCTTTCATGAATTGGTAGCGGATCGCCCCGGTCCAATTGAAGGTATAGTTCGGATACTGCTCGAAGAGGGCAAAGTTCTGAGCCAGGGTGCTGGGAATGTACTCCCTAATGCTGTCTCGGTAAGTCCAGCACCATTCGGTGTCCAGGTGGGAGTAGGTAGTCACATACAGAACGCGCTCCTTTGTCAGGTCCACTGGCTTGCCAGGTGTCTGAGTCGGCGGAGACGGTGTCTGAGAGGCAGCTTTCTCAGCGCCGACGCCATAGACGGACACCATACCGGCAAAAAAAGTGGCAGTCAGCGCCCGGCCGACTGTGCTTCGAAAGAGAGGCTTTTTCCGATTCATCCACACGTTAAATACCGCCTTGCACTGATACGAATGTGCCGCCCCGTCTCTGTCACAGTTGAGTGGCAGATTCGAGGCGGCATCCCTGACCGACTTTTGTTTTGTCTCTTTGCCGACTACGGCGTAACAACTGCGGTCGGCTTCTTCAGTTTGAAGAGGAACATGTCGTTCTGCCGGACCTGCTTCCAGGTGCGCCATTTCGCCGAACCGTCCGCCATCATATAGTTGGAACCGCCGCCATGACCGACGGTAGGCTTTTTATTCGCGTTCCCGGTGCAGGAGGGCTGCAGTACGTTCGCATCGGTCGAAGCGGACGCACCGGGTATCCGTCCCGCCAGTTTCCAGGTGTCACAGCCGACAAAACCCGAACCGTGAGAGCTGCCGACATAGGCGGAATCCGTAACGGCACTGGCCTCGGCGGGCCAACTTTCAACCAGCCCTATCGTATCCGACGGTTGATCAATATCTGCCATGGTACGCGCGATGGGTGGATTGCCGTTTATGCCGACGTTCCCGGTATAGGTACTCAGGCCGGAATTTGCATCACTGCCGTTCGCCTGTACGCTGTTCACAGTTGCAACATACGAATAGGAACGAATCAGTGCTTTTGCGCGGTAGCTGCCATCCCAGAACTGAAGACCTCCATTCGTCGCAGCCGCACGATCCTCATGGTCACTGGGGCAGGCAAAAATCTGATCGTTTTTGGTGTAGGGGGCAATCTGACGGTCATACGGCATACGGGTATCGCTGGTGCTGCCGCCATTAAGTGTCGGCACGCACAGCAGGCAGGGGGGAAATGTTTCGTCCGCATCCTGCACATACATCATAAAGCCCAATCCGATCTGCTTGATATTGGAGAGACAGGACGTCTGCCTGGCTTTCTCCCGTGCCTGGGCAAACACAGGGAACAGAATCGCGGCGAGAATAGCGATAATGGCGATAACAACGAGTAGTTCGATTAACGTAAAACCAGAAAATCGACGAGGGGTAGTGCGGCCAAACCGGCTGGTTGCTGACAGATTCATAGGTTCCTGCTTTCCTGGTATCGTGTTCGTGCCGGACGGCGGGAGAACCGTCCATGCTGTAAGGTAGTCAGTGCGCTGCATCCTTACAGAGCAATGGAATGACGAAAGATTTGGCTGCCGTAGCCGCCAGAGAAATTAATGATTCAAAATGACTTTAGGCGGAGCCGTCGATTCTCGCTCCACAACATAGGGTTTGATCAGGCGATCCGTCTTCTCCGACTTACCGGAATACATCAGGTCTAGAAGCAGCGAGACAGCCTCTTTCCCCTGTTCCAACCGTGCATGATGAACCGTTGTCAGCGACGGAATCACATCGGCAGCTCCGGCAATATTGTCGTAACCGCAGAGAGAAAGATCCTCCGGTATAGAAATGCCAAGCTTGCGGCAGTGATTCATCAGGTTAAAGGCACAGTAATCGCTGCTGGTAAAAATTGCCGTGGGTGGCTCTGAAAGCCCCAACAGATGATTCAGTGCCGCCTCTTCCATTTTTGGATCAACGCCATCGGTATAGTAAAACAGATCTGCATCGTAGGCTAGACCGCACTCCGCAAGTGCTCGGCGGTATCCCTCCCAACGTGGGGAGAACCATTCCCCTGTTTTACACCCGACATAGGCGATCCGCTGATGTCCTGACTGGGCCAGGTGCTGCACCGCGAGAAACGCGGCTTCTTCCATATCAACCCGAACGCAAGGAAAACCAGGGTTTGGCGCGTTCAAGAGGACAAACGGAGCCTGATGTTGATTCGCGAGCCGAACGCCTTCGATATACGATATCCAATCCATCGCAATGATTATGTAACCAACCGAAACTGCACCGGTTTCGGTACTCGGCGCAGATATAGAATCGAAGGTGCTCGGCACGACATTGTGAACGGCGACATTCTCGCCCGCGGCGGCTTCTCGCACTCCGGCAATCAGGTCGAAGGCTTCGTGATGGTACTCAATGGGACTGCGGAGAACTTCCTGATGATTCACAAACAGCAGGCGAATCGAGGCCTGGAAGTTTTTCTTTATGGCAAACGTTCCTTTACCGCGTCCTCGCTGACGTCGTATAAAGCCGTTTCTCTCCAGCTCTTCCAGAGCCCGCCGGACTGTCATTTGGCTGGTGGCATAAAGCTCACAAAGCTCGGGCAGAACGGGTAACTGTTCCATATAGGCAATGTCTCCCCGTGAGATCTTGCCTGCCAGATCCTCATAAATGCGCTGCGGGATCG
>JAZKEA010000202.1:0-2644 GCA_040387315.1 Armatimonadota bacterium | reverse complement strand
CAGCGTCGCTTTGAGAGGAGCGCTATTCTTTTTTTCGTTCATGTCCAGCATCGTAGAACTTCTCAGTGAAACTTGTATCACTAATCAACTAAAGTGATATAAGTTTTACACACATCACCAAATTCTGTCAAGATTTAACCAAAAATATTTTCTTCCTATCGCAGATGATTCCGCTCCCTAAACTTCGCCGTCAGCTCTTGTGGCGACTTCACGAAGAGGATGGGATCGCCGATAATCGGATACAACAACGTCTCGCCGCTCAAGTCGCTCAGGTGTTCAGACATTCTACATCTCCCGGTTTTCAGGTTTTCAGGTTTTCAGTAAATGCTCCGTAGCCCATCGCCAGCCCACCAAGCACCAGGCTTTCGCGCTTTAGGAAAGTGGGCGCACACGTGGCAAGATCGTTCTGCAAGTGTTAAGCGAGACATCGTCGCAATCGTAGGCCCTGATTGACTAGATCACCAGACGGCTGACCTTTGTTCAGTTTTCTGAAGATGTGCGTCATGGTCTTCGCGTCCAGCGACTCCATATCAACGAGTCTTAACGCTTTGACCATCTTCAGCGTTGTGGTCTTATACTTCTGGAAGTGCGGGGTCTTGAGGTGCGATTCGTAGGCACCGCGGCTAGCGTAGATTTCCAGAATCCGAATCTGCGTCGGATTTTCTTTCTCCTGCATTGGGAAGATGGCGACAACGCCCGGTTCTAATCGGACTGACGCTTCCGCTTCTTCTTTCAGGATGGCGTTTGGTCTGCCACCCGGAAACTGTACCATTGCCCGCCTCAGTTTTAGCCCTTGAAGGAGGGAGCGAATGCTCCTGGAAAGAAAGGGTTACCTATGAAAGCTGGACAGATGAGCGACGAGCAGATAGTCGCTATTTTACAGGAAGCGGAGAAGGGTGAGAAGACGCTGAGCGACCTCTGCAAGGAAAAGGGCATCAGCGAGAATACCTTTTACGCCTGGCGTAAGAAGTTCGGTGGCATCCAGACCGGCGAAGTGAAACGGCTGCGGGAACTGGAGAAAGAGAATGCGCGTCTGAACCGGCTGCTGGCGGAGCGTGATCTGGATATCGACATTCTCAAGGAGCTGAACGCAAAAAACTACTGACCACTTCCCAGAAGAAGGCAGCAGCACGGTTTCTGATCCGGGTGAAAGGCTATCCGGAGCGACGTGTCTGCCGTCTGGTGAGCCTTGCCCGTTCGAGTGCTCGCTATCAAGCGAGGACACAGACGACGGAAGAGGCCGATCTGGTGAAGTGGCTACAAGAGTTTGCTCAACATCCGCGAAAGCGACGGCGGGGCTACCGACTGGCTCATAAAGAACTCCGGCGTGTTTTTGCCCGGGAAGGCAAGAAAATCAATGCGAAGCGGGTGCATCGTCTGTGGCGGCGTGAGGGTCTGTCAGTCCCCGTACGTCGTCGACGGAGGCGGATTCGAGGCACTGCGCCTGTCCGAAAAGTTGTTGCTGACCGGCCCAACTCGGTGTGGTGCTTTGACTTCGTCGAGCAGAAGACGCTACATGGTCAAAAGCTGCGCACGTTTTGTGTCAGCGATGAGTTCACCCGGGAGTCACTTGCCATCGAAGTCGGAACCCGTTTTGTTTCGGAGCGAGTCTGCGAGACCTTGGAACGGCTGATACAGAACCGCGACGTGCCGAAGGCATTTCGGATGGACAACGGGCCGGAATTCATCGCGCTGGCGCTGCGCGGCCTGTGCCATCGCCGGGGCATCAACCCGGCTTATATAGATCCAGGCAAGCCCTGGCAGAACGGCTTTGCCGAGAGCTTCCATTCTCGGCTTCGGGATGAGTTTCTGGACGGCGAGGTGTTCTACGGTGTGAAAGAGGCGCAGGTGCGCCTCAATGGCTGGCGGCGCTACTTCAACGAGGAGCGGCTGCACTCAAGCCTGGACTACCAGACGCCTGTCGAGTTCGCGGCAAACTGTGCCGAAAGAGGAGCTGAAACTGAGGCAAGGTGCGGTACATAAACAGGGGTCAGGCCACGTTGTACTCTGCAAGATGGTTGGGGTGAATTTCAATCTCCGAAACACGCACCAGCATTACTTTTTCTCTTTTCTGAACCAAAGTCGCTGCCGAAGTAAAATTGCGATTGACGATCATCAATGTCAGAGCCAAGAGATCATCGCCGCGATTACCTAATAAAGGTAGAAAGCATACCGCAGCAAAGCCTCTCAGAGAGGCATAATGTCATCCTCATAGCTGACACCTTTATAAGTATTTACTATAAGTATCTGTCGCGGTTTTATTTTTCTACTACACCTCAGCGTGTGCCAAACGATTCTGAAGCACCTCAAGAAAATCGGAGATGATACCTGAAGAACAAAAACGTTTTTCACAATCCTGCAATCCCGATAGGAATTGTATAAATTACGATATAATGGCTCTCAGGCTACTGGGCCACCTGTGGGAGAAATAGAATGAGACCGTTCGGCGACCGACATCGACCAAATTTTGCCGCTTTTACCTCTGTGCAAACCTCCGGTTTCACCTTGATTGAACTGCTCGTCGTCATCGCAATAATCGCGATCCTCGCCGCCATACTTTTCCCTGTTTTTGCCAGAGCGCGGGACAAGGCAAGACAGATCTCCTGTTTGTCCAACTGCAAGCAGTTAGCGCAGGCGGTTTCGA
>JAZKEA010000201.1:2083-2446 GCA_040387315.1 Armatimonadota bacterium | reverse complement strand
GAAGTTGAGCACGCTATAGAGGCTGTCGGAGAAGCCTATCGTCAGGTCATGGGGATGCTTGCGGATGCAGGCAATGGCTTTTGCCTGTTCTTCGATGGTGGCCGCAATCTTGATCCCGTCGCGAATCAGATCGATGCGTTCTGCCTGGCTCTGCGGTACTGCGCTGCTGTGGACCAGCTTCTCCCGCTTGGTCTGTTCTGCTAAGGTTGATGGTGCTGCCATTCTCTTCTTCCTCCAGTCGCCTCGTTGGTGCCGGTGATAGCCTGCATCGGTCAGCAGGAGGGCCACCAGGCTTTGCGTGTCTCGGCACAGCGTTTGGACAGCTCCGGTGAGTGCGTCCCACTGTGCCCGCTCCTCGCGTCT
>JAZKEA010000201.1:1724-2073 GCA_040387315.1 Armatimonadota bacterium | reverse complement strand
GCGCGCCGGGTCGTACAGCCATGCCCATGGATTGTCCCGCTGCTGTATCAGGTCATTGAACCGGCAGACCAGGCCGGCAAACTCCCCCTTGCCGATGTACCGCTTGACGACGCGGCCACCGACCTTCTGCCCCTCGTAGTAGTACCACTTCCCTTTACGCGATTCCCAGGCCATGCGAGGTACTCCCTCTCGTTTTCCCGTTCCCGTTGTGCAACCGTTTTCAACTTGCACCGCTTTAGGAGCGTTTTGCTTCTATGATATCGGTATCGGTTTGCCACCCTCGAAGTGGTAATGAGCAACGGCTCTGTTGAAGGTGCCGACAAACCGGGGGTTATCGCCTTCATCGCCC
>JAZKEA010000201.1:0-1714 GCA_040387315.1 Armatimonadota bacterium | reverse complement strand
CGTGGCCGTCTCGGTCGACGCGGAGCCAAACGACGAGCCCCGTGTCGAGCGGGTATCCCGAGAGCAGCCCTGAGAGCCGGTGCAATAGTAACCACGTCTCTGCCTTCTCTCGCGTTCGGAACAGGCCGCAGGGAAGAGTTGCGCCTGCGGCCTGGAACACCCAAACATCGGCAGCAGGAGCCTCCGTATCTGCTGTAACACCCATAGCGGTGTTACTCATAAATGGGTGCCTTCTGGTTCACTAAGAGCGCTTCGCTTTTCTTGAGCGCGCCTGCGGTTTGATTCGGCAATCCGGGCTTTACCTTCGGCTGTCTTCGGTCCCGTTGACTTCCCGCCATGGAGGGTGCAGCGGCTCTTACCGGGCAGGGCTCCCATCCGGCAGGGTGTTCCTTGCCTCGTGGCGGCTCCGCAGAGGGGACGATCCTTCTTTGCGGGGTGCTTCTTCGGTCCCCGCGTGATCGTGCCCATGTAGCGGCTCCGGTTGAAGATGCCGAGGCTGAGGTAGCGCCAGTAGTGATACGTCGGTGGTCGTTTATCGCCGCCGAACCATTCCGGCACCTCCGCTTTCATCCACTCAAAGAACGTGTCATGGTCAACGAGAAACACATCCCGGTCGCCTTTGGTCCGCTTCTTTCCTGCCATGCCTTGCCCTCCTGCTGACACCTGTGCCACTTGCTATACCTTGTAAATTACAAGGATACCGTTATGATCGCTCCAGACCCCATGACGCGCACGCCCGCGAGAGAGATAATGTCGGGCTGTCTCAATCCTAACCCGTCGGCGGCAGGAACGTCCACCGCTGCTTGTCTTCGTCCCACCTAGCGCCTTGTTTCAGCATAAACCGGTCAATGCGCCTGGCTTCCTTTACCTGAGCCCGCAGGAGAACGCCTGTTATCGAGTCGGAATAGTACCCGTGCTTGAAGTTCGGATGTCCTATGCCTTTAGGGGAAGCGCCTCCGTGCAGACGGCAGCGGGTACGGGTCGCACAGGGCAGTTTCTGGCAGGGTGTTCCGTCCTTCGTCTTCGCACCGCAAACCTTTAGATCGGGTCGGTTCTCCATCCGTTTCTTCTCACCGTTTCCTAGTCTGCATGGGGTAACGGGGCTTTCATAGGGTATCCAAAAAAGGCGCGTTTGGTTTGGGCTGTTTTGGGACTGTTTTGGGGCTGTTTTGGGACACGGGAGACTGGCATTTAGTTAGAGACAAATCTTACGATCCGGAGTGCAATTATGATCAGCGAACACCGGAGGAATCTGGTGGGGTGGAACACCCATTACACTTGAATAATCCTGGTAACGCTTGTAGGCTACCGTACTTAGGGCAGACACAGGCATCCATACCAGCAAAAGAACCATGGTGATTCGTTGCCACATCATAAGCCGTATCATAATCTTCATCTCACCTTCTGGGGCAGTGGTCACCAACACGCTTGCGCGTCTTATCAGCCCCGATCTCAGTTATCTCCGGCATCTACGGATCTACGCTCTGCGACTGGTCGAATACATGCCCGCATGTATGGGGAAGCCCCAAACCCCCAGATCAGTAAAGCCCATGAGTTAACTCACCCACGGCTACGACGAAACAAAACAAACTGTAGCCAAGCCATGCCACCCGTAAGAACAGTTGCGACACCAGGAAGCAGGCTTTCCGAAAGTCGTTGTTTCATTAGAAGGGAGAGGGTAGGTATTGCGAAACACATTGCCGCTAGCATGTAT
>JAZKEA010000200.1:0-2349 GCA_040387315.1 Armatimonadota bacterium | reverse complement strand
GCGTCCACAATCAATAGCGTCGGCTGTGCGTTGCGCCCCTGTCTCGTACGGGCCATGCCAACCTGATTTTTTTAACGCCCGCTCCAGCAGGCTCATTCCTTCCTCGTCCTGCTCGCTCCACTTGGCAAAGTACGAGTGCACCGTGCGCCATTTCGGAAACTCCCTCGGTAGCATTCGCCACTGGCAGCCGCTCTTGAGCAGGTACAGTACCGCGCTCCAGACCTCATACAAATCCACCGTGCAGGGCTTGGTACGCTTGCGCCCCTTCCAGCAATGGCCTGATCTGCTCGAACTGCTCGCGGCTGATGTCGCTTGGGTATTTTTTCTTGCGCATTCGTACATTGTCTCGGATTTCAGCAAGATCGTGAACAGGCTCTAAGAAAAGCAGCCAACTCGAACGCTTACCTACCCTGCAGACCCATTTGAGAAGGGAAAGGAGAAGCGGCAAAGTGCAGTTCGGTCTTTCGAAGTGCAACAGGTTAAGTTGGCTTGATGTAGCGCATCTTTACTCTAAATAATTCCTCATACGCCACATTCACTAAGGTATGTTTGATTGCAAAGCTCCAGTATTTATGGTGAGGCATGCGCGCATCATATAGGGTTTGCTTGAGTTAGAGCGAAGACAAGCGCGAGGAGCTTTATTTTCGAACACTTCACAGGTATTAACAGCATATACAGCTAGGTACATTCTCGTGATGAAACCTAATCGCGGGAAGTCAAATTGGCTAAGTTAAAATTAACTTAAACATATCAGCTGTCTTTTAATTCTGCCACTTCCAAGGGGAATACTGCGGGACCGCGCAGTACCTTCCCATCTGTATTAAAGCGGGAGCCGTGGCAAGGACAATCCCAGGAGCGCTCAGCCGAATTAAAATGAACTACACACCCCAAATGCGTGCATTTTGCCGACAATATATGTAGTGAACCTTGGTCGTCTCGATAGACTGCGAGCTTATGCAGGCCCTGATTCACGAGCGCCCCTTGGCCAGCCGGTATCAGCTTTACCGATTGGACCTCGCCGCCTTTTGCCCAATCGCCATACTTCGCCAACGTGTTCACCTGCTCGCTGACGAAGTCAGATAATCCATGAACGATCTTGCGGGCAGGATTGTAGAGTGCTTCCCAAGGGTTATCCCACCCAAGGATGAGGTCGGTTACCAGCGCTGCACCAATTGTACAGTGAGTCATACCATTGCCAGAATCCCCTGTGATGATGTAAACATTTTTGTCATCCATTGGATTACGTCCAAGAAAAGCCGGCCCATCCGCCGGTTCCATCACCACGCCTGACCATTGGTAGAGTATCTCGGCAGCCATTGGAAAACGTTCGCGTACCCACGCTTCGATTTCGGCATAGTGATGTTCGGCATGCATTTCCTGCCCCACCTTGTGGTCCGCGCCGCCAACCACAAGTACCTCGTTTCCCTCCGGCGCCCCTACTGCCTCTAACCGAACGTAGTAATACGGATCTCCCGTATCCCACAGCAAGATGCGCGGTACGCTGCCTTTCGGTACACTGAACCCGAGCACGTAAGTACTGTACGCAGCCTGTTTTGTATGCATGACGACGAGGTTGTTAAAAGGAGTATTAGTAGCTACTACCACGTTCCGGGCGCGAATCTCTCCGCGGTCAGTAGTAATCAACTGCTCATCGCGATCACCCTCTATTTTTAGCGCTCGTGTAGAACCATGAATAATCCCCCCATAACGGACAAATGCTTGGGCTAAACCAATCAGATACTTTAATGGATGGAACTGAGCTTGATCCTGGTAGCGGATGCACGGACCCGTGTCGAAGGGTAGATGGGGAACTCGATCGTGAAGAGAGACCTTGACACCAGCGCGCGTGGCCGCCTGGAGTTCCTTATGCAGGTCTTTGGCACTCGAGCCGGGAAGATTGTAGAGATAGCCGTCCAGCCGTTCAAATTCGCAATCGATATTCTCAGCATCGATAATAGCTTCTACCGTTGCAATAGCGTAGGTAAAGCTGTCCGCGACCAAAGTGGCCCGGGGAGTGCCAAATTTATCTTCGATATCGGCATACCATTCATCAGGCGGAAAAAAATGTGCCGTCGTCCGGCCGGTTTCTCCTGAGCCTACCCCCATTGCATCGATTAGAATTACCTTCTTACCTTGCTTTGAGAGAAGATAGGCCGATGTTAGGCCCGCGATTCCCCCGCCAATCACACAAACATCGGCGCGTGCGTTACCGGATAAGGGTGGAAATATTGGCACTTCTGCGGTAGCGTGCCAGATCGATTTCGAAGTGCCGATAAGGGACTGTAGCATGACGATTCCTTTCGCGTTGGAGAGGGTAAAGCAATAAGCTGCTTTAGTTTCGCCCCAGCC
>JAZKEA010000199.1:0-5313 GCA_040387315.1 Armatimonadota bacterium | reverse complement strand
CGTGTCTCTCGTGACACGTCTAACATTCCGTCCACTCTGACGTATTTTTGGTGAAAACGGGCTGAAAAAACTCTCTTCTGCCGAAAAGCAAGCTTCCAGCTATTCGATGACTGAACTCGCTCTGAACTATTGTCCCGCTTTTCAAGCGAGTGAGCGCTCTCTTTTCCAAAAGTGCGTTAGAGCCCAGATGATTTCAAAGATGACAGCTTGTTTTGCAGCAACGAGATTGAGACCTAACATGTTTGCCGAGAGTGCGGCATAGTCGGTGTGCGCGACTCCGATGCGTGGCCTGCTATCGCGGGCCGTCATGCTTACTGCGGTGGCGTCGCCAATCGGCTTGTGGCAATAGAGGCAGATGCTCGTATCAGTAGTGTCCGTCATCGGCTTGAACACTAGGGCCGGTACTTTCTTCGTTTTCTTCATTTAAGAGAGAAGCAAGAATAGGTTAGGCCTCCTATACCCCGTAATCGTCGTTAGTGGCCATAATAAGACGGGGAAAGGGAGAAGCGCAAGCGACTAAGCTTTATACTGCAAGCAACTGCTGCGGATGGGGTCTTGTGAAGCGTTAAGGAACTGCATGCCTGCTGTAGGGTTCCCACCTCTCCCGCAAACTTCAGCATGCTTTTCTGTTCCATTGATTAATTGCCACGCATCAGGATACACTACCACAGCCCTTCAGACGTCCTGCTGCCGATGCAATCTAACCGGAGTTCGCGCGTGGTTTAGAAAGCATCTTTTCCCCATACACAGGATCGCCTATAGCCCTGCGAAAAAGAACCAGCCACGCGGACGATACAGAGTATCGAAGCCACGAACCAGCATGTGTTCAAAACATCCCGTTTAGAATCGTAGATAGGGACTAATGTTGCTGATAACACCCCAAACTAAGACGGGCGCGATGCAGGCACAATGGCAATGACGGAGTGTACCACCACTAATTCCCGCTACCAGACTCACATTTCGGCGGTTCTCTGTTAAAGCAAGTCTGTTAATGCAAAACCGATTCGGTCAGACATAATTCTTTTATTACGGGGATAAAAATGCATCATCCACTTCAAAAACGGCAAAATAGGGTACTGGGAGTCGCCCTCGGCCTCGGTCTGGTAGGACTGACGCCCATAGAGAACGCCGTGTGGGCGCAATCGACGCCCTCGCTTGATCCGACGTACGGTATTTCGGCCCCAAAGAAAGCGCCCAAAAACAAGCGCGTCCCCGATGCGGTGTGGGTCTGGACCAGGCAGTGGTCGAACGATCAAACGATCTCCGCACGGCGGCGCTTCCCCCTTTCTCGCGTCCCACAGAAGGCGGTGCTTTACGTGACTGCGGACGACGAATTCACGGCGTACGTCAACGGCAAGCAGGTCAGCCAGACGCCTTCCGGCGACAATGGGGGCTGGAGCAAAGTACAGGCAGTCGATGTCACACCCCACTTGCGGCAGGGCGAGAATGTTATCGCGGTCCGAGCACACAACAATACCGAAGGGGCGGGCTTTGCGGTTCGGCTGGAAGCCGATGCCAAGCTGCTTCTCGCCAGCGACAAAAGCTGGCGGGTGAGCGAGAAACCGTCCCCGGACGGTTGGACGGAACCTGCCTTCGACGATACCGCGTGGGTTTTTGGCACGGAAGAGGCAAGAGTCGGTGAGGGGCCGTGGGGCGATGCGCTGGAAGGCTGGCCGATCCCGATCAGTGCCGTTCCTTCGTATCTGGCGCACCTTTCGATCGCGCCGGTTCGCTGGGCCTACGCGGGAGACCCCGACAGTATGGACTGGCACACCGCCTCGGGACAGATGACGATCGACCGTCCTGTGGGTGACGCCAGGGGCAAGGTCTGGAAAGTAATCCTCGACTTCGGCAAGGAGCTGACCGGGCGCGTCCTGACCGAAGGCTCGACGCCCGGTCTGACGCTCGGCACGGGAGAATCGACCGGCGAGGCGCTGAACCAGCCCTACACGACGACAAATAGTTCCGCCACTCCGTACACGGCCCTTCGGTATGTCACGGTCACCGTTCCTTCTCAGGAAAGCCGCATCAACTTGAAAGCGCAGATGGATCACCTGTACTACCCGGTGCGCTACCGGGGCAGCTTCGACTGCTCGGACCCTCTGCTCACGCGGGTCTGGTATACGGGCGCGTACACCGCCCACCTTTGTATGCAGGACGACATCTGGGATGGGCCGAAGCGGGACCGCCTGAGATGGATGGGCGATCTTCATGTGGCCGGTGAGGTCATCAACAACGTCTTCGCGGATCGTTTTTTGATGGAGCAGACGATGACGCGGCTCCGGCAGGATGCGCAGGGCGGTCGTTCTGCGGACGAACTTCCGAAAGAGCATATCAACAAGATTCCCGGTTACTCCTACTCCTGGGTCAGCGGGCTGGCGGATTTCTACCGTACTGTCGGCGATAAGGCTTACCTTCGGAAACAGCACGACGCGCTCGTTTCGCTGCTGGATTTTTGCAGTCAGGACATCGACGCGGACGGGAATTTTGCGAACAAGCACAACGCCTGGGTCTTTGTGGCCTGGTCGGAGGATATGGACAATGGCAGCCCGGTCGCTCGGGCTACCACGCAGCTCTTTCTTTTCAAAGCGCTGAGTGAAGGGGCGTTCCTCCTCAAGGAATTGGGGGACGCACCAAACGCAGCAAAGTACAAGGCTCTGGCGGAGCGAGTCGGCAAAGCATCGCAAAAGCATCTGATCACCCCCGGCGGGACATTCGGTGATCGCAAGCACGAGAACGCGATGGCGATCTATTCCGGCGTCGCGACTCCCGCTCAGGCAAGGAAAATCTTCGAGTCCGGAATCTTCCAGCCGGAAACCGCACGCACGGACAAGGACATCTCGCCATACTATGGAAACTATGTCCTTTATGCGATGGGAATGGCGGACCGCACCCAGGACGGCCTGGACTATGTGCGGAGCTTCTGGGGACAGATGATCAAGGACGGCGCGACCACATTCTACGAGCATTACAGCCCCTTTAGCCCGAGCACCCCCAATACGGATAATCGTGATTTCCACGCACGAATCCAGTGGAACGAGCCGGACAATACGCCGAAAGGCTATCAGGCCAGTCTTTGCCACGGATGGTCTGCCGGACCGACGACCTTCCTGACGAAGTATGTTCTGGGGATTCGCTCCACGGACGCGGGGTTTAAGACGTGTACCGTCGCGCCGCGACTCGGGGATCTTGCCTGGGCAAGCGGCGTTGTCCCGACACCGAGCGGCTACATTAGTGTTCGTGCAGAGCGCAGGGCCGGGGGAATGGCCATTATCGTCACGGTTCCCAGGGGGACGACGGCACTCATCGCTTTGCCTTCCTCCATCTCAACCGTCAACGGTAAACCGAGCCATGGCTCCACCGTGCAGGTCGGTGCCGGAAAGTTCGAGGTGGTCGGCTCCTAGCTCCTAGCCAAAGGGATAACCTTCTCTTCAGTTGCAGAGCAAACATTTAATTGGTACGGGCGTATGTTGGCTGCAAGAGCGTTAGCAGTTCCGCCCCGTGAAGCTCGGTACCTCTCCTATTGTCAGACTCTGAAACCGCACTTCACCAAGACCCGTGTAGATGCCGTTTCCCCAAGAACTGTGTGCGCCCGAATTATGGATACCGAGACCCGGTCGGTGTCGAACACCCAGCGAAGTACGGCACGTGCTGCTTCGGTAGGGCGAGCATGTGAGAGGCCGCCTCGGGAACCAGCCGCAGAGAGCCGGTTTCAATCATATCCGTTTCTATAGCCGGGATAACACCCGTCTTCACCGTATGCCAGACAAAAATCGCGCCTCCCAAAGCAGTATAATCCACAAATCAGGCAGGCATTGTTTCGCCTCAGCGAACAGGATTGTGTCGCATCTCTGGCGAACACTCGGCTATGGAAGAGTCCCCCACCACCATTGCAGTATCCGACGAACAGCTGAACGAGTTTCTTTCAGCCGCCTTCGGCAGTCGCCCCGGATGGGTCATCGGGAAACGGGAACCTATCGGGAGCTACCAGCAGCATCTGGAACGTATCCGGCTGGATTGGCCGGAACGGACATACCCGGTTGCCGAAGGAGGGAAAGACGAGGTCTCGGGCTCCGAGGACTCCGAGACCGTCTTTCTGCGGGTTTACCAGGGGTTCATGTCGTGGTGGACGCTGGCGACTCCCGATCTGCCCCAGCGTGAACAGACCGCGTGGCGGGTCGCGGCGCGGGCGGGCATTCCCGTTCCGGACACGCTTTGGACGGTGGAATTGCCTGAGATCGCGGCCGCCGTGCAACGGCTGTCTCCGGGACAAGCGGTCGCGGCATTGCCAATGACCGATGCGCTGGAAGCCTCGCTAGGGCAGATGCTCGCCCGTCTCCACCGTGCCCAGGTCGAGACTGTCGATCTCGGTCACCTGCCTGATATTCGCCTTGCTGCCCTGTTCCCACGTCTCCTTGCTTGGGCTGAGGAAGCGGATGCCACCGAACTATTGGAATCCGCGAAGCGGCTCCAGAAGCAGTTTGGCGAGGAGATCGTCGAGCAGCCGCCGGTTTTCCTTCACGGCGATTTCCACAGAGGCAATGTCCTCGCGGACGGCGACGAGGTCACCGCCGTCATTGACTGGGAGGAAGCGGCGTACGGCGACCCACGCCTGGATATTTGTGTGATGGAGATGGTCCTTCGGCGGCGAGCCGATGGCGGGAAGGTTTTTGTCGCGGCGTACGAGGCGGCATCGGGTCTTGCGGCAGGACCGCTCAAGCCGTGGGAAGAACTCTGCGAGGTCCGAAACCGTATCGTCGGAGCTTGGGTGAAGGGACGTGTCGCGAAGGGACATTCTCTGCCGACCGCTCGCCCCGAGGCTTGGTTTATGTAGAAACGGTTTCGACACATTACAACTCCGGTGTGCCAGACCCATGCGCGGATAGGCTGTACGGGCTTTCAAAGCGGTTGGTCGGGGTGGCGGGGTGGCTAAGACTCACCCCCATGGAGTCTGCCAATCCGAAGAATCGCAGCTACCAGAGGGCCAAACGACCTACCCCGCCCAAGATGCTGCAAACTGCAGAAGTGCAGCACAGAAACAAGATACAAGGGTTCCCGATAGGACGTCGTCAGATCGTTCTTTGCCTGAAGAGCAACCGCATTGGCGGCATGGATCGTTCCGTTGACGATCCCAGGCGTGAAAAATCCGGTGATTGTGGGAGTCGGGCAGGGGCAGGGTGATGTGACCCGCGGCAGGGGATTTCCCCGGACGGGTGGACTCGCTGGTGACGGAGGAAATGGCGGGTGCGACTCCGGCGGATGGCGCCGGTGGCTGACTTGTCGCCGGCGGGTTTTCCAATGTCAGATGACGCA
>JAZKEA010000198.1:0-3749 GCA_040387315.1 Armatimonadota bacterium | reverse complement strand
CCGGGCGCGAATCGGGTCACATCGCTTCCCACCGCGGTCACGCGCCCGACGATCTCATGGCCGGGTATGCAGGGGTAAACCGTGTTGCCCCAGTCGTTGTGCGCCTGATGCAGGTCCGAGTGGCAGACGCCGCAGTACAGGATATCGAGGGCGACATCCGTTGTGCCGGGCACCCGTCGCTCGATCTCCATCTCCCCGAGGGACGTAAACGAATGCTTGGTTCCGTAGGCGATTGCCTTCACGCCCTGCTCCGACTCTTTTGCAATCTCTGCCATGATAATCTCCTATTTTGCGAGTTGTCTTCACCGATCCGTGCTCTTCTACCCAAAGTAGGGAACAGATCACCCCTTCGGGCTGAAGGGCACAATACCACTGACCCCTGGGGAACTGCCAGAGGCGGCTCGTTTCCCCTGCGAGAATTGCGGGTAAACCCGCGGTGGCTCAATAGCGACGCTCACGTATTTGAACAGTGACCCGATCCTGCCGCCGGCAATAAATCGGGACCTGAACTAGAACTGGATTATCGATGGCTTTTATAACAACGCGCGACGACACCAAGCTTTATGTCAAGGACTGGGGGACGGGACGGCCTGTGATCCTGATCCACGGCTGGCCGCTCTCCGCCGATGGCTGGGACGATATTGCGATCCCCCTGGTCGAAGCAGGGTTTCGCACGATTGCCTATGACCGGCGCGGGTTTGGTCGCTCCGACCAGCCATGGGACGGCTACAACTACGACACCCTCGCCGATGATCTCGCCGATGTGATCGCGGCAACCGGGGCGACGGACGCCACGCTCGCGGGCTTCTCCATGGGCGGCGGCGAAGTGGCCCGGTACCTGTCGCGGCACGGAGGGGCGAACGTCTCGCAGGCGGCCCTGATCTCCTCGGTCGTGCCCTACATGCTCAAGACCCCCGACAATCCAAACGGTGTCGATCCCGCGATCTTTGCCGAGATGACGGCAGCGATGAAGAAAGACCGGGCGCACTTCTTCGCGGGCTTTTTCAAGGACTTCTACGGCGTCGGCCTGATGTCGCACCCCGTCAGCGACGAGGTGCTGCAGGCATCGGTCAACACGGCGATGCAGGCGAGCCTGAAGGCGACGCTCGCCTGCGCCCAGGCATTTGGAACGACGGACTTCCGCCCGGACCTCGCCCATTTCAAGCTGCCGACGCTCATCATCCACGGCACGGAGGATAAAACGGTTCCCATCGATGCCACAGCTCGAGAGGCCGCAAAAGCGATACCAAAGGCGAAGCTCATCGAGTACGACGGCGCTCCCCATGGTGTCTTCGCCACGCACAAGGAACGGCTAACGAGCGACTTGCTCGCCTTTCTCAAGGCGTAAACCACGGCGCGAGACGGGCGGGGTACATGGGTTGTCCGGTTCCGTGATCAAAAAGGCGAAGGATGCCGTCGCCTTTGCCAACCAAGGACAGCCTTACCGCCTGGCTGGCGGCAGTGGTGGAGAGGACTGCGCCCGTCCCCGGGTAACCGTTTAGGGCGGAGGACAGGACCGACCCTGCCGAAAACGCATAGGTAGGCAAGTCTCAAGGTCCCGCGATCCCCGGTCTGATTGTCGGTGCGTTTGACCTCGTGGCCTTGTTTACCGCTCGCCTTTTCACCCCTCCCCCCGTTGCCGCTGAGGCGTCAACTTCCCCCTCCCCTCCGAAGGAGAGGGGGCGTTCGGGGCGAGAACGCACGCATGGCTTCGCACAAAGGCATGGCAGACTGTCAGACTGGCCCCCTAACCCCCGCAAGCAGGGGAACCGGAGGCTCCGCTTCTGCCTCACGCCACTGCGACAGCCAAGGACGGCACTTGTACCGAACGCCCCCTCTCCTTCGGTGGGGTGGGGGAAGTTGACGCCTCAGCGGCAACGGGGGGAGGGGTGAACCTAGCGGTAAACAAGCGGCCCTTCTCGTCTCTTTACCGTTCGGGCGCTCCTTCCGCCTGTGCTTGAAGGGAGGCATCGGGCGATTCATCGCGTTTCAGGACTCCCGCTGGCACTAGCTCCGGCGCATGTTCCTGCAGCGCCTTCAGAATCAGGTCCTGGTTTTCGCTGAGTTCCTCCAGGGCATCGCGGTAAAGCGTAATCCCGATACGGTCCGCGTTGGGCTGACCCCTGGTCAGCGACTCGGCGAGCTTTTCAGCCTGTTCCGGCTTGATGTGGCCCGGCATCAGCGGTTCGAAGGGGTCCGTCACCCCCTCGACCAGAACCGGGCCGTCGTGGGCGAGCGCCTCGGCAACGATGCGGGCGACATCGCCGGGATTTTCCACCTTGAAGCCGCGGATACCGAACCCTTCCGCCATTTTCGCGAACTCGATGTTTTCCAGCTCGACGCCGTACTCGGGGTTCCCCAGGAACATCATCTGCTCCCAGCGGATCTGTCCGAGCACATTGTTCTTCATCACGAACAGCTTCACCGGCAGATTGTATTTCCGCAGCGTCGCCAGATCACCCAGACTCATCGTCAGGCCGCCGTCTCCGACAAACGCGACCACCTGCCGATCAGGGTGAGCCGCCTGGGCGGCAATCGCGTACGGCAGCCCGCAGCCCATCGATGCCAGCAGGCCGGAGCAGCTCCACCGCTGCGTGCCGCGCATGGGAATGCAGCGGGCGGCGTACAGTGTGTTGGTCCCGGAGTCTACGGTCACGATCGCATCATCCGCGAGCTGTTTCCCCACTTCGCTAGCGAAGACCTGGGGCCGCATCGGAAGGTCCTGCGAATCGGCCCGCCGCGCCATGGTCTCCTTCCACTCGCCCATGGTCTTCTGGATGCTCTGGAGATAGGTGCGGTCGGATTTGCGTTCCAGAAGGGGAATCAAAGCCCGAAGCGTTTCGCGGGCATCGCCGAGCAGTCCCGCCTCCACGGGGAAGCGGAGTCCAAGCCGCTCCGCATTGCGCTCGATCTGGACCGCCCGGACCTTTTCGGGGTCGGGAAGATAGGAGATCCACGGGAACGAGGTGCCGACGAGGAGCAGCGTATCGCACCCCTGCATTGCCTGGTGGGTCGCGCTCGTCCCGTACACCCCGATAGTCTGCGTCGTGTTCGGGTGATCGTCGGGGAGCGCGTCCTTGCCGAGAAGCGCCTTGGCAATCGGCGCGCCAAGCAGATCGGAGACCTGCTCCACCTCCGCTCGGGCATCCCGGCTTCCGGACCCGATCAGCATCACGACTTTCTTGCCCTCATTGAGCACGCGGGCGGCGTGATGGAGATCGTCCGGCGTAGGCACGACTTTCGGAACCGTAAAGACAGGCGAGGTATGCACGCCTTTTTTCGAGCCGCCGGGCTGGTTCATCGACGACGGCGAATCCTCGTCCACGGTCTGGTCCTGGAAGTCATTGGGAAAGGCGAGATGGGCGGGTCCCGGCCGCGACAGCGCGAGGCGCACCGCCTGATCGACCATGGTGACGACATGCATCGGCCCCATGATCCGCTCGGAGAAGATCGTTGCATCCGAGAAAACCTTCGCGGTATCGACATCCTGCTGATACACCGTCCCGATGAGGTCGTGATACGGCATTCCGGTCAGAGCGAGGACGGGCTGCTGGTCCATCTTCGCATCATAGAGGCCGTTGAGCAGGTGGATCGCGCCCGGTCCCGTGGTCGCCAGACAGACACCCATTTTCCCGGAGAACTTGGCGTACCCGACAGCGGCGAAGGCGGCGGCCTCCTCGTGGCGGGTCACGATAAAACCGAGGCTGTCCCTGCGCTTGCGCATCGCCTCAATGACACCATTGATGCCA
>JAZKEA010000197.1:2455-5710 GCA_040387315.1 Armatimonadota bacterium | reverse complement strand
AGCACGGTCTACCATTTGTTCTATACCTGGTGCTTCTTCTTCGACCGAAACGATGGGGATGACAATAAGCAGCTGTGGGATCGCCGTACCTGCCTCCACTCCGACATCCATAGTGCGGAGGAACTGGTTCAGCGATGTGACCGTGGGATTATTCGAAAGCTCTGGGAAAAAGATCGCAGTGATATCGATGCCGATGCCCTCAATGACTGGCTCTACGACGGTGATGGCGAGCATCGTCAGTACATCGAAGAGATGATCCGCAGCGTTGCGATCAGCGTTACGCCCACTGCTGGGCCTGCAGGTTGATTCCCTGTGCTGGCATCTGGAACATTGATAGCTTCTAATCGGGTACAAATTGATCAGGAGAACGAATTTTATGGCTAACTCTGGTTCAGCCTGGCCTTTTTTAAAGCTTGTTACGACCGTCTCACCAAAAGAGATCGAGGACGAGGCTAGCATCGGTTTCAAGCTGGCAATCGTGGGCAAACAAGAGGAACGTGCCTTGGTCCGCGAAGCGCTGCTGACCCCGCGGGCGAATATACTGGAGCTTGATGAAGCAGAGAACTACCTGCGGGAGTTCGATGCCGCTCCGGATGCTGATACATCGAAAGCCTTTGCCTTCACGCTGTATGCGGGGCCCGCAGGCGAGGCAATCGGGGTACGCGGATATAACTCTGTGCCGTTCTCCGGCACCATCGATGAAATTGTTGGGGGAATTCTCGCACGGCGGCCGGATCTCGCGGTGGCTCTGGCCCGCCGACTCCCGGTTTTTCGAGTTCCTTCCTGTAATCTGCTGATTCGGGGAACGAGTCGCGCCAATGCGGGTGTGGCGCTGCTCTCCGCTCTCCCCGGCGTTTTGCCGATCATCAACCCGATCTTCCCTGCAGCCGCAGTGGGTGATGTGATCCTGCTGACCAAAAATCAGATCATTCTGGTGATGCGTCTGGCCGCGGCTCATGGTCGGAAGCCTGCTTATACCAAACAGGTCAAAGAGCTGCTCGCAACGGTTGGTGGTGCTCTTGGCTGGCGCCTGGTGGCTCGCGAGCTTGTCGGTCTGGTACCGGCCGGTATTGGTGCGGCGCTCAAGGCAGCTATCGCATATTCGGGGACCGTCGCCGTTGGGAAGGCAGCGATCTTCTACTATCAGACCGGTAATAAGGCGACTCCGGAACAGATACGGGAAGCGTTTAACGAGAGCGCCGAAGAAGCAAAACGCGCGGTTGAAGGCATTCGTCATTAGTGAGCGAATAAAGTTGTCAGTGCGGAAAATACTATGGGAAGATTCACCGCAGGAAAGGAATAACTGACCAGGATCAACTAGAGAAACTAGAGAAACTGCTGTGGCAGCGAAACGCAATGCGACTTTTTTCGATGTTCGATTGTCCCATTAGATGTCCGTCCCGCAAATATGCAAGGTAGTAGACGCTGTTCTATTATTTCTGTCGGCATCTTGTTCAAAACCGGTATCTTATGTTAAGATGCACGGGAAGCGGACTGGTAAATTTGCTGTCATCGTTTGTCATTGCAGGTGTAACCTCGCGAGGAGTACAACCCGTTGAAAGTGGTGGAGATTTGCGTGCAACCGGATGACCGGCGTATCAGGCTGACGGTCGAAATGCCGGACCCGGACCGGTTTCTTACCTCGCAGGTTCCCCACCTGCCGAATCGGTTGTTCCGCCTGTTCCCAACCCTCGCGCGGCACAAATGTGAAAACGGACTTGGTCTTTCCTTCCGGCAGGAGTGCCGCCGCACTGAAATACCGCATCTGTTTGAGCACCTGATCATTGAGCTTCAGTCACAGGCTCAGCCCGCGGAAGTCCTGCGGGGCGAGACCGAGTGGAACTGGATTGTCGATCCCCGGGGCCGTTTCCATGTACACGTCGATTTCGAGAACGAACTCCTTGCTATCGGGGCGATACGACTGGCGGAGCGTCTTATCAATTCCCTGGATCAGCGGGACATCAACGGTATCGATATCAACCTTGAAATGGACCGACTAAAGGACGTCGCGCGACTGGGACGAGAGCTTCTGGGTTCGCGCGCCGAATCCCGCTGGACCGATGACGTTACCTCCACCCCGGCTCGACCCACCTTCATCCCGTCCGTCGCTCTCGCAGCGGGTTAAACAGTCAGGGCGCGTCGGGAATTGGCACGACTAGCGCTTCACCGATACACTTTTTCTAGAATAGGATGGAAAAAGTAATGAGTATGGCGGAAGCGATAGCGGAGCAAATCGTAACGGAGGAGCAGGTTCTTGAGGCACTAAGTCATGTCCAAGACCCGGATCTCCATAAAGACCTCGTTACGCTTAAAATGATCAAAAACGTCAAGATTTGCGAAGGCAACATCGCCTTCCAGGTCGAACTGACGACGCCCGCCTGTCCCCTGAAGGAAAAGATCGAAGCAGACTGCCGTGCTGCGGTCAGCGAGATTCCCGGGGTGACCAACATTAAGATCGAGATGACGTCCCGCGTTGTCTCTCGGCGTCCCCTTGGCGGCAAATTGATCCCCAACGTCAAGCATGTGATCGCGATTGCCTCGGGCAAAGGCGGCGTTGGCAAATCTACTGTTTCCGTCAATCTTGCGGTCGCCCTGGCACAAACCGGGGCCAAGGTCGGTATCATGGATGCTGATGTGTACGGCCCGACCATTCCAATGCTTCTCGGTGTGGACGACGAGCAGATGGAGCAGACTGCGGTTCGGCTTCCGGATGGAAACGTTGTTCCTCGGATTGCCCCGGTATCAAATCACGGTGTGAGCTGCGTCAGTATGGGGTTCCTTGTCGGTCCAGGGCAGCCCGTGGTCTGGCGCGGTCCTATGCTGGCTAAAGTCGTCAATCAGTTCCTGAGTGATGTCGCCTGGGGTGAACTGGATTACCTTCTCGTAGACCTGCCGCCGGGCACGGGCGATGTCACCATGTCGCTTTCCGAGGCCATTCCATTGACGGGAGCGGTGATCGTGATGACGCCTCAGGATGTGGCGTCCAGCATCGCCGTGAAGTCACTGCGCGCTTTTCAGAAGATGAATGTTCCAATCCTCGGGGTGGTCGAGAACATGAGCTATTTTATTGCGCCCGACACCGGAAAGTCCTACCACATTTTCGGTCATGGGGGAGGGCAGGAAGCTGCGGAAGAGCTCAAGGTGCCGTTTCTGGGTGAGATTCCCCTGGACATCCCGACCCGTGAGGGAAGCGACGAGGGAGAACCGGTTCTAATCCGTCAGCCGGACTCCGTTCAGGCGAAGATACTCCGCGAT
>JAZKEA010000197.1:0-2445 GCA_040387315.1 Armatimonadota bacterium | reverse complement strand
TGCTCTAACACACCGCTAACCCAAAGAAAGCCCGCTGGCCAAGCCAGCGGGCTTTCTCTTTATGCTGTCAGAACAGGTCTAGTTCTGTGCGGTCTTCTTTGTGGTCAGCTGCTCCGCCAGAATTTCACGGGCGCGCTTCAGCTGCGGGTCCAGCTTATTAAACGCCTCGCGGTTTTGCGGATCGTTACGAAGAGCCTCTCGCTGGGCATCCAGATCTTTCTCGGTCAGCTCAACCACATAGTCGGGTTTAATACCACCACTAATCTGCTTTCCATTTGCATCAAGCTTCTTATTGATGTCATGCTGGTTTCGGGTGAAATAGTGCTGTGTTGTAATCTTCACTGCCGAAATGCCGGAGTCGAGCGGGAAGATCGTTTGCACCAGTCCCTTCCCGAAAGTGGTGGTACCCAGGAGCTTGCCCACACCGGAATCCTGAATCGCACCGGAGACGATTTCCGAGGCGGAAGCCGAACTGCCGTTTACCAGCACTATGATGGGATAGACACCCTTGTAGAGAGGACTCCGGTGCTTGTCCGCCCGGACATTCAGCGAGTCCATCTGACCGCTCTTCTGCTTGACCCAGACAATTGGTCCGTCGTCGACAAAGCGGCTTGAAAGATCCTGCGCGATGTTCAAAAGACCGCCGGGGTTGTTTCGCAGGTCGAAGATCAGGGCCTTCATGCCCTGCTTCTCCAAACGCTCCAAGGCGACGTCAAACTGCTCGTCCGCCTGCTCATTGAACATTTGGAGGGAGATATACCCGATCTTATTCGCTTCGTCTTCCATCCGGTAGTCGATAACCGGTGAATGGACGACAGCACGATTTATCGAGACCTCGAAGGGCTTGGGCTTACCTTTGCGCTCGATCGTTAGGCGAACCGCCGTACCTGCCTCACCGCGAATCTTTTCGATGACTTTTGTCAGCTCAAGTCCGGCGATGGCTTTACCGTCGACCCCCGCGATAATATCTCCGGGAAGAATTCCGGCACGTATGGCCGGCGAATTTTCCAGGGGTTTGACGATCAGGACCTTTTTGTCCTTCGTCAGATCGAGCGAGGCGCCGATACCGACAAAGTTGCCGCTCGTCTCCTGCATGTTGTCTTTGTACTCTTTGGGAGTCCAGAAAGTGGTGTAGACATCATTGAGCGAGCCGAGCATTCCATCAATGGCGGCGTAGGTCAGTTTTGTTGTATCCGGCTTGGGCGCTTTGGCCCCGCTGGAATTATAATAGTCCGACTGGAGGATTTTCAGAACTGAACTGTATGTCGCCGTCGGCTGCAGGGCAGTCGTTTCGCCGTCTGCCGCACGCGCGGAGGCAGGCTCAAGCAGCCGCGCAACGCGCGAGGCAGGAACACTGGGGATAATCGAGCCGACACGGGGGTTATGTATGGCTGTGCTCAAAACGTCGTTCGTCAAGCCGCAAAGGAACCCTGCCGAAATGATGGAAGTGGCCACAAATCCTTTTATAAACGTTCGCATGGATGCGCAAATGCCTTTCGTTAAGTCCGGTTACGGCTGCGTTTTCTTCGCCGCTGGGCGGGGCGCAGCGGCGACAGTCTGCGGTGGGTTCTGGAGAACTGCTACCGCCTTTGCCACTATCTGATCCTCACTCAACCCAGGCAGCAAAGCAACCCGTGGCACGAGACCGTTCGCAAGCTGCCAGTCATATCCCTTCGGGCTTATCAGCTTGCCCGTCGAGAGGATAAATCCGGAGCCGTCACGCAGATTGTAGAGAGACCGAGACATCCCGTCCCCGAAGGTACGACCGCCCATTAAAGTCGCCGAGCCGGAATCCTGAAGAGAGGCAGCTAGAGCTTCTGCCGCACGAGCCGTGCCCTTGTCGACGAGCACTACCAGCGGATGGGTCGGAACACCGCCGGGAGAGCTGGCAAGACGCTTGCGCGCACCGCCAGGGCCGATCTGCAGGGCAAAGGGGGTATTTGGCGAGAGCAGGCCGCCAACTGCGCCCGCATCGGTCACGCTTCCGCCCGGATTTCCCCGGAGATCCAGGACAACACCCTGACCCTTCGGCACCTTGGAAAGGGCGGTTTTAACCTGCGGTACGGTCTTTTCCGTAAATAGGCTGACCTTCACGACCGTCGCTTTACCGTTACTGGCGGTGCTCGTTGTCACCGGGCTGACCTCAGTCAAGGCGTTTGCAAGCGAGATTTTAATAGGAGCCACGACACCCGACCTCTGCACCGTCAGCTCGCGCTTTTCCGTGGTCCCTTTACGCAGCAGCATCTGAGCTGGAAGCAGACCGATTCCCCCAAGGACGCGCTTTCGGGCAACTTCGTATTCCTTGCGGAATTCGTCGTCGTTGTCATCCTCACGATCCCGAATCTTCTGATAGAGCTTATTGACTTTCAGGAAGGGATCAGAACCCAGAACCCATTTGCCATCCACATGGGTGATCGTGTCTCCGGACTTCAGTCCGGCTTTCGC
>JAZKEA010000196.1:0-8415 GCA_040387315.1 Armatimonadota bacterium | reverse complement strand
AAAAGTTCGAAAACCCCCTCGGTGACCATGCTGATCAGGTGACCCTGGTAAGTCAACGGAATACCGGTGTGCCACTCGAAGTAGTTCGTCGGTCGTCCCACCGGGGTCGAGGACCG
This sequence comes from Armatimonadota bacterium, assembly GCA_040387315.1. Classification (GTDB taxonomy): domain Bacteria; phylum Armatimonadota; class Armatimonadia; order Armatimonadales; family Armatimonadaceae; genus JACMJB01. The sequence goes on along the minus strand of JAZKEA010000196.1, from coordinate 8,299 downwards.
GAGCGCCCCTTCCGCGCCGGGATGAAGCGCGAACGGCAGGCCAAGCTCCTCGCAGACCTCGTAAACCGGGTAATAGCGACGGTGCCCGTACAGGTCGAAGCTCTCGCCGCAGGACAGCACCTGCACCATGCGGGGATGGGCGGCCTTCGCGCGGCGGATCTCCTTCGCCGCCGACACGGCATCGTTCATGTTGACGCAAATCGAGCCCAGGTACCGGTCGTCCGCCTCCAGCCATTCGGCGATCTGCCAGTCGTTCCACGCCTGCGCTTTCGCGGTTCCGGCCTCGAAGTTCGTGGACAGACTGACACTGATCCCCGGCGGCTGCAAAACGCCGTAGGCGATGCCGTATCGGTCGAAGAGGTCGGACGCGGCCTGATGGGGGTCGTCGCAGGCGGCATCCCGGCGCTGGACACCAAAAGGGTTGCTGTACCCCTGCCCCGGCTGACCCCCGAGGCCCTGGCGCAGCGCTTCCTGAAAAGCGGCGGGAATATATTTTCCGATAGGGCGGCTGTCGGCGGTCGGATGGACATCGCAGTCGATGATGGGCATCTCCGCCGAAACGGCGGCGGGAACAACAGGATTCATGGCGGGCTCCTCGTCGAGATTTGGACAAATAGTTTCCGGCGAAGAAAGTATCGCCGCGAGACGCACTCATTGTGGCTCGACGTTTCTTGACCTATTATAGGGTCGTATTGCCATCTGAGGCGCGACGCCAGGTGACAAAACACAACGCAGATTGATATTTCTATGGGCTACTCCCTGAACTTTATCGAGGACTTCGGATCGCCGTTCCAGGTGGTACACGAACAGACGGTGGATGCCGCTGCGAACGGCAGTCACACGGTACGTAACGGCGTCCGCAAGCTGCTGTTCGTTCTCAGCGGTGAGTGTCGGCATCAGGTTATCGGCTGGAACGGTCCGTGGAGCGATGTGATCCTGCGTCCCGGCGATATTCTCGCACTGCCGCACCACTGTGAGCAGCGGTATTCCGGTGTCCGTCCCGGTGTCGCAATGCGCCTTCATGTTGTCCGCCTCTCCTTCGATCCCCAGTGCCTCCCGGCCCTTCCCCTCGGTGGTCGTGGTTCGGCGCGAGTTCCGGACCCGGAATCCGATGTCGCGGCGTGGGCGGAATACGGGCTCCAGGAGATTCGCTGCGTCCATGGGGGCGCAAACGCCGCCCTGACCGAAACCCTGCTGCACCTGCGAACCGAAGCCGAGCGGGGTGCTCCCGGCTATCGTCCGCGTATACACGCTTTGTGTGTCGGTCTGACCATACTGTTTGCCCGATCCAGTGCAGAGACCGGCGGTCCGGGAAATTTGGAAATGGACCGTCCCACTGGCGGGGCATACCATGTCGGCACCATCAAAAAATACCTGCGGGATCATCTGCGAGAGGCGACCCGCCTTTCGGATGTCGCCGGTTTCGTCGGCCTGAGCGAAGAGCATGTCGCCCGAGTGTTCAAGGCGGCGACCGGAATGACGGTTCTGGAGTACCTTCGTCGCCTCCGCATTGCGGAGTCGAAGAGCCTCCTGACCGCGACAGACAACAATCTCAGCGAGATCGCCCGCCGAACGGGTTTCTCCTCGCTCACCGTCTTCAGCCGAAACTTCACCCGAGACGCGGGCATGACGCCGTCCGAATACCGTCGGCAGATCGCCCGTCAGATTGGCTGACGGCGAAACCAGTACCCGCGAGCCAGGTACGCACTCAAACCGATACTCAAATAGTATTGACAGGATGGCGCTTCGATATGGCAGAAACAAGGTGGGGATTCCGATCTTTAGATCTTTGGATAATGCTCCTGCCGCGATTGTCGCCGCCTGGCAGATAGACTATGGGGCACAACGACGGCGGTAAGAAAAACAAGTCTCTGTAAGTTGCTTTACCTGCGCTCGAAACGTTTGACACCCTCCATACCCTCTGGACGGCTTCCCACTCTGCTCGGTCTTCTGCCTCTTGCGTTTGCGTCTCTTCTCACTTTCTCCAGCGCCGCTCAGGCACAGACCATCACCTACAAAGGCGATGTCAAGCTGCCCAGTCCGGTCCCCGGCAATCCCATCCAGCTGATGAACGACTCCGGGCTGAACGCAACCGATCTGGATGTGCCGAATGACCCGAGCGAATTCTACTCGCAATACACCAACTCGCGTAAGCTGGTCACACGTCCCTATGTCTTCACCATGTACAACGACGCGGACGGCAAGCCCTACTTCCTCCGGACAAGTGCAAGAGCGAACCTGGTCGTCGATTCCATCAACGAACGTCACAACAACGTAAGTCCCACGCACCCCGTTTACAACATGCCCGCCCCAAATGTCATCGGCAATTACGGTCTGGGTTACTACAGGTTGTTGACTCCCATTGGAGATAATCCGTCCACTCTGGCGTTTCATTTGCCATCCGACACGAAAGCGATAAGTCACGGCGGCATCTACGGCGGCAACACCACCACGATATTCGCCACTTCCCTGGGCGGGAATTTGCAGTTGTACAGCATGGATGTCGCACAGCCTGAGGGAGTTTATTACCCGACCCCTACGATGATCATCCCGAGTGACACCCCGGCAGCCGACCTGGCCCTTTCTGGTCTGCGTCTTTCCCAGACGTTCGGCACAGACGGCAACCTGTACGTGATGGACACCGTCGGCAGGCGCATCATGACCTTCGACCTGGGACTGAATGGCGGGGTGCGGGGAACGATGCTCAGCAGCTTCGTTCTGGACCTGGAGAAGGCGGTCGACAACTCGCTGACGATGGACTTCGGGGGCAACCTGTACGTCGGCGACGGGCTTGGCGGCTTCAACATGTATAGCAAAGAGGGGCAGTGGAAGATGGGATTTGCGGACACGTACACGCCCGACCCTAACATCGTCATTTCAACGAGTAGCGGAACGGTCCGCTCGTATATGAACTTCTACGCCAGCGGCCTGACCATCAATGGCGTGCCGGACGGGAACGGCACGCTCGACATCTACGATGCCACCGGCTACCGCCAGTACAGCATAACGGGCGCCGCGAATGCCGTTACCGCTGACGCGCCGGAGCCGGGCACCGCCGCACTGCTGGTACTTGCGCTTCCCCTGATCGGGGCGGTCGCGGTCACGCGACGCAGGAAGAACGCCTAGCTGTACCCGGTTCCCCGTCCCTGGTAGTGGGCAGATGCGAGACAACGAAACCGCCGCTGGCCGCCTCCACCAGAGCTTAACGTGCTCTTTGATCGTGAGGTGACCCCAAACAGCTTCTTGACGCCTGGAAAAACACACCGACCGGCTCTGCGCTGAGTTCTCGCCTGCTTGATCTCGGATATAATTCTGTCGCGACCTCTTTTTGTTTGGTCGGGAAACCAGGCGAACAGCGATGATCTACGTTATGTACACAAGCTCGGCCAGTCATCTCATGTCCTCGGATGAGCTGATGCGTCTTCTGCACCAGAGCCGCGAGAACAATCGTCGGCAGGAAGTGACCGGTATGCTGCTCTACAGCGACGGCAACTTCGTACAGGTGCTGGAGGGACTGGCAGAGGTCGTTGACCCACTGCTGAAAAAGATCGAGCGCGATCCCCGGCATAAAGGGGTACTGGAAATGCTTCGGGGCGATCTGGAGGAGCGACAGTTTCCGGAGTGGTCCATGGGATTCCGAAATCTGACGGACCTGAGCCCTGAGGATCGGGCGAGCGTCAGCGGTTTTTTGCTGAATCCTTCCCCGGAATCCGGCAGCGACGAGACCGCCCATGAGTCACTCAAACTGCTGCAGGTATTCCGGCGACTGATGCGGTAAAACCGACCGACACGACGCTTTCACCCGCGCGCGAACCGGGCAAGCTTGGCAAAGAAATCCTCCAGGAGGAAGCGTGCGTTAAAGGACTCATATACCCGTATGGGCCGATTGCGCCCGGTATGCCGGTAGTGCAGAGACGGCTCAAACTCCGGTGCGGGCTGCCATTTCCATCTGCCGCCATCGGGATACATAATCGCTCCGACAGTGGGGGAATCACTGAGGCTTCGGTATACCAGGGCACGGTCCGAGTGGGAGGCATTCCACTCGACGAGCTACTCGACCAGATTCCGCCCGATGGCCCCCTGAAAGAATACCTTTTCGCCCAGCTCACTGTAGGAGACGGCGACTAGGCGGTACACCGTGCTGGGAATCTGCCACACGTCAACGGACGATTTGAAGACGGCGTTCGCGGCAGCAATGTCATTTGCCAGATTGTACTCCGGCCCCCCGCCCGACCAGTCGCCGCCCCCGATCCAGATCACGCGGGAGCGTTTTTGAGGCGGATATTGGAAGTCCCTGGTTAATGTGAATTCCGGTGAATACCGTACCCCGGTCAAGTGAGAGACGCCCTTTTTAAGCGGAGGACAACTGACGAAAGGTGTCGAAGGTATTCACGGTCTATGGGGCGGAACGGAGATGTCTCCCTCGCCGCTTTCCGTCAATTTATTGACTTGCCTTTTTGGTCAGGAGTTTCAGTGATTCTTATGAACCGTCGTTCTTTTGCCCTGGTTTTCAGCGCGTCTGCTATTGCCTTATCCGGGTTCGTCTCAGCCGCCGCGCCGCGGTCTGCTTTCGCGCAGGCGGCCGCCGCCCCGGTCTCCCCGGTTACCCCGCGCATCGCGGACCATGTGTTTATTGTCAGCTTCGATGGGGGAAAGCCCGCAGTCATGAAGGAGAGCCGCATGCCCACCTTTATGAAGATGATGCAGGAGGGAGCCGGAACGTGGGAAGCGTCTACGATCTTCCCCTCGATCACGCTGACATCGCATACCTCGATGCTGACGGGGGTCGGTCCGGAAAAGCATAAGGTCCTGTGGAACGAGTGGGTGCCCGAGAAGGGGATGGTGACTGTCCCGACCATCTTCTCGCTTGCCAAAAAGCAGGATAAAAATATCTCTACCGCCATGTTCGTGGGCAAGCAGAAGTTCGCGCATCTCTTCCTGCCAGGCTCACTCAACGGCTTTTCGATGCCGAGCTACTCCGCCAAAATAGTCGCGCGGCAGGCGGCGGATTACATCCAGCAGGAAAAGCCGAACCTGTGCTTTATCCACTTCGCCGACTCCGACGGCGCGGGCCATCAGTATGGATGGGGAACGCCGCAGCAGATTCAGGCGTTCGCGGACGAGGACCAGGCGCTGGCAGTCGTTAGGGACGCGATCAAGCGGGCCGGTATCGAGAAAACAAGCCTGGTGATTCTGACCGCCGACCATGGGGGCCATGCGAAGACGCACGGTACGCGGTCTGCCGAGGACATGATCATCCCCTGGGTCATCTGGGGCGCGGGTGTCAAGAAGAACTTTACGATTACCACTCCGGTAACCACGTACGACAGCGCCGCGACGGCGCTATACGCACTGGGGGTCGCGCTGCCCGCTGAATTTGATGGCAAGCCGGTTGTGAGCGCGTTCCTGAATGCGCCTGCAGGGGCAACGGCAGGAGCGGCGGCAATGCCAGGGGCGGCAAAGTAAGCGGATATGCGTCTCTATATTATTCGGCATGCCGATCCGGACTATCCGAACAACACGATTACGGAGTTTGGTCACAAGGAAGCCGAGGCGCTGGGTAAACGGCTCGCCGGCGAGGGGTTGGACCGCCTGTATAGCTCTCCGCTCGGACGCGCCCGCGACACGATGCGCTACACCGCGGACCATATGCCGGATCGTATTCCCGCCATCGAGGACTGGACCATCGAGTTCTCGGGGGCTTCGACCGAGACGGAGGAGTGGGGGCGTATAGCAATCTGGGACATACCCGGCGAGGTTATTCGCGGTCAGGAAAAACATCCCGGCTACGACGACTGGCAGAATCTCCCGTACGTGGCGAACACGCCGATGGCGTCGCTGTTCGCCGACGTTCAAAGTTCCAGCGATGCGTTCTTCGCGCGGCACGGTTATGAGCGCGAAGGCGGGCGCTACCGCTGCGTTGCCCCGAACAGTGAGCGTATCGCGGTATTCTGCCACGGGGGTTTCGGACTGGCGTGGCTTGCCCACCTTCTGGAAATACCGCTCGCCCTGATGTGGTCGGGATTCTGGCTGCCGCCGAGTTCGGTGACAACTATCTTCATGGAGCAGCGGACCGAGCAATGGGCCATTCCCCGCTGTATCGGCATGGGCGATGTGTCGCACCTGTATGCCGCCGGTCTGCCTGTCCAGCCGCGTGGCATCCACGCTACGAACTGGTGAAACCGAAAGGATAAGATGATGCTGCTTCGCTTCGTTCTCTGTCTCGCCGCTCTGCTCACTGCTCTGCCGGGCCGATCCTTTGCGCAGATCGCTGGTAATTTCACCCTCCAGGAGGCTGCAGCAGTAGACCGTGCAATGGAGGCGGAGATGAATGCGGAGCGCGTCACCGGTCTGGCAGTCGGCATTGTGCGAAACGGGCGAATCGTTTATCTCAAGGGATACGGGTGGGCCGATGAAAAGAAACGGCAGCCTGTCACGACAAAGACGATGTTCCGCTGGGCATCGCTCTCCAAACCCATTACGGCGATTGCGGCGCTGCAGCTTGCAGAACAAAATCGACTCGATCTCGACGCCGATATTCGAAAGTATGTCCCGGAGTTCCCGCGTACGGATACTCCCATTACGGCAAGACAGCTGCTGAGCCATCAGGGTGGCATCGTCCATTATGCAAACGGCCGCGTGATCCCAACAGCCAGGAAATATTCTGTCGAACATCCTTACGAGGATGTTGTTGTGGCTCTGGACAGGTTCAAGGAATCGCCCCTGATCAACGTCCCCGGTTCGAAGTATTCCTATTCAACCTATGGTTACGTGCTGTTGAGTGCTGTGGTCCAGCGTGCAGGCGGTGCAAAGTTCGCCGATCAGGTACAGAGCCGAATCGCGGCTCCGCTCGGTATGACGACGCTCCAGCCCGACTATCAGTGGAAGAATATCCCCGATAGAGCGGTTGGATACCGTCTGGAAGGTGATAAAATCGTGCCGTCGAGCGACACGGACGTCAGCTGGAAATTAGGGGGCGGCGGCTATATTTCGACTATCGAAGATCTGGCGCGTTTCGCGATGGGCCTCCTGAATCATCGCATGGTAAGCAGGCGAACCGAAGCCGCGATGTGGGAGCCGATGCGTACATCGACGGGTGAGCGAACGGCGTACGGGCTTGGCTTTTCCGTGGATGCAGCCGCAGACGGAAGGAAGCGAGTCTCTCATAACGGCAGTCAGGAAAAGGCGAGCTGCCGCATGGTGATTTATCCGGGGGAGAATCACGGCGTGGTCATTTTTTCGAATTCCGAACATGCCAATCCGGGTCGATTCTCCACGGCGGTCTACTCGGCGCTCGCTCGGCGCTAATACACGGCCCGCTAGGGGATCTCGCGGAAGGATTCATCCGCATCTGACGAAAAACGAGGAGATAGATGGGAGACGGCATAAAGGTGGAAACCCCCTGCTGGAGAATCACACTTTTTGGTGGCCTGCGTCTGGAAACCGGGAGCCAGGTCATCACCCGGTTCCGCTCGCAGAACATCGGGGGACTGCTTGCGTACCTGGCACTAAAGCTCGGGGAGCCGCAGTCGAGGGAGTACCTTGCCGAGCTTTTCTGGCCGGATGCCGAACCGTCCGCCGCCCGAACAAACCTTCGTACCGCTCTCGCTTCGCTGAGGCGGCAGCTCGAACCTCCCGGCGTAGCGGGCGGGAGTGTCCTCGTCAGCGGGGGGCAGACCACCGTAACCCTTTCCTCCGATGCCGTTATCGTGGACATTCGTGCCTTTGACCGCGCTCTGCGCCTCGCCTCCCGCCGTGAAACCCCGCCCGCCGAGGTTCGGGAACGGCTGGGCGAAGCCCTCGCCCTCTACCGGGGGCCGTTTCTGCCCGGATTTTATGAGGCGTGGGCGCTGGGGGAGCGGGACCGGACCGCCGAGCTGCACCGCGATGCTCTCCGGCAGCTTTCAGGGCTCCACGAACAGGCGGGGGACATCTCCGCCGCGCTCGACACCGGGCGGCTCCTGGTTGCGGCGGACCCTCTGGCGGAGGAGTCTCATGGAATGGTTATTCGCCTCTTGATGGAGACCGATCAGGAGCGCGCGGCCCGTGCGCAGTTCCAGGAGCTGACACGCCTTTTGGAACAGGAGCTGGGCGCGGAACCCTCGCCGGAGATTCGCGCACTGCTCCGCAAAAGTGCTTCGAAAACCGCCGTTCGTGTTTCCGCTCCCCCAGTGCCCGCCGGAATCGGCGCCGCATTCCCGCTGCCGTTTTCCGGAGTGACACCCGTCAGGCCCGTGGTGACTTCTGAGCCGGCCCTGCCGCGCACGCCCGTTCATCTCCCGCTGGCGCTGACCCGCTT
>JAZKEA010000195.1:5074-7208 GCA_040387315.1 Armatimonadota bacterium | reverse complement strand
CCCCTTCGGTGCGGTCGCATCGGCTGCCGTCGTCGGGATGATAGGAGTGGTCGTGTATCAAAGGGTGGGGCTGCCTTCGGTGAGTCAGCAGACCGCCTCGGTCGCGGCGACGGACGACTCCCAATTCTCCGAGATCGACATTATTGCCTCACCCAAACTGCTGAATTCTTCTGCCGCAGAGCCATCCCGAAAGAAAATGAGCCTGGCGCGCCCCGCTCCCGCAGTCGATGCGGTGCAGCCGATGCCAAGGCAGCAGGCGCTAAAACCTATCGAGCGAAAACTGTCGGTGCGTCTGTCGGCACCGGCAACTGTACCCGTCCGGCAGCGTGTCACGGCTGTGTCTCAGCCTCTGGCAGCTCCACACGCTCCCCAGGCATCTCTCCCGTCTCGGATGACCAAAGCCGAAAGCAACTCGTATTCGACCGTTCCTATTGACGTCTCTTCCAAACCGGCGCCGACACCCACACCGCTCGTCATGGCGAAAGCCGCGAATCCCCCGGCTTTTGTGGGTGGTCCAGGGGGCGGACTGGGCAATGAAGTCGCCAGCCTGCGAACATCCCAGGCCGCTGGGCGGACGGAGAACGCTAATTCCGTGGATGCGACGGCAAAGACGAACTATCCGGAGACAGCCTTCAGTCCGGCTCCCTCCGTTGCCGCACGGGCGGCGGCTCCTGCCCTTCCCGCTCCGGCACCTGTACCGAACCGACTTGCCGTCACCTCCGCTATGGATAATTACAGGACCGATGAACTTCAGCCGGTTCCCGCAGTTCGGTCTCTTCTTGATATGGCGCTCCAGCAGCGGCGACAGCGTTCTCTTTTTTCTTATGCGACACGCTGATCAATTATCTCGATATCGTCTCAATCCGGCCCAGCTTGTCCTGGTCTGCGGCTCTGTCACGCTGCTGGTCAGCATCCCGCAGCCGGGGCATACGAACATAGCTCCTCCCGTGGCGATACGGTCCTCCACGGCAGCGCCGGTATCGCTGGTGAGCAGCGGTGACCGCCTTCTGCGGACAGGGAACATCAAAGCCGCGGCGGACAGCTACGGGCGGGCGGCGCAATCCTCGCCATCCCAGCCTCTGTACCAGATTATGGCAGGCGTGGCGCTGGCATCCGCGGGCCGAATGAACGACGCGCTGGTCGCGTTCCGCCGTGCGGATAAACTGGCGCGTGGCGGTGATGTTCTCGCGTCCCTCCTGGTACAGGGAATTTTGTCCGAGCGCTCCGAGGACAGCGCGGAAGCTCAGGCACTCTACGCTAAAACCGTTAAACGTTTCTCGCGGCCCGGTACTGCTGGTCTGGATACGACCACGTCCGTCGCCCGCTTGGTTCAGGCGCAGAAGCAGTTTCCGCAGTCACCTATTGTCTCGCTTCTGCTGGGGGATACCTACCAGTTAGCCGAGCAGTGGGCGAAGGCTGAGGCATCGTACCGGCTCTCCATCAAGCTGGCGCCAGGCTGGGTGAAGCCTCGAATCAACCTGGGGCTTTGCCAGCTGGCACAGGGACGTTCTACGGAAGCGGTAACGGCTTTTCAGGGTGCGCTTTCGCTTGACCCCAGCAATACCCAGGCGCAGATCGCAAAAGCCGACGCTCAGCTTCAGTCCGGATCGCTTGATGACGCGGTTCTTTCCTACCGCAAGGTGGAAAACTCTTCCAACAGCCGGGTTGCGGCCCAGGCGGCGACGGGAATCGGGCAGGCGTATGCGCAGCGCGGTCAGGTTACGGAAGCAGTCAAATCTCTGAACCGGGCAAAGATCCTCGCGCCCGCGGATCCGACTCCCGCCGCGGCTCTTGCGGAAGTGCAGTCGCAGGCGGGAAACTATCCCGCCGCCGCCCGCGAATACAGCGAAGCGCTGCGTCTGTCCGGAGGTGGTCTTTTCGCCTCCAAGGGCATTCTCTACCGGGCGCTCGCGGAGACCCAGCTTTCCGCCCGTAACAGCGACGGCGCTATCGCGACGATTAATCGCGCGCTTGCGGAGGAACCATCCAGCAGACCGCTCTGGTATCGACTCTGGGCACAGGCACTGTTCCTGCGCGGCGATGCCTCCGGCGGTGAAGTGAAGCTGAAGCAGTCCCTGGAATCCGAGGGGAGTCGATACCCGCTGGACGCGCTCAATGCGCTCAATGCGCGCCA
>JAZKEA010000195.1:2142-5064 GCA_040387315.1 Armatimonadota bacterium | reverse complement strand
CAAAGGACAATTTCACAAAGATCCGCGTTCTGCACTCGCTCGCAAACCTTGCCCGATTCCAGGGGATTACGGCGGATGAGGTCCGATTTCGTGAATCGCTGGTTGATCTGAAACCGACGGGGCTGGAATGGTTCGCCCTCGCCGGGGCGCGTGAGCGGATCGGTGACTTTTCTGGGGCACGCTCCGCTTACCAAAAAGCTGTTAAGCTTGGGGGACTGACTCCCGCGGCGGCGCGACAGGCGAAAGAGCGGGCGGCGCGGTCTTAAATTTCCTGGCGGTAATCTGCTATCTCCACGACAACGCCGTCCGGATCATAGCAGTAGCACAGCCGCTTGCGAATATTGCCGACGACCATGAACGGGACCGTCACGGGCGGAGACACGAAGCGTACCCCCGCCGCGACAAGCCGCTGGTAAAGCCCATCAAGATCGTCTACCTCGAAGGCGACGTGCCGCAGGCCGATGGTATTGGCGATACTATCCTCGGGCAGTGAAACGCCGGGTGGGGTGCGGTACTCCAGCAGCTCAAATCGCGCTCCGCCGCCGCTCGGCTGAACAAAGACACAGCGAGCGGCAACATTCGGCAGCCCCGCGACCTTTTCGATCCACTCCCCGGTTAATTCCACTTCGTAGGTGACACGGAGGTTCAGCAGGCCGACATAAAAAGCGAGGCTTCGCTCCATATCGGCGACCACAATGTTCAGATGATTCACGCGCATGCCGCGAATGATACCATAACAGTCGTGCTGACTATTGTTTGGCTTACCTGGAAAGAGGCGCTTCTGCGCCGCGCTCCCCTGATTTCGCTTCTGATCGCGGCCCTGCTGTGCGTTGGGGCCTTCATTCCGCTGTCAGGGCGACTTTTATTGTTGCCGCCCGCGAAGGCGCATCAGATTTACGCCTCGCTTTACGTTTTTTTCGCGACGGACATCATTAAGTTTTTCGCCTCCGTATTTGGAATCGCGCTGGCCTCAGGGGCGATTTCCGCGGAGATCGAACGGGGCGTGCTGTCGTCGATCTTACCCAAGCCGATCACACGCTTCAGTGTCTACGCAGGCAAGTGGCTGGGTCTGGTGCTTTTTATCGCCGCCAACATAGTGCTCTGGGACGGCATTTTGTGGGCGGTGGCGACCTACCGAAATCCGGAGGTCTCGCATGCAAACATCTGGCACGCGCTCCCATATCTGATGCTCTATCCCGCTGTCTTCACAACGCTCGCGCTTTTGTTCTCGACGTTCGCCGCCTTTCCCCTCGCGGCGGGACTGTCCATCCTGTCTGCCGGGATAGGGTGGTCTGAGGGAATTCTTTACCTGCTTAACCAGTTGTTTCAGATCGCGCTGCTGGAGAAAATGTCCCGTCTCGCCGGTTATATCGTGCCGCTGGGACGAATGTCCCGCTGGGTGACCGAGGGACTGGGGCCGCTTCCCGCCCTGCGCGGGGATTTGGGCCAGCGCGGCCCATTCAACGAGATAAACGCCGTCCCGTACGACCTCGCCTTTATCGGTCTCTATGTTGTGGTGGTTTTCGTGGTGGGTGCAGTTATCTTCGGGCGGCGCGATGTTTAGACTGCTTTCACCCAAGCCGTGTCAGGCGGGGTGAAAGCAGACGCAGGCCGTTTAGGATCACGATAAGTGCACTGGCCTCGTGCCCAACGACCCCAACGGGAAGCTTGAGCCAGCCGGTGAACGTTGCGACGAGCAGCACGGCAACGGTTCCGAGAGCCAGAACGACATTTTGCAGCACCACCGCACGGGTAGCGCGAGCGAGACGGATCGCCCAAGGAATGCGGGACAAATCGCTCTGCATCAGGGCGATATCCGCAGCCTCAATAGCGGCAGCGGTTCCGCCGGTCCCCATCGCGATTCCGACCGAGGCGGCAGCAAGCGCGGGTGCATCGTTGATGCCGTCGCCGACAAACACAGGACGCTCACCACGCCGGGTCATTTCCTGAACTGCAGTGAGCTTATCCTCGGGGAGCAGGCTCGCCCGGACATCATCCACACCTACGACGGAGGCGACGCGGCGGGCTGCGCCCTCGGAATCACCCGTCAGAATGGTTGGCGTCAGGCCTAGTCGCCTCAGGTCTGCCACTGCCTCTGCCGCCTCAGGCCGAACGGTATCGGATACCGCGATAGTCCCCAGCACGCGGTTTCCGCGAGCCACCAGAAGGGTTGTGCCTCCCTGTGTCGAAAGACGCTGCGCTTCCGCCTCAACCTCTGTGGGAATCGCAACGTCCCTTTGCCGCAGTAACTCCATGGTCCCGACAAGAACCGTTTCCCCTTCGATAACCGCCGTGACGCCCCTGCCGGGAATGGCATGGGCATCCGTGGAGATTAAAGCTGGCAGCCCGCGGCTCGCCGCTTCGCGAACAATGGTCGCCGCGATAGGATGGTCCGAGTGCATCTCCGCCGCCGCCGCTACTGTCAGCAGTTCGTCTGTTGATACGCCGGGCGCAGGGAGGATATCCGAGACCGTCGGCTTGCCGGTTGTCAGCGTCCCTGTCTTATCGAGCGCGACACATCGGCAGGCGGCGAGGGCTTCGAGATACGCCCCGCCTTTGACCAGGACACCGCTTCGCGCGGCCCTTGCGATTCCCGATACATAGGCGACGGGTGTTGCGATCACGAGGGCGCACGGGCAGGCGACCACGAGAAGCGTCAGCGCCCGGTAAAGCCAGTTGATCCCCGGTGCGACCAATGGTCCTACAAGGGCCAGGAGCAGGGCGCTTACCAGAACAATCGGGGTATAGATACGCCCGAACCGCTCTACTAATGCCTGTGCGGGGGCCTTCTTTGACTGGGCATCTTCGACCAGGTGGAGAATCCGAGCAAGCGTCGAGTCCTTCGGCAGTGCGGTCACACGGACAAGCAGACTCCCGTTTCCGTTGACGGAGCCCGCAAAAACCGTGTCGCCGCGTGTTTTA
>JAZKEA010000195.1:0-2132 GCA_040387315.1 Armatimonadota bacterium | reverse complement strand
CTCTGTCACGGCAGACTGGCCGGATAGAATCACGCCATCGGCTGCAAATTTAGCACCGGGCTTGACGACCAACACATCGCCGAGAGCAAGATTCGCCACCGCTACCGTCTCCTGCTGGAGCGTCTCCGGTCGCTGGATCAGCGCCTCGGACGGCGCGGCCTCGATAAGAGCCGCCAATGACCGGCGTGTCCGGTCCATCGCGACGCCTTCCAGCGCCTCCCCAGTAGCATAAAGAAACACCACCGCTGCCGCCTCGCTCCACTCGCCCAGGAACGCCGCGCCGACAGCCGCCACCGCCATCAACAGATTGGTTCCTACGATACCCGAGCGCAGGCCCCGCACGCCGGAGAAGGCGAACCGCCAGCCCCCAAGCGCAAGACTGATGGCATAAAGTCCGGTCGTCACTGCCGCGGAAACGGCTCCGTTGAAAACAGGCAGGTGTTCCAGCAGCAGTCCCAGCGCCAGCAGTCCGCCGGAAACCCCGACACGCAGAATGTCGCGTTTGCGGCCCGCTGTATGATCGTGATTGTGACCGTCAGCCGAAGACGAATCCTCGCGTGTGTCGCCATCACTGCGGGAGAGTCCGAAGCCAAGATCGCGGACGCGCTTCTCAATCTGGGCGCTGACCGCCGCCGCACTCTCCGAGGGATGCTGATGCTCCACCTGCATCCGGGAAGCAGAAAAATTTACCGATGCCGAAAGCACCCCCGGCACCGCTGACACTGTCTTTTCCACGGAAAGAGCGCAGTTCGCGCAGTCCATTCCCTGGATCCGGTACGTCTGATGACCGAATTCGGACTCCAGCCGACGCACCTCAAAATCCGCCCGCTCCTGTACCTCGCCCGCGGTGACACTTGCCGCATCGAAAGCGACACGCAGGGTGGCGGTGGCGGAACTGAGAGAGACCTGCGTCACGCCGGGGACGCTCTCGACGGCAGATACCAGCCGATCCGCGCAGGGCAGGCAGGCATCCGCGACGCTTCCACGAAGAGGAATCGTGACGGTTGCGTGGTTGGCAGGGGAGAGAGTCGATGTCTGTGCCATAACGTTTAGCTCCTGACCTCCTCGCGAACATGCTCCAGTCCCATTTCTATGAGACCACGCACATGGCTGTCATCCAGAGAGTAGAAAACGTTGCGCCCACTTCGCTCCGCCCGCACCAGGCGCAGTGCGCGAAGGAGCCGGAGCTGGTGCGAAACATTGGACTGCCTCAGACCAAGCAGTGCGCAGAGGTCACAGACACAGAGCGATTCGGCCCGCACGAGCGCCTCCATGATGCGAAGCCGGTTCGGGTCGCCAAGAGCGGCGAACACCTCGCCGAGCCGCTGGGCGTCGTTGCCGCAGAGGTTGCCGGGGCGCAGGGACGCCACGCGCGCTGCATCCACCGCGACAACGTCACAAGTGTCTGAATCCGGCGACTCCTGCAGAAGCAAATCCTCTTTGTCGCTCAATCGTGGGATATATGAATGTGTGTTCATGTGTTATGTTTATTGTACCCGAAAGAGGTCAAGCAGACAAGGTATTTGGGTATAGGCTCAGTGGCGGCCTGCTTGGGCACCAGAAATGGAGAGGAGTTTATGCTGCGCCGAATCTGGCGAGAGAATAGCCTGTCGATCGTCCTGTTTACCATCTTTCTGTTCGTGCTGGCCGGACAGGTACTGACGGGGCACGCGGAGTATAACAATGACCGGCAGGAGCGGGGAGAGTCTGCCATTCAGCTCATCGCCTATCTGACATCAGGCCACTTTGTTGAGGCGACCTTCGAGAATTGGGAGTCCGAGTTCCTGCAGATGGCTGCCTATGTCCTGTTCACGATCTGGCTTCGGCAAAAAGGATCTCCCGACTCCAAGAAGTTGGACCAGGACGAACCCTTCGACAAACCATCGAAAAAGCTGGCGGACTGCAGTCCCGCGGTAAGATTTCTCTACGAAAATTCGCTCAGCATCGCGCTTCTTACTCTTTTTACTATCAGCTTTTTCCTTCACGCGGCAGGCGGCGCAACTCTATATAATGAGGAGCAGATGGCGAACGGGCAAGATACCGTCTCGCTGCTGGGCTTTCTGAGCACCTCTCGTTTCTGGTTTCAATCGTTTCAGAACTGGCAAAGCGAATTTCTCTCTGTCGGACTTTTG
>JAZKEA010000194.1:0-28211 GCA_040387315.1 Armatimonadota bacterium | reverse complement strand
GGCGGCGTTGCGCGCCTCTCTGGACCAGACCTCTGTTCTCACCAGCGGCGAGAGACACCTGCTGGAGGAGCTGCTAGACCGTATCGCTAACGGCGATATGCGACCAACCTCCGCAGGGATCGTCGGCTAGATGCGCCGCTCCTTATTGCCCCTACAAGCACCGTCGTGCTATAATCGCGCGACGGGCGGACTGCGAAACCGGCAGCCGCTCCGGTCCAATTTTGCCGCACCCGCTCCCCTGAAAGACGACTTTTTGTGAGCGTGTGCCGCTCGTTTAAGGAGCGTAGAAGACCCTATGCAAGCAACTGTAACTACTATTGATGACATCATCGCGCGCGAGATCCTGGATTCCCGTGGCAACCCTACCGTCGAGGTGGATGTTTACCTGAATAACGGCGTTGTCGGGCGTGCCGCAGTCCCGTCCGGCGCTTCGACCGGAGCCCATGAGGCGGTCGAGCTGCGTGACGGAGACAAAAGCCGCTACGGCGGAAAAGGCGTCAAGCAGGCGGTCGAGAACGTCAACGAAAAAATCGCGGACGAACTGGCGGGAATGCAGGCACTGGAGCAGGTCGCTATCGACAATCTGCTGATCGAGCTGGACGGAACCGAGAACAAGGCGAACCTGGGCGCGAACGCGATCCTCGGCGTCTCCCTCGCGGTCGCCAAGGCGTCTGCTCAGGCGCTGGGCCTGCCCCTGTGGCGCTACATCGGCGGAACGAACGCGCGTCAGCTTCCGGTTCCGATGATGAACATTCTGAACGGCGGCAAGCATGCCGATAACTCCGTCGATTTCCAGGAGTTCATGGCGATGCCCGTCGGCGCGGCCTCGTTTTCAGAGGCGCTCCAGATGGGGACCGAAGTCTTCCATGCACTCAAGGGCATTCTGAAAGCCAAGGGCTACGGCACCGCCGTCGGCGACGAAGGCGGGTATGCCCCCAATCTGAAGAGCAACGAGGAAGCGCTCGATGTCATCATGGAGGCGATCAACAAGGCCGGATTCACGCCGGGCGATCAGATTCGCATCGCCATGGACCCCGCCTGCACCGAGCTTTACGAAGAGGCAAAGGCCAAGGGTGAGGAGGGAAAGTACTTCTTCTGGAAGTCGAACCTTCTGAAGACCCGTGAGGAGATGGTCGCCTACTGGACCGACATCGCCAACAATTTCCCGCTCATCTCGCTCGAAGACGGTATGGCGGAGGACGATATGGAAGGCTGGAAGATGCTCACCGACGCTCTCGGCAGCCGCATCCAGATCGTCGGAGACGACCTGTTCGTCACCAACACCAAGCGTCTCGCCCAGGGTATCAAGGACGGCATCGCGAACTCCATCCTGGTCAAGGTCAACCAGATCGGCACCCTGACCGAGACTTTGGCCTCTATCGAGATGGCAAAGCGCGCGGGCTACACCGCGATCATCTCGCACCGCTCCGGTGAGACCGAGGACGCCACCATCGCCGATATCGCCGTCGCGACCAACGCAGGCCAGATCAAGACGGGTGCACCGTCCCGCTCGGACCGAGTCGCCAAGTACAACCAGCTTCTGCGGATCGAGGAAGAGCTCGGCGATACCGCCGTCTTCGAGGGGCTGGAATCGTTCTACAACTTGAAGTAGAGCGAATGCCTTCGCTTATCAGTTAAGTGGATGCCCGCGCCGTGGTTTGCGGTGCGGGCATCGCATTTCTGGATTTGTGTAAAATCCTAAACGCAAGGCTGTTAAAACATGGATACCCACGATTCTGTTAGAGCCAAAGTCCAGACCATCTTCGAAGAGTTGGCAGGCTCTCGTGCAGACGCGCTTCGGGGCGACGTGGCAGCCAGTCATGCGAACAATATCCTAGGACAGGCTCTGGCGGAAGAGGAAGGCACACTAAAAGCGGACGAAATAGCGTTTCATCTGGTTGACTGTAATTCTGACGCCGCTTTCCTAGTTGCCTTCCTGCTTTTTCCGGAACGCTTTACGGCTGAAGAATTGCGAGAGGCCGTTGGTGCATTCCTGACCCACGTCCCGGCGCATGTGCTGGCAGCGGCTCGCTTAGGAGGATATGAGTCCAGAGATATTTTCGAGGGTTACTAATATGGCACCTGAACTTCAGCGCCGTTTTGACGCGATGGAGCAGCAGCGAGAGTTTTTGCGAAACCGTGCTTTCTCTCTCAGCGACGCCCAATTAGTCTGGAAACCCAGTGCTTCTGACTGGAGTGTTCAGCAGATTACCGAGCATCTGGTGCTGAGTGAGGAGACAGTGGGACGCCCCCAGGAAGGGGTGGTTAAAAGCGAAGCGCCAATGTTTCGCATCCTGCCGCGCCGTCTGCGGCGGGCGCTGATCTTGGGCGCACTGCGACGGGGTACTGTTTTGCCGCTGCCGTCCCCAAATATCGAACCAAAGGGAGATGTGCCGCTGCCCGAGCTTCTGATACGCTGGCAAGCAGCCCGGAGTGAATTGAACCGGTTCCTGAGCACCTTGCAAGGCAGCGAAACACGCTACTCGCATCCAGTTCTGGGACCTCTTACCGTGACACAAATGCTGGAACTGGCACAGACGCACACCGCGTATCACACTCGGCAGATGGAAGCGCTCCTGGGCCGCGCCGAGTTCTCCAAAAATTGATCCTTCCCGTTCCGCAAAACTAAACATGAAACAACACATAAAAGCCGCGCTTGAAGAGAGCGCCGATGCCGTTACCCGCCTGCTGCGCGATGAGACCGCGCTGACGGCTATCGAGCAGGCCGTCGAACTGCTGGTCAGCGCCTGTCGACAGCGGAACCGGGTCTTTAGCTGCGGCAATGGCGGCTCGCTGTGCGATGCCATGCACTTCGCCGAGGAGCTTTCGGGACGGTTTCGCGATGACCGACGCGGCCTGCCCGCGACCGCGATCAGCGATCCGTCCCACCTGACCTGTGTCGCGAACGACTTCAGCTATGATCAGGTCTTTGCCCGTTACATCGAGAGCCACGGGAGACCGGGAGACGTTCTGCTTGCCATCAGCACGAGCGGTACCAGCAAGAATATCGTGGCGGCGGCAAAAGCGGCGAAGGAGCTTGGAGTCACGGTTATCTCGCTGACGGGCAAGCAAGGCTCGACGGTCAGCACCATCGCGGACGTCGACATCTGCACCCCTGCGGGGCGCTACTCGGACCGGGTTCAGGAACTGCACATCAAGGTCATCCACATTCTGGTCGAGATGGTAGAACGAGCCCTTTTTCCGGAAAATTACGTCGAATCTTCCCCTGCCTGATACCGCAAACTTCTGCCGTTAACGGATTCCTAGGAACGGGTACAAACCCCGAGGTTATCCCTATCTTTTCAGTAAGGCAGAATCTTCAATGGTCATTATCGTGATGGGCGTGTCGGCATCGGGGAAGACAGAGGTCGGTGAGCTGCTGGCGCCACTCATCGGCGGCAAATTTCTGGATGCGGACGACTTCCACTCCGATGCCAACAAGGAGAAGATGGAGAACCATATACCGCTGACGGATGAGGATCGGGCTCCCTGGCTCGCGACCCTGCGAACGCTTATCGAGGAGCGAATGGAGCAGGAGAACCATACGGTCATCGCCTGCTCCGCGCTGAAGGTCCAGTACCGTTACCAGATGCGGGTAGACCAGCGAAAAGTGGTGCTAGCCTACCTGAAAGGCAGTGCGGACGGTCTCGCGAAGCGGATTCAGGAGCGGGACCACGAGTATTTCAGCGGGCTGGATATGCTGGTCAGCCAGCTTTGTGAGCTGGAAGAGCCACGGGAGTGGGAAAACGCGCTTGTGCTGGATCGCACCAAAGAGTGGAGCGAGAACGCGGCGGAGATCAAGGCGCACTTCCGCCTGTAGCTACGTCGGCCTGATAGTGCGCGTTGACGATGCCCTGCCGCACCGCCTATAATGAAGGCATAGATTTGCCCCCGGCGAAAGCGAAGGACCCCGCGCCTCATGCGACGCACCAAGATCGTTTGTACACTCGGACCAGCCGTTGACGACCCCACGGTCCTTGCCCAGCTCGTCCAAAGCGGCCTGGACGTGGCCCGTCTCAACTTTTCTCATGGAACGTACGAGGAGCATGAGAAGCGCATCAAGGCGGTTCGTCAGCTATCCGAGGAGACAGGTAAGTGCCTGGCAATCCTCCAGGACCTTTGCGGGCCTAAGATCCGGGTCGGCAGTGTGGCGGATGGGACGCGTTTACGCAAAGGCGCGCAGTTCATCCTGACATCGGAAAACGTTCCCGGCAATGAGGAGATCGTTTCCCTTCCAATTCCGCAGATGATCACCGCGGTAAAAACCGGGGACCGGCTGCTGCTCGACGATGGACTGCTGGAACTGGCGGTCATCGATAAAACCGCTACGCAGCTGATAACGCATGTCGTAATCGGCGGCATTCTCGGCTCCAAAAAGGGCGTGAGCGCGCCCGGTGTCAGCCTCGATATCGACGCGGTGACCGAAAAAGACATACGAGACGTCGCCTTCGGGATGAAGATGGGCGTCGATTATGTCGCACTCTCCTTTGTTCGTTCCGCCGATGATGTCCACAAGCTGCGGCAGATTATGCGCGAGACAAGCGGGCGAACGGCACCTATTATCGTCAAGATCGAGAAGTTCGAGGCGGTCGAAAATCTGGAAAGTATCCTTGAAGCCGCCGACGGGGCGATGGTCGCTCGCGGCGATCTCGGGGTCGAGATGCCGGTCGAAGAGATCCCAATGGTGCAGAAGCGGATCATTCGCCTCTGCAATCAGCTGGGCAAGCCGGTCATCACCGCGACCCAGATGCTGGATTCCATGATCCGCAATCCACGACCGACCCGCGCCGAGGTGACGGACATCGCGAATGCCGTTCTAGATGGAACGGATGCGGTGATGCTTTCCGGCGAGACGGCGGCGGGGGCTTATCCCCTGGAAGCTGTCCAGACAATGGCGAGTATCGCCGAACGAGCTGAGGCGGAGATCGACTACACCGGTCTTCTGGACAAACAGCATGCGATCCATGACTGCCCCAGTGTCCCCGATGCTATTGGCGAGGCAGTCGCCACTATCGCCCATGACCAGAATGCAAAGGCGATAATCTGCTCGACATCCAGTGGCAGCACCGCCCGGATCGTCTCGAAGTTCAAGCCACGCGCCCCGATCCTCGCCGCCACGACGAGCGAGGAGACGTACCGGGCAATGGCACTGTACTGGGGCGTACATCCGATGCTTGTCGAGTTCCCGGCGGATACGGATGAGATGATTTCAAACGCGGTGAGCGCCGCGGTTCATCAGAGTCGTGTCATTGATGGGGATCTGGTTGTTATCACCGCGGGGACCCCTATCGGAGTTCCCGGCAGCACGAACCTGATAAAGGTTCACTGCATCGGACAGCCGCTTCAGCCGCCCGCGCATCCGACGTCCGCGTAGTCCTTTAATTCGCGGATACCGGTTTGCAAAAAGATGTGATACAACAACCGCTACACAGAAAAAAAGCCAGGCGTTTGTGTCTGTACCGGCACACGCCATAAAAACCACCCTATGAACTCCGGCAGCCCGAAAACTTCGTCCCCTTCTACAAACCTTGACGACAGCGACGATGTTTTTTCCGACCGACCGCGCAATCTGCGGCGGCGGAAAAAGCGACGCCTTTTATCCAGCACGGCAATTTACCGCCTTCGCCTGTTTGGGATGGGATTGGGGGGGATGTTTATCGCTTTCGTCGCCTTCCGATTTATGCAGAAAGTCGTACATCCCTACAGACTCAGCAATGAGGTTGGTCAGCAGGTAGCCGTACTTCGGGAGCAGTACAAGCGTCAGGAACAGGAGAATGCCGCTCTCCAGCAACGACTGGTATTTCTGCGCTCCGACGAAGGCGCGGAGGTAGAAGCGCGCCGGGCAGGTTTTCTCCGAAAGGGCGAGACCGTTTACCTGCTTCCCAATCCCTTGGAAAGCCCGAAGGTCGCTCCGGTACCATCGGATAAGCCGTAGCTGTCTAACATCGGCACCGGTTGATGCCGATGTTAGACAGCGGTGTGCCGAACCCACACGGCGAAGCTACGCGCGGCGAACGATTCCTCGGAAGTCGGCGGCGGTCCCCTTATAGCCGGGGAAGACGCGTTCCAACCCCTGTGCTCCCAGATGACGCAGGGCCACCTCGCCGAAGACGGCGCGGAAGTCGGTGGTCAGGGCGAGGTCGCGGTTTTCGTTGAGCTGCTCGGGAGCGAGACCGGGCCACTTTCCGTGCACTTTCCCCCCGTTGATGTCTCCACCAAGGGCAAAGAAGCAGGTAGCGTGACCGTGATCCGTGCCCGCGTTTCCGTTCTGCCGCGCGGTACGCCCAAATTCACTCATGGTCAGGATGACGACATCGCTCATGCGGTCGCCCAGGTCCTGGTAGAGCGCGGCGATTCCCTTGCTGAACTCCCCCAATCGCAGCGCAAGCTGCCCGGTGGCGGCACCCTGGTTCACGTGCGTGTCCCAGCCACCCATCTCGGCGAAGGCGACCTCGACCCCGACATCCGACTTGATCAGCTGCGCGATCTGCTGGAGAGAGCGACCAAAGCCCGTATTCGGATACTGTGCGCCGTTCGCGGGAACATACGCTCCCGGATTGATGGAGCGCAGCGTCTTGATCGCTTCGAAGCTTTCTTTTCCGGTGCCATGGAGAACATCCCCGACAGCATCATCGTAAAGGGTCTCAAAACCCGAAGCGATGGTGGTGGGACGGGTCGCCGCAGCCATCGCCGCATCCGTCATTCCGTCACCGCGACGGGCCTGCCTCTTCGGCTTTTTGCCGCCGCTGTTATCGGCGATACCGAAGCTGCGCAGATCGGGAATGGCAAGGGCTCCGGCATCCCCCTGCAGAATACGCGGCATCCCCCCGCCAAGAGCGACCGCACGGAAGGGGCTGGCGGAAGCGATCTTAGCCCGGTCCTCGGGACAGGCTAGCACGGCACGGCTCATCCACCCATCCGCGACGGATTTATTGCCGGGGGTACCGGACTCCATATAGTCCTGGGCATCGAAGTGGGAACGAGTCGCATCCGGCGAACCAGCGGCATGGACGATTGCCAGATGCCCGCTCTTATAGATAGGCAGAAACGATTCCATGGCGGGGTGGAGACCGAAGAAGCCATCGAGATCCAGGGCGGTCGTGTCCTTTTTGCCTGCCAGGGGGCGCGGAATGGCGATATCCGACCGCAGCTTGTAAAGGTCGGGATCACCGTGCGGGACGACAATCGAGAGGCCGTCCGCGGCTCCGCGCTGGAAGCAGCAGATCAGGGTCTTCTTCTTTTGCTGGCTTGTCGGGGCAGCGCCGAAGACTGCCTGCCGCAGAAAAGCGGGGCCAAGCACCGGCGCAAGACCGACGGAAGCAATGGCCAGACCACCGTTCTTGATAAAAATACGACGCGAAACGTTCATTGTTCAGCACTCCTCGTGCGGGATCAGATCAGAGCCATCAAGATAAAAGAAAAACGGAGGCTAACGGCGCTGGAACTCCGGCGAACCGAGCACAAGCGCGACCAGTTTTTGCGCCGTTTCCGCGTCGGTTCCGACCGGGACCACGGCAGAGGCGGATGCCACCGCGCCGCTGGTCTCTGTCAGTGCCTTCGCCTCTTTCAGAAGCGTGGCGCGTGTCGCGGGAGATACTTCCCCACTCAGAAGAGTATCCGCGAGTCGACTGACGTACTGTGTTGGAGGAACACCCTGTCCCCCATTCAGCAGAGAGTCCTGCATCCCGGTCAGATCCAGATCTCCGAGGCGACCCCGGGTAAGCGCAAGAGAGAAGTTCAGCCGGGAGATCAGAGCGCCGGACGATACCCATTTGCGGGAATCTTCCGGATAGCCGGTGGGCGGCTGGTACTGGAACAATGGCTGTCCCATCACGGCGACCTGACCGGGCAGGTACTGCACGCTGGCGTTACCGGTATAGGAGAGTCCCCCTTTGCCGATCATTCCCGCCGCCATCGCCGCTCCCTGCCGCTGCCGTGGTCGCGCCTGAGGCGACTGAGAGGCGGTCAGAACGTAGTTCGCACCAACCGCTCGCGCCGACGAGACCGCGTACTCAAAGGGAGACTTGATCTTCTGGCGATACGCTACCCGTGAGTTGAACTCCGGAGCCGTCAGAATGGTTCGTACGACTTCGCGGATATCTCCCCGAGTGCTTTTCCACGTTGTGACGCACTTATTGACGAGTGAGGTGGGCGGCACATCGGCGACCAGACGCTGACAGAGCTGGTAGGAGACATGGCGCATCGTCGCCGGGCTGCTCGCCAGAATATCCAGTACTTTCTCGCCGTCCTCGATACCGCCACCAGCGGGAATGGTCTGTCCTAGAACGATCTTCTCACCGTTGTCATGGCGCCGGGGGTCAAACTTGAAGCTGCCGGTTGCACGTTCAACCGTCCATCCCGTCAGGCAGCGAGCAACCTCAGTCACGTCTTTCTGGGTGTAGCCACCATCCACGCCCAGCGTGTGAAGCTCCATGATCTCACGCGCATAGTTCTCGTTCAGGCCGGCAGGTTTTTTCTTCTTGATCTTTCCCTGCATCTCTTCCAGCCGTGCCAGCCGCTCTTTTGCATCGGCATTGCCCCGCTCGGCCATCTTTTTCAGCCGATTCTTCTGGAACGCCAGACGCTCTCCCATAGCCGGGTCCGGCGTCTGTTCCCCGGTGGACTGGGCATTGTCAAGATAAACCAGCATCGCGGGGCTTTTTGCGGAGGCCCCGAGCAGATCGCGGAAATTGCCCAGCGTGTACTTCTGGATCACATCGCGGTCATCACTTACTTTATAGACCCGGCAGGCGTTTTTCCGGGCATCGATATTGAAGTGATTGGTCCAGAAATCCACCATGACTTCCTGCAGCTGCCGTGGTGATTCGACCGCACGGATCGTTTTGGCGATAATCAGCTGCGGTGTCCCGGTATAGGCGGCTTTACCCCGACTTCCCTGCATCAGCTCCATTGCTCTGCTGCGTTCGTCCGGCGTCATGTTCTGGAGCGCCGCCCGCGCTTTCTGCCGCTTTTTCTCAGGGGTTTCCTCAGTCATTGCAGCAACGCCACCGGGCGTCATCTCCATGGTGTCGCCACCGGCAGCGCCCTGTGCTTTGGTCTGACGCTCGATCTTCGCCTGAAGAACCTTCAGCTCTTTGCCGCGCTTGAGGGCGTCGTAGTACCCCTGGGTCAGTTCGTCGCTCGGCATCTGCAGAATCGTCAGAGGAGCAAGCTTGGCAGAGATCGCCGCGTCCGAGATCCGCTCCGGATGAAGCTGCTCGTCGATATAGGCGGCTACGCCCATCTGCTTGACCCGCTCGACATCACCAGGACGCGGGCCAAAGGCGGTGCGGTTCAGCAGATGAACGATCTTCTGCTGCTCGCTGAGCGGCGTATTATCCGTGAAGTTTGTTTGTGAGGTCGGCTTTGCAGCAGCCGTCTTTTTGACAGCGGCTTTCGGCGTCCCTTTCTTCGCAGGCGGCGCTGCGGCGCGGACCGTTGCTGCGGCGGTGGCGTAAAGTACCAGGCCACTCAGCGACACTGCCGCGGCCAGCCGTAGTTTACGGTGTAAGGGTGAAATTTCCATCGGGCGAACCTTTCGCAAAGGACAACAAGAACACAGCATTCGGGACTACCTATCGCGATTCTGGTGATACAGACGCGGGAATAGCCTGCCGGTTCATTTTGGGTTTTTGCGAAGAAAATATCTAGTAAGGACCGCGAATCGCGTCCGCTATCCCCTGATCGTCATAGAACTGGCGGAGCGTTTTATGAAGGTCGGGAGAAAGTGGGGGCAGGTCGGAGACTCGGGAATTTCCGTGCGCCTGGTCGGGGTTCTTCGCGCCGGGAATGAGGACACTGACCGCGCCGAAGTCAAGGCACCAGCGCAGCGCCATCTCGGCGAGCGTAAGACCGGACGGAACCAGGGGCTTCAGGGCATCCGCGAGGGCGACGCCTTTTTCGAAGGGCAGTCCGGCGAATGTCTCACCGACATTAAACGCCTCGCCATCCCGGTTGTACGTACGGTGATCCTGCGGGGCAAACTGGGTGTCCGCCTTGTACTTGCCCGCCAGCAGGCCCGACGCGAGCGGCAGACGCACGATAATACCGACTCCCCTGGCTTTTGCATCGGCGAACAGGTCATCAATGGGTTTCTGCCGGAACAGATTGAAGATGATCTGGAGCGAGGCAAGCCCGTCCTGCGCCAGGCAGATATGGGCCTCCTCCATGGATTCGATACTCGCCCCCCAGCGACGGATCTTCCCCTCCGCCTGCAATGTGCGCAGATGCTCGAAGATCTCGCCGCTTCGCAGGGTCTCCGTGGGGACGCAGTGAAGCTGGGTCAGATCAAGAGCCTCCACACCAAGGTTCTGAAGAGAATCCTCGGTGTGGGTGCGCATCGCTTCCAGAGTGAAGTTTTCTGGCCCGCCGGGATCGCCCCGGCGACCCAGCTTCGTGGCGATAAAAACGTCTTCCGGCTTGTCTTCGGCAAGCCAGCGACCGATCGCTCGTTCGCTGCGACCCCCGCCGTAAACATCGGCAGTGTCGTAGAAGGTGACCCCGGTCTCGCAGGCCGCCCGCAGCGTCTGGAGCGCATCGTCTTCCGATACACTGCCCCAGTCGCCGCCGAACTGCCAGCAGCCGAGACCGACCTCGCCAATATTAACGCCACTGCCGCCGAAAGGCCTTCGGTTCATACGGTCATCTCACTCTTTGGGTTTGAGCGGAATGTGCTCGGCTTCCGCCTCACCCCACGCGGAGTGGAAGGCGCCGGGCTTATCGGTCCGCTCATAGGTATGTGCGCCAAACAGATCACGCTGTGCCTGGATCAGGTTCGCCGGAAGCTGTTCGCGCCGGTAACCGTCGTAGTAGGCAAGAGACGAGGAGAACGCCGGTACGGGTATACCCAGACGCACCGCCTCGGCAATCACCAGACGCCACGAGTCCTGCGCTTTCGTCAGCGCTTCCGTGAAGTAGGGAGCCAGCATCAGGTTCGGTAGATCGGCTTCCTTATCATAGGCATCCTTGATGCGGTCCAGGAAGCGAGCCCGGATGATACAGCCGCCGCGCCAGATAGTCGCCAGATCACCGTAGTTCAGCGTCCAGCCGAACTCAGCTGCCGCCAGCTTCATCTGATCGAAACCCTGCGCGTAAGCGACCACCTTGGAGGCGTAAAGGGCATCACGGACCGCTGCGACAAATGCCGCCTTGTCACCTGTGTGCGTGCCGGACGGCCCGCTCAGGATACCGGCGGCATGGACACGCTGGTCCTTGACCGCCGACAGGTACCGGGCGAAAACAGCCTCGGTGATCGCGGTGACGGGCGAGCCAAGATCCAATGCACCCTGGGCGACCCACTTACCGGTGCCTTTCTGCGCCGCCTTATCGAGCACTTTGTCCACGAGGAAGACGGAATCGTCCTCGGGATCTTTGGTCTGGAAAATACGGACCGTGATATCGATCAGGAAGGAGTCGAGGTCCCCCTGGTTCCACTGATCGAAGACATCGGCAAGCTCCTCATTGCTCAGGCCCGCCCCGTTTTTCAGTAGGTCATACGCCTCGGCGATCAGCTGCATGTCGGCATACTCGATGCCGTTGTGGACCATCTTTACATAGTGGCCCGCGCCGCCTTCACCGATATAGGTGACACAGGGCGTTCCGTCCACTTGAGCGGCAATCGCCTGAAGAATGTCGCTGATCCGGTCGTAACCCTCTTTCGGGCCGCCAGGCATGATACTCGGACCATTCAGCGCACCCTCTTCGCCACCGGAGACACCGGTTCCGAGGAACAAAAGCCCCTCGGCGGAAAGCTCTTTGATACGGCGCTCGGTATCCGAGAACAGCGAATTGCCGCCATCGATCAGCAGGTCTCCCTTGCTGAGATACGGCTTCAGATTGGCAATAACCTGATCTACGGGCTGCCCTGCCTTGACCATGATGATGATGGTGCGTGGGGCTTCAATAGCGGCGACAAAGTCGGCATCGCTCTCGGTATAAGTGAAGGCACCTTCATCCCCGTAGGAATCGACAAATTCACGGGTCTTTTCCGTGGTCCGGTTATGAACGGCGATCGGGAAACCGTGCCGGGCGATATTGCGGGCCAGGTTCTGTCCCATGACGGCAAGCCCTGTCAGCCCGATGCGCGTACTACTGCTCAAAAAAAATCCTCCTGAGTGTTGGCGCGGCGACGCCGCACGAATACTATTCTTCTACTGTTCTTCGATAAAGATACCCGGATTTCCTTGTGGGAGTTCTGCAGCCGGTACAATAGTGGCTGTGTTTCTCGAAAATTTGTTTACCGTTCTGCGCATTTTAACCCCTCTTTTCCTGCTGATCCTGCTTGGAGCGGTCCTGAAGCGCAAAAACGTCATCCCCCCGTCCGCGATACCTGTTCTGAACGGTCTTGTCGTCTACGTTACTCTTCCGGCCCTCGTCGTTCTTGCCCTGGCGAAGGCCCCGGAGCTTCCGGCGGATTATGCCAGAGCGACCCTTTGTTTTTTCGCCGCCGGAATGGGCACGATGCTGATCGCCTATATCCTGGGACGTCTGTTTCGTCTGCCCCGCACCATCCACGGGGCTCTGATAATGACGGCGGCCTTCGGCAATACCAGTTTTCTCGGCTATCCCATCACCCTGGCAAGGCCCGTTGTCGCCGACATCTTTCCCGCGGCGGTGCTGCTGGATCAGTTCGCGATGACGCTGCCGATGTACCTTTGCATCGTTCTGGTCAGCGGGGCGTTTGGGGGAGCAAGCCAAACCCATCCCGGTTCCGGTCTTCCTAAAAACGAGGGGACCGCAAAATCGCTGATTCGCTTTTTCCGCGGTCCGGTCTTTGTCTCTATCGTGCTGGGCCTGATGGCGCGCCTTATACCCTGGCCCTCCACTCTCCTGCAGAATATGTCGCTTCAGGCGGTCGGAAATATCACAGGTCAGACGCTTGCTTATCTTGGTCAGGGAACTACCCCTATCGTTCTGCTGGCCTTTGGGGCGGCGCTGAGACCGGGCGCGGTCCGCAGCTATCCGCTTCCCATCGCCCTTTCCTGCGGGCTAAAACTGCTGGTGACACCGCTTCTTACCTGGCTGTTTTGCCATCTCGCCGGGCTCCCGAACAACCTTATCGCGCTGGGGGTTCAGATGGGCGCGATGCCGACTGCCGTGATGTGCTCCGTACTCTGCGTCCAGAACTCGCTGGAGGGAGATATGGCGATAGCAATCGTTTTCGCCTCGACCGTGCTTTCGGCAATCACTGTCCCGCTTGCCTTATCCCTTCTGCATTGAAACCGCCGGACAAACAAAACCCCTGCTCGGCCTATGCCGTGCAGGGGTTCTTTGCTGCCTGAGATGCTTTTAGCGCTCCGGGTTGACCGCTGCCGGGGCGACAGCACGTCGTGCGCTGCGGCGGTGGTTCAGGATCTCCACCACCATCGGTGCGACGGAAACAAACACGATTCCCAGCACCACGACCTCGAAATTCTTCTTGACCCAGGGCGCTGAGCCGAAAAGATGGCCCGCGGTGACGCAGACGCCTACCCAGAGAGCGGCACCGATTACGCTAAAGGTTAGAAAGCGTCCATAGGGCATGTCTCCCATTCCGGCGACAAACGGCGAAAAGGTACGAATAATCGGCACGAACCGCGCGAGAATGATCGCCTTGACCCCGTACTTCTCGAAAAACTGCTCCGTCTTATGAAGATTCCGGCGGTTGAAGATACGGCTCTTTTCGTTCTGGAACAGCTTGCGCCCGAAAAATCGACCGATGGTGTAGTTCAGGTTGTCGCCGAGCAGAGCAGCCGTAAAGAAGAGAACATACAGCAGCGGCAGGCTGAGCCGTCCGGTCATGGAACCGTTGGCGTCCGGACCCGAAAAGGCCCCGGCGGTAAAGAGAAGCGAATCTCCCGGCAGAAAGGGCAGAAAGACCAGCCCGGTCTCGCAGAAAACGATGGCAAAGAGGATAGAGTAGATTCCGGTCCCGTAGTGGGCGATAGCGCCAACGAACCAGTCGTTCAGATGGCGGAAAAAATCCATGAGGCTTGGCGCCATAAAGGTGTTGTCTTCCTTTGCGTGCGGGGAGTTACGGCGGGGCAAGTGATTCAGCGTGTCGCGATTTTCGCTTGCCACCGCGAAAGTATACAGTGGAATAGCCGCTAAAGGCCAATCGGCAGGGCTCAGACATGCTGTACCATGTCTGCATGATTGTCCTTGGCATTGATCCCGGCACCGCGACGACCGGCTTCGGGGTGGTGAAATACGAGAAGGGAAAGCTCTACCCAATCGATGTTGGTGTCCTGCTGACACTACCGACGCAGACGCTGCCGGAGCGTCTGGCGCAGATCTACGAAGACATCAATACGCTTCTGGATAAATACACCCCGGACACGGTGGCGACGGAAAAGCTGTTCTTCCACAGCAACGTCACCAATGCGATCTCGGTCGGCGGGGCGGTCGGGGTTATCCTGCTGGCGTTCGCGCAGCGTGAGCTGCCCTGGGCGGAGTACACACCGATGCAGGTGAAGCTTGCGGTGACCGGGTACGGCGGGGCGGAAAAACGGCAGGTACAGGAGCAGGTGACAAGCCTGCTGAATCTGAAGGAGATGCCGCGGCCCGACGATGCCGCTGATGCCCTTGCGGTCGCCATCTGTCACGCCCACTCCTTTAAGCTGGGACAGCTTGGCATGAATTCCCGCCGCGGCCCTAACCGATAGGCCGATAACCCGTAACTTTTTGACGGCTCGCACGTCTCTCTGATACGGCTCTTCCGCAAAAGCCGAAAACAGGGGGAATGGGTTTCTCTATGTCCCGTAATCGCGCCTTTAGCCCAAGTAAATGCAGAGCATTTACGCTGATCGAACTTCTCGTCGTTATCGCGATTATTGCCGTAATCGCCGCGATGCTGTTTCCTGTCTTCAGTAAGGCGCGCGCCAAAGCGCGGCAGACCACCTGTACCAGCAATCTGCGGCAGCTTTCTCTTGCCCTGTTTGCCTACACCGAAGACAGCGATGAGTGCCTGCCGTTCTTCGCCTACAACGACCGCAATCACCTGGGCGACGACTGG
The DNA here is from genome assembly GCA_040387315.1 of Armatimonadota bacterium. Lineage (GTDB taxonomy): Bacteria > Armatimonadota > Armatimonadia > Armatimonadales > Armatimonadaceae > JACMJB01. Next base: position 13,219 of record JAZKEA010000194.1, on the reverse strand, counting down.
CAGGTATCTATGCGCCCCTATGTCAAAAACGCGGATGTCTGGCAGTGCCCCGATGCGAGCGAATACGCCACGAACGGTGTCTACTGCCGCTCGTTCGGGCTGCCGTTTATGCGGGAGCCCAGCGGCTATTCCTACAACGAGACCGCGGCGGCGAGTACTACCCCAGGGCAGATAGACCCGGACGGACCGACCAACGGCAAAACATTCTCCCCGGCCTACCTCTCGCAGTGTACGCACCCCGCCCAGACCCTGATGTTCATGGACAAGGGGTATGGGGCGCTCTTCACCCCCTGGACACAGTGGGAACTGCGAACGCAGGAGGCATGTCAGGCGGAGGACAAAACGGTTCCCGGACCGCATCAAGAGGGAAAGAATATCGCCTTCGCGGACGGTCATGTCAAGTGGATGAAGGGTAAGGCCCTCGTCACGCAGGATCAGCACAGCGCAAGCGGCGTCGAGAGGAACCCGGCTTCGCAGCTCTTCTCCTACTACGCCAACTAGCCGGCGAGCTTATTCGGTTTTCGCGGCATGCGCCCGCTGCTGTTCACGGGCCAGAACCAGCAGCTTTTCCCAGGTGGGGACACGAGCACGACGCGAAAAGACATCGCAGCCGTTCTGTTCGATCTTATCCAGGATACGTGCGTAAAGGACACGCGCCAGACGAACCGGGAGACGGGCATCGGGCGGCAGATATTGCATGCCGTCGTCGGCATGCTCGTAGATAGCGCGGGTGCGTTCTATCTCGAACTGAATCAGCGCGCAGATATTGTCGGTCACCTGACCGGCAGCGATATCCGTCGGACCGACACCGAACCGCTCCAAATCCTCCAGAGGAAGATAGATACGCCCGCGCTGCCGCCAGTCCTCGCCCACATCACGCAGGAAGTTGGTGAGCTGCATCGCCAGTCCCAGGCTTGTGGCATGAGGAACGGCGTCGGCATCCTTCGCGCCCACGAGATGGCACATCATCAGACCAACCACGGACGCGGAGCCCCAGGTATAGCCTTTCAGATCGTCAAAAGTGGGGTACTCCGTGACCGTCAGATCCTGCTCCATAGCAGTTATGAAGTCCAGCATGTAATCCAGCGGCACCTGATGGGTGAGCGCCGCATCGGCCCAGGCAGCAAGAACAGGATGCGGTGATGTACCGGTCGCCATAGCCTCGCGGGTGGCATCCCGCCACCCCGTCAGTTTCTCGCGCTGCGCGGAGAGAGGAAGACCGTCCGGGTTATCGACCCACTCGTCCGGATAGCGCACCCAGGCATAGAGCGCATGAACCGCGGGACGAATGGGGGCAGGGAAAAAACAGGTGGAGAAGTAGTATGTCTTGCCGTAATGCTTGTTGACCAGTCGGCAGTGCTCATACGCGGCGGCAAGCCCCGGCTCAACATCGGGCGCTGACTGGCTTGGAACGATGCCGCTTCGCCGCAGCCTGCCGGTGACGGTTCCGTCAAAGGGAGCTTGGTCGCGGCGCACACCGGCTCGCTCACGGATTTCCGACACGGTGCGCTGCGCCTGCTGTGCGATTTGGCGTGTTCTTGAGTTTTTCGATGGTGTTGGTCCGCTCTGCATAAGGAAGGTCGCGTTCTCAGAAAGATACTACCAGGCAGCGTCACGCTGCCGGCATGCCTTACCTAACACACGCGACCCGCTTCCTGTTCCCGATTAGAGCGGGAGTTTATCGCGAAGTGCCTTACAGATATCTACCGTAGCGCGGCTCCGGTTCAGCGTGTAGAAATGGATGCCCTCGACTTCGCCACGCTCGATCAGGTCACGGCACTGCTGTGTGGCATAGTCGACCCCGGCCTGATACACGGCATCGGCATCGCCTTCGACGGCTTCCAGGTTGAGCAAAAGCGGCTGCGGGATCTTTGCGCCACACATCGTCACGAAGCGCTTGATCTGCGCGACGTTTCCAATCGGCATAATTCCGGCGATAATCGGGACAGTGATCCCCATCGCACGGGCCTCATCCCGCCAGCGGTAGAACTCGGCATTATCGAAGAAGAGCTGTGTGATAATAACACTGCCGCCGTTATCGACCTTCCGCTTCAGGTGTTCCAGGTCCCGCGTCCGGTTCAGGCACTGCGGATGGCCTTCGGGGTAGCCCGCCACGGCAACGCAGAAATCATGGCGTGAGCGAGCATAAGACACCAGATCACCGGCATAGCCAAAGCCACCTTCGGTCGGCTTGAAGGCGCCGCCGCCCGGAGGGTCGCCGCGAAGCGCCAGGACATTTCGGATACCCTTGTCCCAAAGCTGGTCCAGGATACCACCGATCTCCTCCTGCGTATGGCCCGCACAGGTCAAGTGCGCCAGGGTGCGGATACCGATCTCGTTCTGAATCCGACCCGCGAGATCAACGGTAAGCTGCCGCTCGGAGCCTCCCGCCCCATAGGTGACGGAAACATACGAAGGGTGCAGCGGGCGAAGACGGTCGATCGTGCGGTAGAGCTGGTCATAGCCTTCCTGGTTCTTTGGTGGGAAGAATTCAAATGAGACCAGTGGGAGATTGCTTTTTGCTAAATCGTCAATTCGAAGTGTCATCTTGTATTGCCTGTCGCTATCTTTTTGACCGAGGATGAATGCATCGCACCGGCAGTCCCTGCGGCGAACTCCTATTATAAACTATAAAGCCTTGATTTTTCCAATCCAGCTTCGATTATGAAGGACGGGACGATTCCCTTTAACCCCGAGCCCCCCGATCTCCACCAGACCACTTGTCAAAAGCATAATCGTCTCGGCGATATTCTCGCAGAGGGCACGGTCGGAGTTTCCGGGGCCTCCCGCGTCGACAGAATACACGAGCCGTGGGTTATGTACGGTGCGGCGCGCCAGATAGTCGTCGGGCATTTCGTCGTTGGCGGCGGTCCTCACGGTCACACGGCAACCCGAACCACGAGAGGACGAGAGGCTGACAAAACGCCATCCCCCCTCACCCACCGTAAAAACGGCATCCGCAAGCCCTGCCTCGGACAAAGCGGGCCGCGTCGCATCAAGATCCGTGACACCGGGCATAAAGCCCCGTCCGTACAGGGCATCCGCGATGTCGGCGGGAGTGATTACCTGACCGCTGGTGGTCCAGATACGGGCATAGGCTACGCCACGAGGTCGAGCCGAAGCATCGGGAGTAAGTTCTTCAGACATATCTACTTTATACCCTTTGCGGCCTCTTGCACGGCGCCGGCAAGAATCGCATGGTCCTGGTCAGAAAACCGGTGGACATTTCCCTGGAAGGCCAGTGTCCAGTTGGCGCGCGGCCAGCGCTTCGGATACTCCAGAGCATCGATAAAGTCCTCGACAGTAACGAAATCTTCGCGTGTGGGGATCATCGCGATTGGACGAATCGGAAAGCGAAAAGGATACTCCTCGCCCGTCTTTCGACTATCCCAGATGTGCGTGTCATCCTCGAAATACGGCCCAGTAACTTCGGCGAGACCCGCAATCGCCTTGATACCGACGCAGTAGAACAGCACCGTGTCTCCCGCTTTTACGGTTTCGGCTTTCTTGCGGTGTCGGCTTTTCATCCCGGCAATATCAAACCCACGAGCACGGGAAGTCTCAAAGTTCTCGGGCGACGACACCAGCAACCAGTGGGTCGGCTTTTTCTCAGGCGTAGCATCCTCAGTCGGCATAGACTCATTCTATCGCAAGCGTGTCTCAGCACTGCTTGACAGGAGGAGCGCTGGGATATGACCGAAGGAAGACTATCGTCCGCCCGCGCTTCGGATCAGGGCAATGACCTGAGCCTGTGTCTCCGGCGTTCCGGGCGGGTCTGGCGTTCCAGTCAGGGTCGTTGCGGCAGTTCTCCCCATTCCTGCATCGTTAGGGGCATTTGGGTCTGCTCCCCAACCAAGAAGCAGGCGAGCGGCGGCGACATTTCCACTGCAGACGGTTTCGCCAAGCGGCGTAAAGTGTTCTTCCCAACCCACTCGACTTGGGTCTGCCCCCGCACTCAACAAGAACCGCATCTCCGCGAGGTTCCCACGACGAGCGGCCATGCAGAGTTGATCGCGCCCCCAGTAGGAGCGTGCATAAACTATGAAGAAGAACTGCACAAATGAAATAATCCAGCAAAATCGCCAGATCTTCTGCTTTCCGGTCACGTCTGTTCTCCGCCGCCCGCTGAGAGGGCTTTCATTGCAGTGAAAGTATAGCAGAAAAATGCCAGGGAACGAGGCAGGCGCGGTGTGAATCAGCGCCCTTTTTTCGCAGTGCGCGGCCCCGCCGGGACAGCAGGGGCAGAGGGTACCAGTTCTGGGTGAGGCACGATAAAGCGCGGGATGTTCACCGTGGCCTCGAACCTTCGTCCGGCCCGCACTACGGGCAGAACAACCTTCTTACCTCTTTGGTGAACAAGCAACGCTTTAAGCGTCCCGAGATGCACGAGGATACGGTCATCCTTTTTTAGACCGGCTTTGTCAAAAGGGCCATCCAGCTCCACAAGCAGGATACCGGTTCCCCGGCTGACGTACGTATCCCCGATGCGGTCATTAAGAGCGGTATAGTGAAAACCCAGAGATTCCTTGATCGCACGCCCATTGGCTTCGTCGTCATTGCTCCCACGCGCCAAATTCTTGGCACGGTTGTAAACCGGCAGGAGTATAGCCGTACAGACGGCAATCGTGATCAGTATGACGATGACGCTGAGAAAAGCCTCCCCGAACCGTGTTTGCGAGAATCTTTGGAGTTTATGGTAGATGACCATGTGTCGCGTTTCTGCAGACCAGTGACTGCGGTCAGTATACGCAATCAAACAGGGAACGGGAATGAATACGGAAGCAGTCTCATCATGCATCCTATTCCTTGGTGTCAGCGCGGTTGCGGCATCTATATCCCCCAATAGTGCGGGAATACGCAGGACACGCCTCTAATCGCTTACGGCTGAAATCTCGTTCATCATGCGGCAGGGCTTTCTAACCCAAATTCGGATTCCAACGGAAATGGAAGCGGATCGTCGCGACGACTCACGATAGAGCAAAGGAGGGCGGTCAGGGAAAAGCCGACCATCAGGCTGAACAAGAACAGCTGAATCAAGAGGCTGGGGCTGTATAGCGCCGATGTCCACAGATACTCCCATCCGCTTCTCGGACGCCACGAGAGACATACAGTGGTGACGGGAGAGAAAATACAAACGACAATCCAGGAAACACCGCTAAAAGCCGCGTCACGCCATAGTCGCCGAACAAGTCCTGTATCTCCCATGCTGCCTCCCGACTGTATTATATCTGGCTGATTGATCGTTCCGGATTTTTCGTTCACCCAAAGTTTGGCACCTGGATTGGTGAAACAGAAAGACGCTTACTGGTACAGCCTAATCACCAAAGTGAGGATATACCGCTCGGAAAAAAGAAAATGACCGTGTAACCTGGTGGTCAGGCAGTACAAAGGGGAATAGGTACGGGTGGCACGAAAAAAAGAACAGATTCTGACCGCTCCATGGTGACGGGGTCCAGCACCGATGAGGTAGCCCATGCGCGTAAACTGGTGCTGGCCTACGGCTGGAACGCGGTCTGCTTCCAGATACTCAATCCCGGCTTTTCCTACTGGTTCTCCCCCGAAGGGGATGCCGTTGTCGGGTTTGTTCGTGATCCGGTGCGGCGGATACGCGTCGTGGGCGGTGCGCCGATCTGTGCCCAGGAGCGCCTGACCAGTGTGGTGCAGGCATGGGAAGCGGAATCCCGTCAGGCAGGGGATGACGTCTGCTACCTTTGTGCCGCCGACCGTCTTCTGGAAGCCCTGCGGTCAGGGCAGTTTTCCCTCCATCACGCAAGTGTCTCGCTGGGCGCGCAGCCCATCTGGAATCCGCAGCGCTGGCCCACGATCCTTGCCGCGCAGTCCTCGCTGCGCCAGCAGATACGCCGCGCCGCCAACAAAGGGGTCCGTGTTGAGGAGTGGGAACCGGTTCGCGCCGCGGCGGCTCCCGAACTGCGAGCCTGTTTGGAAGGATGGCTCGTGGCGCGACACCTGCCGCCGCTTCGCTTCCTCGCCGAACCGCATACGCTGGATCGCCTGGAGGAGCGGCGGGTCTTTGTCGCCGAGAGGGCAGGGAACGTTGTCGGCTTCCTTATCGCGTCGCCGGTTCCCTGTCGCGTGGGCTGGCTGTTCGAGCAGGTGATCCGCTGCATGGATGCGCCCAATGGAACGGCGGAATCGCTGATCGATTTCGCGATGCGAACGGTCGCGGACGATGGGGCCGAGTACGTGACTCTCGGACTGGTGCCACTGGCGCAGCGCGGCACGGCGATCTTTCCGGTTCAAAACCCCCTGTGGCTTCGTCTGGTCCTTGCCTGGGCACGAGCGCACGGGCGGCGCTTCTGGAACTTCGACGGACTGGAGGCGTTCAAGGCTAAGTTTCACCCGGAAGCGTGGGAGCCGATCTTCGCAATCGCCAACCGGAGCCGGTTTACCCCACGGCTTCTTCTTGGGATCGCACGGGCGTTTCATCCGGATGCGGATCGCCTCTCCGCGCCACGGGCATTCGCTCATATTATCGGCGATGCGCTGTCCCAGGAGTTCCAGCGCCTTCGTGCCCCGGCAAACGAAATTCGGTCGACAAAAAGCAAGTAGACACACTTGATTTGGGTACAAACCTCGTGTAGCGAGAAACCCGAAATACAGACGATGGAGACTATCCTGCCGATGCAGACAGTAGTAATGCAGCCTGTTAGTAGTGACGCACCCCCTACCTCCCTGAAGGCCACCCAGCAGGCCGGAGAAGACGCCGCCCGCGCGGTCGCTCGCATGCGGCATCTTGCCATTGATAACTGGGACCAGGTTGCCCACTTCACCCAGGCGGCGCTAGCGGAGAATAATCTCTCGTACCGCGAACAGGAGCTCCATTCTGGTGTCGGAGCTTCTACCGTGTATCGAATGGCTCTCGGGAATGCGGTCGGGGTGCGTGCCGTACAGCAGTTTGCCGCCTTTGCTACCTACGCCGCCCATCGTCCGGAAACAAAAGCCTTCTGGGCAGGAACGCTTTCCCGTTTCAAGCCCACAGACTCTGCTGATGCTTCTTCGACAGACACTGAGACGGAAGCACCGAGGCCTGAGGAGATTGCCGCTTTATACGCTCAGCTAGTGCGGCCTTCCAGCAGAAAAGCGGTGATGGATCTTCTCCGTGATCTTAAGGCGGCAGAGGCGGCGCGGTAGGAGAAACCGGCTTGACGCTTCTGGAACGCGCATGCTACACTGCGGCGTGCTCGCACGGTCGTCCCTGATGCCGGGTTCCCGTCCGATCCGCACCTTCCCTTATCTATGCGTGTCACCCGCCTTGAGCTCTTTGATTTTCGCAGCTACTCCACCCTTCGCCTTGAGCCCGGCCCTGGTTTGAATCTGTTTGTCGGTCCGAATGCTCAGGGAAAGACCAATCTTCTCGAAGCGCTGTACGCGCTGGCAACGACAAAATCCAACCGTGCAGGCCGTGACAGCGAGATGGTCCGCTTCGGGGCGGATGCCTGCCGTATTCTCGCTGCGGTGGAGCGAACTACCAGCGGCGATGTCGAGCTGGAGATGGCGATCGGGGCGGCGGGCGCTACCAATATCGTCGGGGAGCGAAAGGTCGTCAAGATCAATCACGGGCGGCAGCAGCGGGTCACGGACCTGATCGGCAGTTTCAATGCTGTCCTCTTTTCTTCCACCGACCTCGATATCGTTCGCGGCGACCCTGAAGAGCGGCGGCGCTTCCTGAACTATGAGATCGCTCAGGTATCCCCGCGTTATGTTCTGGCATTGGGGGCGCATAAGCGGGCACTGGAGCAGCGAAACCGTCTTCTGAAAGATCTGCGCTGGGGCAGTCCCCATGCCGATATCGGTTCCCTGGATGCCTGGAGCGCTCAGCTCGTCGAGCACGGCGCAAAGCTGATCGAGAGGCGGCGGGCGTATCTGGATAAGCTGACCGTTCATGCCGCCGATGTTCATTCGGCTCTCACCAATGGCGGCGAGACGCTTCTGGTCGAGTACCAACCCTCGTTCCCCCTTCCGGAAGCCGCTATTACCGCTGACGAGATCGGCGAGGTCTTTCTTCAGTCGCTCGCGTCCCTGCGCCGGGAGGAGATCCAGCGCGGGAGCACGCTTCTCGGTCCCCAGCGGGATGAGCTCTGCTTTCGGGTCGGCGCAAGCAAAGAGACCGCCATCGATGTCAAAACGTTTGGTTCGCAGGGACAGCAGCGTACCGTCGCGCTTTCGCTGCGTCTCGCGGAGCGTCGCCTGATCGAGGAGATGGTCGGTGAACCACCTGCGGTGCTTCTGGATGATGTGCTCTCCGACCTCGACGAACAGCGCCGCAGTCAGATATTCGCGCTTGCCTTATCGGGCGGGCAGACCTTTCTGACGACGACAGATCTTGCGGCGATCCCGACCGACGTGATCGCACGCGCCACTATCTGGAACGTCCGCACCGGTGAAGTCACCCCTGCTCCCCCAGCCGCTTAGCAGGCACACGAGAATATTCTCCGCGTTCCAAAATATAATGTTCTCTTAACATAAGCCTTCGCCGTTGAATGTAGACTGAAGCTCGGTGGAATCTTCCATCCTGTCTTTGACTATATTCCGGAGGAAGCGTATGCTTTCGCACATCAGCTCCCGTACGCGGCGCGGGTTTACTTTAATTGAACTGCTCGTTGTTATCGCTATCATCGCCATTCTTGCGGCTATACTATTCCCTGTCTTCGCCCAGGCGCGTGAGAAGGCACGGCAGTCGTCCTGCCTGTCGAATGAGAAGCAGATTGGTCTTGGTCTGATGCAGTACCAGCAGGACAACGACGAAACCTACCCGCAGGCGTACTACTACAAGAACAACACGGGCACCACAAATGGCGGCTCCTCAGGCGGATACGTCCACTGGTCCGTGCTCCTGAACCCTTATGTCAAGAATGAAGGAATCTACCTCTGCCCGTCCGATCAGACAGAGGGATTGAAACCGGACAATCCGCCCTGCACCCCCTGGACCGATGTCGCAACCCTGGGCTGTGAGGCGCAGGTTCCGCGGCTGTCCTATGTCCCCAATGCCGCCGTCATTCCCCGCAAACGCGGACCCCAGGACGGCCCCAATGTGGTTCCGGTCGCGGCGGTCGACGAAACCGCAAGCACCATTGCCTTTGGGGAGTTCACGAACCATCAAGCCTGTATCTCGGAAGGCTCTACGGGCCAGCAGAACACGGAGCCGAGAAACAAATCTCACCGTCCGACGAATGCGCTCATGACCAGCGCCAGCGGCGGACAGTACAACGGTCAGAGTGTCGCGGATATGAGTGTTCCGCTGTACGCGGTCACCAAAGCCGCGGCGGAGGCGGCCTGGGGTGGTCCCTCCGACTCGGGCAGCAAAGTCGGCACGACGGGCTGTCGCAGCCTGGAGACAACGACCGGCCTGCATATCAAGTGGCTGGAGCCCGCGCGGCACAGCGGCGGCGCTAATTACGTCTTCGCGGACGGGCACGCGAAGTGGCACCGCTTCGAGCAGACGATCAATCCAAACGCCTTTCTCTGGGGCAAGAAGTGGTATCCCGGTGATGGTCAACCGATCCTTGATACCTCGGGGAACCCCGTTCGCTAACCGGAATTCAAACGCCGATCACACGTGAAACAAGACCCGCCGCGCAGCCTGCGCGGCGGGTCTTGCGCATTACGGGCGCACAGCGATAAGGGATTTCAGGTAGGTGATGCTCTGCGCCGCCCAGGCTGCCTCTTTCCCCAGAGTCGCCGCCAGAACCGGCTCGGGTACCGTCCAGAGTTCCAGAGTAACGCTTGTGTCCCTAGGCATTTGATCCAGAATCGCGGGGATATCTACCATTCCCTGACCGGCGGGACGGCCCTCCACCTCGAAACCCAGACGGTGAGGTTTCCGCTTGATGATCACGTCTTTGACATGCAGGTTGATCGTGTAGGGGGCGAGTATTCGGGCGACCTCGCCGGGGCCTTCGAGAGCGCCCAGGTTATTGACCGTATCCATGCAGACGCCTACGCCCCGATCAGCTCCCCCCAGTTCCTCCACGATTCGAACCAGCTCCCGTGCCGGGAAGCGGTCGAAGTTTTCCAGAGCCAGCTTAACATCTGCCTCGGCAAACTCACCCACAAGCGGGCCGAGCCTCGCGATGACCTCGGAGGACGACGGCATGTCGCCGTCCTCGTACCGGTCGAACATGATTCGAACGAACGGCGATCTAACACGCTGGGCAAGGGCGAGGTGAGTTCGCATACCTTCTGGTCCGTCCGCTCGCGTCCCTCGCATCCCGATCTCCAAGGAGATGCCGTGCTCCTGGGCCCGCCCCAGGAGCCGATCCAGGTCGGCGGCGGATAACGAGGTCAGCGGCAGATTATCGACGTACTGAACCGTGTCGACATCAAGGCGAATCGCCTCTTCCAGCAGAGCGAAGGCATCCATCGGCGGGTTGGGAGCGGGAAAGTCAGGGACACCGATAGCCCAGGGGTAGGAGAACGAGCTCATTCCCAGTTTCACGGCAGGGAGGCTTTCGGCGGCGTTCCCCGGACGATGGCAGTGACCTGTTCTTTTACGGATTCCGGCGAGAAAACCCGCTCCCGCCAGTCCGGATGAAACAGCATATTTCGTCCGTGCTCAATAATCAGCTTTGCACCGTCCGAGAAGGGTGACGACACCTCCCCAAACACGATTGCCAGCGGGATATTGACATGCCCCAGCATAAAGTCGCGGGCAGCCTCTGCCGGTACGCCCCTCTTTACCGCCTCGTCCATGGCTTCTCGGATGATCGTAATGCAGCAGGCGGCAACCGTCTCCGCCATCGCCGGCTCCAGAATCGCCATCTGCTCCACGGTGACCCGGTGGGCATTCATGACCGGCGCATACATCGCGCGGGCGACCGCCTCGCCTCGGCTATAGTCGCTCTCCGGCCCCTGCATCAGAGCGCAGACGATGTTCTGTTTGGCAAGAACGCCGCCGAAAAAGTCGCGACGCGCCTCCGCAGTTTCGTCGCTGAAGACCGGCGGGTGGCAGGGATGGGTCACGAAATAACCGATATCGTCCCGCGCGGGAAGCTCGCCCGCATGCGGCGCGGCGGGGTCAAGCGTCATCAGCAGAGCGCCCGGCTTCAGGGCGGGCACGATCTCGTGCGCGATACGCCCGATGATGCGGTCCGGCAGGGCGAGGATAACAACGTCCGCCTCCGCCAGAGCGTTCTCCTGTGCTGTCGGGACAAGGCCGCGCTCACCCAGATTGGCTATCCCCGCCTCACTGACCTCAACACACAGCAGACGATAGTTTTCGTCGTCCTTCAGGTTATCTGTCAGGCGGCAACCCATTTTGCCGCCCGCACCAAACAAAGCGATTGTCGTCATCGATTCTCTTACTGCTCCTGGTTAATTCCTACTGCCTGTCCTGTCGGCGCCGATTCATACGCGGCAAAGACAAGGCGCATTGTTTCGAGGTTGTCGGCCCCGGTGGTTTCTGCTGTCTTCTCGCCCTGCAGGTGGGCGAGAAGATCCGCCTGACAGGGGACCATGCTGGACTGCACCAGATCGTAGGCGGGATCGGCCCAGGCGTAGCGCGGCGGAGCACAGCGTGCGATTTGGGTACCTGTGGCATCCGTGATACGCAGATAATAATCCGGTCCGATTTCCAGCGAGCCTTCCGTACCCTCCACAAAAAGAAACGTCTGCGGAAATCGCTCGTACTCGGTGCGGCTGGCATAGCTCATCTCACAGGTCACGATAGTCTGCGCGTCTCCCATCGACATCAGAACGATCGCCACATCTTCGCCGCGGATCGACGGATTCACACGCCGTGTCCGCGCATAGACGCTTTTCGCTTCTCCAAACAGAAACCGTGCGGTATCAAGGACATGGCTGCCGATATCGGTCAGGATGAACTGTTCCAGCTCGCGCAAAACGGGCTGATTATCGAAGACGGGAAAGGAGCAGACGAAGCTGATTCGCGCTCGAAACGGCATGCCGATACGTCCGGCCTTCAGCAGTTCCCCAGCCCGGCGCATCGGTGTCTGCCAGCGCCAGTTTTCATGGACAAGGAGCGGAACATTCGCCTGATCCGCCACAGCGAGAGCTTCCCTTGCCTCAGCAAGCGTGGTGGCAAACGGCTTCTGGCAGATGGCCGCAATTCCCTGATCCACGCAGAGCCGAATCAGCGATGCGTGCGTCTCGACCGGGGTCACGATATCCGCGAAGTCGGGCCGGACCGCGGAAAGCATCGCCTCGGCATCCTCGTAAGCGGGAATACCGAGCGAGTCGGCAAGGGCTTTTGCTCGGGAAATGTCCCTGTCGCAAACGGCGACGCAAACCGCGCCGGGATTCTCGCCCCAGGCGGCAAGCTGATAGCGAGCCCAGAAACCCGCCCCAAAGAGAACGAAGCGTAAAGGCCCGGGGGCAGCAGTCACTTTGGCGTCTCCAGATGGAGCCATCCGATACTCCGTCCCGGTAGTGTCACCACAAACGCTCCGTCGGCATCCTGAGCGACGGTCTGTGTCTCGCCGAACAGTCCTTCGCTCTCCTCGCTGAGAACGCGAAGGCCCGCGATATCGGTGCGCTTCATTCCCTTGATCGCTACGGTTGATTCCGACTGCGTCAGGTTGGCGACGAGAACACGCTGCCCCCCGGTAAGCGTGTCGAAGGCGAGAGCCGCGACAGACAGCGTATCACTGACCTCTACCTCGCAAACCGCCCCCTGCGCCGCCTCGGCGAAGCCGTGCAGCAGATGGTAGATCGGATATGTCTCGCCCTCCGTGCCGATAATGCCACGCGGACCGACCGTTTCGCAAAGGGTGACATGCGTCGCGTCGCCGTAAATAGCGTAGGTCAGCGCGGCGAAGTACCAGACTGCCGCCAGCACGGTCTTCTGGCGCGGGTCATCGCGCTGATAGGAGCCGTAAAACGTCAGTGGCCCGACACAAAGCGGTGCGTCTGTAAAAGCGCGAGCGCTCTGGAGAGCGGTGGCGATTGTCGGTGGCGTCTCCAGAATAGAGGCATCATCAAAGGCATGGACTTGTGGGCTTCCGGCAAAGCCGATGTGGTCCCAGACCTCGGAGACAGTGTCAGGACGCTCCCGGTTTAGCTCCGTAAAGTTCGCGCCCGATGCGCCCCCAATCCGCACGGAACTGCTCGGCAGGATAGTTCGGAGGCGCTTTGTCCCTTCCGACGTCGGCGGTACGAGGAGCCAGAGGTGGACATCTTCGGCCTCCTCGGGCAGGGAGCCGGGCAGCGATTCTGCATGCCGGAGGGAGACGATAAGCTGTTT
>JAZKEA010000193.1:0-8484 GCA_040387315.1 Armatimonadota bacterium | reverse complement strand
GAAGACTAACCGTTTGACCGGCGGGCAGTGGGAAACGTTCGACACCGGGTGCTTCGATAGGGGTCGCGCGCGTCGTGGAAATACTCAGACTGACCGACCGCGCCTGTCGCAAATCCTCGGGAATCGCGGTTTCGGGAAGGCGCAGCAGCGTGGAGCCGGGAAGATCGAGTATCCATCTCTTTGGAATGGTTCCGTCCGGAGCTGACGGCGGTATCGAGCCGCCATCCTGGGCATACCATCGGTCCGGCTCTTCCACCTCCGGGGGAGGGGCATCGCGGCAAATCCACTGGGAGAACCGGCGATTTATCCAGAAACCCGCTCGGGCATCTTCGAAAGCCTCGGACTCCGAGCCGTTCAGGACAGTAGTTTCGCTGTAGTCGCGGCCCAGCGGGGGATGCAGTGCGAGGGGCAGTACCGCCGCGTCGGGCAGCGCCGTTTCGCTGACAATCTCGGACTCTTCCCGGCGGACAGCTGCACCGAGCAGGGGAGGGTCATCCGACTGACCGATGCCCGCCAGGCGCGGTGGATACAACTCGTACCTGGTCCAGTTTCCCTTCGCGTCCCGCTTCCACCAGGCGTCGAGAGCGGGCTGCATGCTGGACGTCGGGACGGTGCCACGCCCGAGCTGAGTCAGCCAGAGGCATCCCTGCCGGTCCCAGGAAACGGCAGTGGGGATCGCGGTGTTTGGTGGGGGAAGAGGACCGGAACTGCGAGGTCCGTTCCGGTTTACCGCAATACCGATGTCCGGAGTCAGGTCACGGACGGTGGTGTCGGGGGCGACCTCGTATAGCTTCCACGAGAGAGGCTCCGTGCCTGTTCCGACCCGCACTTCCTGTTTGCGGGGTTTCGTCACTACCAGTACCCCGCCGCCTGGTGCTGCCACACCCGAAACCACCGTCGTCTCCGGGAGCAGTCGCCGCCAGGTTCGCTGGGGATCAGCGCTCGTCTGCAGCAGACCGGCATTGGTTCCGAGCCAGAGCCGGTCGGAGGTCGGGTCGAACGCAAGAAAATCAACCGCGAGACTGTGATTATCGAACCGCAGTCCCTGCTCCCACTCGATCTGCTGGGTGACATTTGTACGGCGGTTCCAGTAATAAAGGGCGGCGGAATCTCCGTCCCCGAGTGTTCCCAGACTCACCACCACCCCGGAGCTGCCGATGGCGATCCGGGGTGGGCGGTCGACCGATTTTCTGACCACATGATAGCCACCGAAAAACGGTCGTTCCTGAATCGGCGGCGCCGGAGTAGGGTGAATGGCCCGGATCATCTGCCAGGCTCCGGAACCGTTCGGAAGTCGGCATAGGCTGAGGACGGTAGCGCCCCGGAAGCGAGCTGCTGCTGACACGACGGGACCGGTGGTCCGGGACTGAACCACACACCAGATATCTCCGTTCGTCTCCGCCGCGACGGCGACGGCCGCCCCGCTCGGAAGGCCATCCGCCTCACTGAAGTGCTGGACGATGGCCTTTTCCGGATCAATGCATTTAAGCCCGAGGGGCGTCCCGAGCCACGTTCTCTGCCCCGCCGGGTCCGTGGCGGAACAGAGGATACGGTTTATCGACCGGCTGTAAAGTACGCTGCCGTCCGCGGCCTCCCGTACCCTGGCGAGCGGAACCGGCTTGGGACCGCGCACAACTTTCCATCCTGCCCCGCTCACGATCGTCGTTACCGCGGTGCTCTCTGTTACGGGAGCAGCGGGATGGGAGTGGGGCCGCTTTGGTTCTGCCATCGTCGTTTGCGCTCCGAGTAATCCTGACACGACCGCGATCATCGGCACCTGCAGCAGCGGTGTCATGTTACTTTTGCTGCCAGAAGGCGACTGTGTCACTGTTGCCTACGTAAAGGCCCGTTCCCCCCGGCTCCCGGTAGAGCCGCGTGACCGAACCGGGAAGCGTCACTCCAGGCGGGGACGCTACCGGGCTCCAGACCGTCGAATCCGCACCGAACGCACGGTAGACGCCTTTGCTAGAGGCGACAAGGACCGAACCCTTATCGGCAAGCAGCGAGTAGCCCATCGCACCGGGCGATCCCTGCTCCAGAGGTGTCTCCGACCGCGCGATTATCTTTCCGCTGCCGTCGCAGCGGAAAACGACCGAGCGTGATTCCCCGGTGTAGTTCTGTGGGTTTGCCAGAACAAACGAGTCACCGGTCTTCGGATCGACCACGATATCCGCCACGCGAAAATCGCCGGTGTCTTCCGTCTGTGCCGCTTTTCCCTGCTCCACGGCGACTGTCGGTACCTGCTCCCCGATTTGAGAGGGGCCGTCTGCGGGACGTCCGAACGCCAGCCGCCAGAGATCACGAGTGGCATCGAAGAAGTAGGTTTCGTTACCGAGGATCGCCCAGGCCGAGGAGCCCGTGCCCCCTCCGATCAGGCGCATTCCCGTATTGCGCTCCGGGAAGCCCTTCGACTCGTCGTAGATCGTCCATTTACGTGTCTGCCGATCCAGCCGCGCGGCGAAGTTCGTCCCGCCCAGATCGAGGTTCCATACCGTGAAGACGGATTTCGGCGACGGGGCAAGGGCGAGGAGGCGCGGCGTTCCCGAGGATCGCCGGGGGTTTGTGGAGGCCACGTCCGGACTCGGGATCGTTACCGGCATGCGCTTTTCGGTCCAGCGTTTCTCCGCGATGCCGTAGCGCCAGAGACCGCCGCGTCCCGCGACATAGATCGCTTTGCCCCCTTCGCCGGGCACGGCGCTGAGGTCATTGTCGCTGGAGTTTCCGCCGCGTATAGACAGCGGCAGAGGGAGCGGCGCGTCCCAGGATTTGCGCTGGCGATTGTACCGGATCAGGTACCTGGCATCGGCGAGAAGCCAGATTTCGCGGTCACTGCCGGAAATAATGACCGGAGCAAGACGGATACTGCTCTCTCGCGGGTTGACGGGGACCGCGGGAAGCGGCGGAGCGGCTATCTCCCAGCTATTGCGGTCCCGGCTGTAGTGGTAGGCGGAGGCAGTCTCGTTGTCGCTCGCCGTATACGCCCCGCCGCGACCGTCGCCGATTACCTTCAGAACGCGCCCGTATCCCCGCGGGTTCCGAACCGTAATCGACGGAGTCGCTCGTTTGCGCTCGATATCGTACCCTGCGAGGACATCACCTTCGGCGTTGTACCACGCAATATAATCCGTGGCGGCGACCGGGGGCGGGGACGCGTTCCTTGAAATACGGATATCTGCGGGCAGCGGCGTCGCCGTCTCCTGACCGGGTGCCTGGAAGTAGATCTGGAACGAATTTGCCGCGATCCAGAGGCCGCCGTTGGGGGCGACCCCGAACACGCGGCTGCCCACGGGGGGAGTCGCGAGGACGCGGAAAGAGCCATCCCCCGGCTTATAACTGGTTACCTGGGATTCGGAAGAGTTCGGCGATGAGATCAACACGCCGCCGTCGGTTGTCGCGACCGGAGGGTTATGCCGGGACGGAAAGATTCCGTTTCCCTGGAGCGGAACCCGAGAAAAGGTGCCGTCGGTGGTATTGAAGACCTGCAGTTCCCGGCTTCCAATCGCCAGGAACAGGTTTTTACCACCGGCAATCAGGGCATCTATGTTCGGTCGGATGTGGATCTTGCCGCCGCCCGGAAGCGCGTACTTCTCGATCTTCGGGTTGGTCGGCGTATCCGGCACGGGCGATGTCTGGTAGTAACCGCGTGTTCTCGCCAGCATCAGGTCTTCCGGCACGTCCGCCTTCGCCAGATGCAGCAGCGTCGTTCCCGCTTTATCCAGCATCCAGAGCTTGCCGTTCGCATCAAAGGGATCGGGGAATAGGCCATACGCAGACGATGCCATGCGCGGGAAAGGATCGGTCCCGGGCGGCGTCTTCATCTTCTCGGCGAGATCATCGGCACAGACCCAGGCAGGAAAGCGGCGTCGAAGCCAGTATGTCACCTGGGGATCGTCCTGTCTGCCCCCCACGACCGACCCGCCTGAGGAAACCGCGTAGCCGTAGTTGTTGGTCTGCAGCGGAAAGATCGCCAGCGGTCGAACGGCGGCATCACTCAGCAGGCTGATACTGACATTATTGTGGGTTTCGCCCGACGCGGTCGTCTGCCGCAGCGACGGGGGCTGTGTCATCGAGAAGCCGGGCCCATTTGGATAGCGCTGCTCGAAACGTGTCCAGCCGGAATCTCCCACTTTACGCTGCCACCAGGAATCCAGCCCGGCCCTGGGAATACCCCCGGAACCTCCCAGATTATATCTATTTGCGCCCCTCTGGGTGAGCCAGAGAGCCCCGCTGTCATCGAAACTTACCGCGATTGGGACCGTTTCGTTCGGACTGGTAGCGGCGAAGGGGTTTCCCATCATCGGTCCGCTTGTCCCTGTCTCCTGCTTGGAGGGCGGCGGTGTCTCGTCCTTGATCGCGGCATCGCTCGTTCCCGTGACGCGGAAAAGTTTCCAGCGGCGCACCGGATCTGACGGGCGGTAGCTCCCTCCGCGAGTTTGCCGCAGTGTGGTGATAACCGAGACTCCGCCGTCGCTGTGCGCGGCGGCCTCCCCGACCATCTGATCGGCGAGGAGGCGCGTCCACCGGGCATCGGAAGACGAACCGCCCGCAGCGGGTCGGTGGAGCAGACCCACATTCGTTCCCAGCCAGAGATCGCCGGTTTTCGCGTCCGTCACGAGCGATGTCGAAAACAGCGTTCGATTATCCGCTCGGAGCCCAAGGTCCCAGGAGATCGGCTGAAGCTTTTTGGATTTACGATCCCACTGGTACGCTGCCGCGTCGTCGCCGGCCCCGGCAATACCCAGGGAAAAGGTCACCGTGCCCTCACCCACGGAGACGCGGGGGCGGCCGGACTGCTGCAGCAGCTCCCGATTCATCTCGAAGCTGTTATCGCCGTTGTAATAGTTTCCGGAACCGTTGTTATACGGGTTGGCTTCCGGATTGATGGTTTGAAGAACCGTCCACCGACCTCCGGCAGGCTCGAACGCGCACAGGTGAAACGCCAGGAGACTGCGTCCCATTTTTGGGGGCATTTGCCCCGGTGCGTTCCCAATCGTAGTTTTTGACAGGTCCGCCCGGCCCTCCACGACACACCAGGCCTGACCGGACCCGTCCGCTCCGACGGCAACTACGCGTCCGGTGGGGAGACCGTCCCCCTCGCCGTAGTGGGCGACGACCCCGGCTTTGGCATCGACGAGCTTAACGCCAAGCGCCGTTCCGAGCCAGGTTCGCTGTGAACGGCTGTCGGTGGCGGCGCAGAGGCTCCGATTTATGTCCCGGCTATAGAGATGTGGTCGCTGCTTGCGCTGCTGACTGTCGCTTCGGGGAGCGTGCCGCCGTTGGTATCCGCCTGGACTCTGGAGAGCGGAAGAGGGCGTTCCCCCCGCATGCCGGGATAGATGCCTGCCTGCGGATCGAATCCCGTGCTTTCCCCGCTGCGCGGCTCCGACGAGACCGGGTGGCGGAAGCCTGCGCCACTGATGGTGAGAGAGGCAGTATTCTGCGTTTTCGAGGCCACCGGTCTGCAGCCAGTGGTCGTGGTAATGGCGGTGAAGAGACCCACGCATGCCAGAGAATACGGAAGGGGATTCGTCATAGTGTGAAAGTCCTCGTTGACGGCGTTATCAGCAGAGCGGAGACGATGTGTGATGCCGAACGTTTAGCCGCCACAGCCCGCGATTCCTCCTGCCGTCCGCCTGCGGGCGTGGAATGCCCGGAAACAAACGCCCGGTTCCATGGGCAGTCTTTGCCTGGGCTACTAGCGGACACCATGGGGAGCGAGCGGGAGGGACCGGAGACGTACGCCTGTCGCGGCGAAAATTGCGTTGCCGATGGCGGGGGCGATGGCGACAATGGGAGTCTCACCGGCCCCGACTGAGGGCAGGTGCTTACGGTCCAGGAGCACGGTTTCCAGAATCGGTACATCGCTGAAGCGCGGAACCCGGTACTGCGAGAAGCACGGGTTTTGAATCTGACCGTTTTCGAACTCTACCTGCTCGAACAGTGCGCCGCCCAGTCCCATGAGAACTGCGCCATCGACCTGGTTTCGGACATTGTCTGCGTGGTGGATCGCGCCGCATTCGAACGCGGTCACGGCCCGGACTACGGTGACTTTCCCGTTTTCCGGATCGACGGCGACTTCGGCGCAAGTGGCGACATAGCTGCCTTTCTCATGCCCGCCCGCGATACCGAAACCGTGACCGGGAGACGGTGTCGCCGTGCCCCACCCGAAGCGCTCGGCTGCGGCTTCGAGGACATCCCGCAGCCGCGTGTCATCGAGACGCTGGAGCCGGAACGCGAGGGGATCGCTTTGCGCGATATGCGCCAGCTCGTCCATGTGGGTTTCGCGGGCGAAATGGTTGGCGGTGGCGGCAAGCGCCCGGTACGAGCCCTGCCGGAGGGGCGACTGAGCGGAATGGAATTCAATGTGCTGGTGGGGGACACGGTACAGCGTCCGAATCGCCGACGATCCGGAGTTGTAGTTGTGGTGTTCCCAGGCGGTCAGCGTCCCGTTCGCATCGATTCCGCTGTGGATATCGATGACCCCTGCCGGGCGAAAATAAGCATGGGTGAACTCTTCTTCGCGGGTCCAGACCAGCTTGACCGCGCCGCCCGCACCGCGCGCCAGTCGGGCGGTCTCGATAGCGGCATCGCCGATATGCTTGCCGCCATATCCCGACCCGGTATCCGGCACGATCACGCGGATTCGATCCTCGGTCATTCCGAGAGCCAGGGCAAGTTCGGCGCGGACACCGAACGGTCGCTGAGTTCCGGTCCAGACGGTCAGGGTTTGGCTTTCATCTTTCCCGGTTATCTCCGCGACAGCGGCCCGCGGTTCCAGGGGAGCATGCGCGATGTAAGCGACGGTGTAGCGGGACTCCAGAACCTGTTCCGCCGCCGCCAGTCCTTCCGCGATAACCCCTTCGGTGTACGGGACGGGTGTACCATTGACGGGGATTTCGCCGGGATGCTGCAGAAGATAATCGAAGATCTCGTTCGTGGACGGCTGACCGTCTAGAGGCTCCCAGTTCGCCTGGATCGCCGCCAGGGCGCGTGCGGCTGTTAGGTCGTCCGTTGCCACGACACCGATGAAGTCCTCATCATGGACCACGGTTACCCCCGGCATGGCTGCCGCCGCGCTCGTATCGAGGGCCGTCCGTCTGGCGTTCCGCGACGGGGCGCGGAGCACTTTTCCGTACCGCATTCCGGGCCGTTTCAGGTCAGAAGTATAATGGTGCTGCCCCGTCACGAGCGCCCGACGAGAAAGCGTGTTTGTCGGCTGTTCGGCGGAGCGCCATTCCGCCGGTGGCTTTGTGACGACGTCTTCGCCCACGCATTTGAAGAGCCGCTGCCCCCGCGTAAGATTGGCGAGGACTGATGCGGTCCAGGTACCATCGGTGGCGAGAACCGAAAGCCCCTGCCGGACGGCGAGATCGCGCAATAACTCGCGGGCGGCGGCAGCGACCCGGCGCATCTGCGGGGCGACGACGGGAGTCGAACGGCTGCCCGTCGTTCCGCCATCGAACGGGCTGAGGTCGGTATCGCCCATCACCAGCTGAATCGAATCCGGCGGCACGGGCAGCTCGTCCGCGATGATGTGTATCAGCGACGTGCGGATGTTCTGACCGAACTCGACTTTGCCCGTATAGCCGATCACCTGCCCGTCGTCGCGAACCTGCAGCCAGACCCCAATCTCCTGGGGAAGCGACCGACCGGGACCGCCGCGCCGACCCTCGGACTCGGTCCGCGCGGAAACTTCCTCAAGCCCGTAGACGACGATGATGCCGTCGCCTCCCACATCAAAGAACTCCTGTTTCGCCTGCCGCCAGCGTTCCGCGAGTTCCGACTGGAGTTCGTACCGCTCCGGCTCCAGAGAAAGCTCGTCGGCAGTTTCTTCATTCATGCCGCTTGCCCCTCCACTGACTCGGACATCCGTTCGGCGGCGCGGCGCACGGCGGCAACGATGCGCGGGTACGCCCCGCAGCGGCACAGGTTGGTCTCCAGCGCGTTTCTGATCTCGGCCTCATCGGGGTTCGGGTTGTCCTGCAGAAGCGCGACCGATGCCATGATCATGCCGGGTGTGCAGTAGCCGCACTGCATCGCGCCGAACTCCAGAAAGGCCTCCTGAACCGGGTGCAGCGTTCCGTTCTGCTCCAGCCCCTCGATGGTGGTGACCTGCTTTCCCACGGCGTCGCCCACCGGGGTGATGCAGGACGGGGTCCGCTGCCCGTCGATGAGGACGATGCACGCGCCGCAGCGGGCCTCACCGCAGCCGTACTTCGCGCCGGTAAGCTCCAGGTCGTCTCTGAGAACGCTCAGCAGGGTCCGCTCGGCATCCGCATTGGCGGGATAGCGGGTGTTATTGACGTTAAGTTCAGTGATTCGTGTCATCGTAGATGCTTATCCGCGAAATTGAGGTAGCAGTCCCAGTCGTAGGCGGTAAGATTGTGCTCCCCGGTCCGTAGATGGTAGCCGATAGAACCGGTCTGCAGCGGCCTTTCGGGCGGGGGCTGCCGATCACTGCCGACGCCTTTTTTGCCTAGAAGC
>JAZKEA010000192.1:5171-6503 GCA_040387315.1 Armatimonadota bacterium | reverse complement strand
TTTGGATCGACTCGACAAGATAGCCACCTGGCTTGAACTGGCAAAGCCTGCCTCTGACATCGAGGATTTGGCTGAGAAATGCTCCGAAGACATTGAAGAGGTGTCTGTCAATCAAGCCGAATCTACGATTTCGATAGCCATCAAACTTCATTCGGTACTAAGGAATGTTGATTATGACATTTCTGCAACAATTGAAGGTGCCGAAGACAGCTTAAATCTTTATGATGAATGGGATGATGAATCCCAAAAGCAATGGGAGGATAGGCGACAAATCATAGAGAGGTTACTTGCACCTGATAGCGTTATCGGTCTGATGTCAAAAGTTCGGGAGTTGCTTTATGATTTTCAGTCGATTTTGATGGATTCAAATGTTGTAACTGACATTCGCCAGGTCTATGACAAGGATGCAACTGAAGTAAAGGCGGGTTTGATTGTTCACACGTTGAGTCTAGAATATTTCGAAAACTCTACGCAAAAAGAGATGCACTTAATGCTTTCAACAACGGATGTTGAACGTTTAGCTAAACGCCTTGAGCGTGCTTTGAAAAAATCAAAGGCATCAGCGAGCATACTGAAAAAATCGGAAGTCCCAGAACTTACTCCGAAGAGGTTTATTTAGGAATGACACACTCTATTAAGAATTGGCCTTACGCAGATCCGGCTTGGTCAAAATGGCATGCTCCCGAGTTCAAAGTAAGCAAAGTTAACTCGGTTCTACATCCCGTTGGTGTATCTGAATACGACGAATGCGATATCTATGGGATGCAAGTTGTAAGATCAGTTGATGGTAGAACCCGTCGCTCTAACACTACTTTACTTGGCCTCTTGATTCCTCATGAGCTGAATTTACTCAAGAAAGCAGTTGAGAAATCTGAGTGGATACTAAAGCTCGAAGACGACTGGGATGGGGAGGGAAGTCCTCCTTATAAGCGTGGGACATGGGAGCGATCATGTAAATTTCTCCTCGCAAATGCAACCGAAATCGTTGCGTCAGGATATGGAATTGTACTCACACCTCAAATCAATAACGGCCCAGAGGGCAGTATAGATTTATACTGGGACAATGCAGGATCTACCTTACTTATCAATTTTCCAGAAGACCCCAAAGCCACTGTTACTTACTACGGATCAGGTACGCAAGGTGCGAATGTTCAAGGTACCTTAGACATTTCTGTTTCAAATGATTGGCTCTTAATGAGACAAACGAGAAAATTGTGGAAGAGGAAGTAGGAGATGAATCAGTCACAAAATGGGACGTAGAAGAGATTCCTGGTAGTGACTTTCTTTTCTACCGTGTCCATTGGACTCTTCTACGTAACGGAAAGCCTCATT
>JAZKEA010000192.1:0-5161 GCA_040387315.1 Armatimonadota bacterium | reverse complement strand
CGGGATGTCAACGAATTGGGATAAGTATTCAACTGCAGAAGAAGCAAGGTTGGGAACCAGAAAACCGCCAGAAGAATATGCAGTTGTAAGGCTGCCGGTACAGGGTATTCGCGATTTACCAAGCCAGTCCGTTGCTCATACACCTATACCGCAAAACCGATCTCATACGGATGTTCGAGGTGAAAAAACCAAAGCATCTCCAGACAGGGAAAAGTTCCTAGAGATATATGAAATAGTAATACCCTGTACCTTGCCTGATCCAGCTTCGCAGATGTGATTGGAAATCATCTTAGAGTATCAATGACCTCTCGTATCTAATTACAAGAGGTCATTTTTTTTGTCAGTTCTTGGGCGTCCTGTCCAGCACGACGCCGGCCACGGTGTAAGAGCCCTGCTGGATGAACTCGCCGTGATTGGCGTATAGATCGTTGTCCGCATTCATCAGCATGCAGACGTATTGCCCTCGTACCAGCGCCACAACAGCCTCACCAGGGGCAGGAGTGGCATTGGGGCAGACGGTGAGCAGATCCCCGTCAAGATAATGCGGGGCAAGCGCGCTCCCCTCAAGGATCAAGGCAAAGGCGGGAAGTCGCTCCCGAGCATCTTCGATGGTCACGGCAAGAAGTCTCTGATCGATCCGGCTTCCTCGCGGCGCTCTGTTAGTTCTGGTTTTTCGTTTGATGAGTGGCATGTTATCCTGTGATTTCCTAGCGCGTTGGTCCAGCAGCCGCGCCCCTGCCATCTTCCGTATCTAGTCTGATAATGACACTGATACTCCGGGCAGATTGTATGCCACGGAAAGCCGCTGCAAGGCTTTAGGCTTCGCTCTGTGCGCCCTCCTCCACCATTTCTTGTGTGACAATGGCAGCCATCTGCAGGAGGTCTACAGCGGGGGATTTCTGGTAGCTCGCTTTCAGATAGATCGCTGCCAGGGTGAAGGCGTCCAGGCAATGCCCCCCATCTGCATCCGTGTCGGGAACGAGATCCGGTCCGAAGATCGCCATGCCAAAGGCCGCGGCGCTTTCATAGGAGCGGGCGCAGGGAGCGAGGACGGTTTCCCGGTCGCAGGTCTCCATGTAGGTGTTGCCTATCTCTTCTGCGATCCACTTCCCTCCTATTTCGTCATCAAAGGCCAGATGAGCCCCCATGTGCGTCATCTGCTGGAGGAGATAGCCTGCCGCTCTCGCTCCAACGGTTTTGCCCTCGCCTTTGGGCAGCGGCAGGAGGGGCATCTCTTCGCGGTCACGCTGGATATCATCGGCTTCGACGGCAGTGATGAACTGCTGTAGCTTCTGGCAGTAGCGGCGGCGCGCCTCGCGGTACGCAAAGTACCCCTTCACGATACTTGCAGGCGATCCGCCACCGTCTGAGGACAGCATGTCCCGAAGGGTTTCGGGACAGTGAACGTCTGTTACGTGCCCGTTCTCCTGGTACTCTGCGAGATCGTGATCGATATCGGAATCTGTCGACAAGCCGACGCTGTTCCGGTCGATCTCGACGCCTGCCGCCGCGACCTGGCGAACCAGATCAAGGATGGTCAAAGGCTGATTGCCCTTCTCCTTCTTGGCCTTCTTCTCTTTCTTTCGACTTGTGCCAGCACTACCAGCGGCCACGGTGGATACAAGAGGCGCAGCCCCTGTTTTCCGGCTGTTTCCGGCAACATTTGCAGGGGCCGATGTGTCTAATAAAGCAGTTCGCATGATGGGAAACCTACCTTTCGATTATGCGGCTGGGCCGCGGTTGGTGGTCGCATCCAGGGGAAGGTGAGAGCCCCTAGTGACCGCTTAGTGGTCAGTGGCGGGGAGAGATTAGGCCTCTCCCCGCCTTTCTGCGTTTCGGGCTATCCGAAATCCGCGTCTCGCTGTTTCTCGAAGGCTTCGACGCTTGCGAAGCCTCGCTGCATCGGCTTGTCTTGCGATGATAGCGAAATAACCGGCATGAAGGGAGCCATGAGGCGGGCAGCGTTCGCAACAACCTTGTTGGTGGCGATCAGGTGCTTGCATGTGCCGTGGAACTCAAAGGCTTTGCAGGTGCAATCCTGGTTCGCTACGTCGACATCGTTCCAAAGCGTGTCGCCTGCCTGCACCGGGCGAGAATCGTTCTCGGCACGGGCCACACTGTAGACACCGGGACGGTTCGCGTAAGGCTCGATGCTGTAGCCATCTGCAAAGAGGGTCTCGCCGCGGCTGATGGTGGTCTGCAGGCTCTTCTGAGCGGCTGTGAGGTATTCGGTTCGGGTGGCGGTTGTGGTGGCGTTCATTTTGATACCTTGCTATGGTGTATACACCGTATATACACCATTACGATACCACAGTGTATACACCGAGTCAAGCGATATATCAAAATAATTGACACCGAGTTTACACCGGGTTACACTATATAGAGAGGGATAGTTACAAATGCCAAGTGACCGGCGAGTTATTGCATTTCGGCCCGACGACAAAGAGCAGGATATGATCGATTTTCTACACGAGAAGAACGGGCTGCCGGCGTCTCGAAACGTTGGGGTAGCGATCCGAGAAAAAGCCGAGCGCGAAGGCTATAAATCTGATTGGAAAGAACAGAAGCACGAAGAGAAGATTAAGGAACGTCCTTAAGTTGGCACACGATCAGCTTGCGAAGGATTGAAACGATGTCAATTTTTGGACCAAAAGACAAAGACGTTCACATTCTCACACATTATTACCAACTGGAGTTTAATCCAGGAGACCCTATTGGTAGCGAAATCGACAAATGGCTAGTGCTCCTATTATTTGGATGGCGATTGCCTAAAAATCAAGATGGCACGCCATTGTTTGAAACTTGGATTGATTACGGGAGTTGGTCTAGTCGTTCATCGGATACCCCAGAATTGTACATCAAGGGGTTGTATGACGTTGCTGGGTTACAGTGGATGGTACGCACACTGATGGATTCAATGGCAGACCGCGACCTGCAGTACGACGTGATGGGCAATAATGAGGAGGTTTCCTTCAACAGCCCTTCTATTCCTTGGATTAGGGCATTCGAACAACTGAATCGACTAGCTATCGACCTGCGCCCCGTTTTGGGTTGGAGGCACATGGACGAGCCGATGAGGGACTCTAAGCCACTGAAAGTTGTTTGGCAGGGACCACATAGCGGACCAGCCCGGGCTATTGTCAGTGAACTGGTCCAAGAACTAGCACGCGGGTATGAGGTTTTTCGCCGGTGCCCCATCTGTAGTTCAGTTTTCGTTGCTAATGGCAGGCAGGATCAAAAATATTGCTCTAATCGCTGCAGAAACAGATCCGCCGTGAAAAAATTCAGAGATAAATCCATAAAGTAATTGGCATTCCAATTACATGGTGTATACTGTGAGTGTAATTGGCATTCCAATTACAGAATGATCTGTTCTGCCGACCAGCGAACTCGTTCAGTTTTCCGTCGTTGTTTCGTCCAGTGCGTCGCCCCGCATGAATCTTCTTAGACGAACACGGCATAAAGACCGCTGCACAGCCTTGGTCGGCACTGTGCAGCGGTTTTGTGTTTTTATCGGAGCGACCGCTTTCAGTACTCCTGAAAGCAGAAAAGGCTTCCACTTTGCCGGTGGAAGCCAATTCAATACCAATGTTCTTACCTGTGATTGCAACACAAGAAAGTAAAAAATGACAAACGTATCGTACCTCCAACGGCCCAAACCGTCAAGACCTTCCTCAACAATTCGTAGGCCCGGCGATACCAGGATTTTGCATCATGCTGCCTACTTCGGTTCTAGTTTGTTTACCAAAGATGAGGTCGCTGCACTGCGAAAAGCGCTCGGAGGACGCCGGGCATGAACAAGTCTACACAGACGCCGAACTTCAGCACCTGTCTCAATGCGCCTATCGCTAGAATAGCGGCAGGGGCACCCTCACCATCTCTGAAACGGTCACGACGGCAGGTACCTGCCTGCCTCTTTCTGGAGCGATTCACCCTGGAGCAGCGCGAGGTAGTTATCGGTCGCTTCTACTCCAATCCCGGCACCATCCGCATCAATGGGTTCCTTGATCCTGCACGACCGGACGCCCTGGTGCGGCACGTTCGAGCTGGTGTCTGCGATACCCTGTCCGAGTACGAATGCTTCTGCGGGCCGCTTCGAGCAGAGCAGTACAAGAACCGGCAGACGCTCTGCAACCTGCGTGACGCTCTGGACAGCCACACCGACGAGGCGCTCGCCTTCGCCCATCATGTTCTTGTGACCTGTCTTTACCGGGAGACACTGCAGAGCGAAGGAGCGTGCGCGATATGAGCATCTCAGCCTCAGAACAGGTGACGGACAGCGGAAAAGGCTCGACACGGGCTGACATCGACGTTCGTTTTACCTCCTCCAGCATGTCCGCCTTTGAAGCGGATATGGCACTTGCCTGTCTGCTGTCCGCTCTTCTGACTTATCGGCGTGCGGATGAAGCCTCGGGACACCGCTTTACCGGACCGGAGGGGCAGTTCGTTCCGTCACTGCCGCTGACCGGTCGGGAGGTGGCTCATGCGGCGTAATGCCATCACAAAGAGCAAAGGAGCGGCTACCCAGCCGCTCCGGTACGCCGCCTACCTGCGCTGTTCTACCGATGACCAGGCGGAAGGGGACTACTCCACGATTGATGTTCAGCGGGACATCACGGGCACCTACGTCAGCGAGCGCGGCGGCAGTATTACCGCGGTTTACTCTGACGATGGATGGAGCGGAACGAAGGAGAAGCGACCGGATCTAAACCGACTGATCGCCGCAGCAAAGGCTGGGGAGGTCGATGTCGTTATCGTCTCCTATATGAGCCGCCTTGGGCGCGGCGATGCCTACACGATCATCGAGTGGCAGCTTCGGCAGGCGGGCGTACGCGTCGAAATGGTCCGCGAACAGTTCACGGATGATCTGGCAGGATACGCCGCTAAGAAGATGACGCAGCTCCTCGACGGCATGTATCCGGTTCAGGTTCGGCAGTGGACCCTCACCAAGATGGAAAGCCAGTTTCAGCAGGGCTTCTACGTCGGCGGGGGAATCCCTTTTGGCTGCCGAACCGAGTTCATGGAAGGTGCGACCGCAAACCAGAACGGTAAAACACCGCGCGTCCTGATCGCCGACGAAAACAGCATTCCACTCGTCAAATCCGCGTACGATGTGTTTCTCGTGACACGGTGCGTAACCGATGCCATGGAGTATCTGGAG
>JAZKEA010000191.1:0-5655 GCA_040387315.1 Armatimonadota bacterium | reverse complement strand
GACGAACCGAATGCGCCCGTCACTCCCACCCCAGAGAGCGCCGTCGGGCCAGAAGTCTACGCCGCCGTCCGCGCGTGGGTTCAGGAGCGGTCCCCGAACGATCATTCGACGTCCCCTATGAACAGGATTAAGCGTCGCCGGACGCATCGTGGGCCGTTGATATTGAAAAGAGGAACAGAGTTACGCAAACCAGGCTGCCAATTCAGAGGGAATGGAAAGTTATACAGGTCACAGGACGCTCTGTCAATACTCTGTGTACCTAACTGGGTTAAGAGTGAAAAATGGCATTCTGGCGATTCGGAAAACCTTCACCGCAAATAGTCGGAACGTGAGATTTGATCTCGGCGCTTGATCTTCAGCTTCGCGAACACCTGCTGGAGATGCCATTTGACCGTCGTCAAGGAGATAGAAAGGCGGCTGGCTATCTCCGCGTTGGACAGCCCCGCGGCGGCGAGACCCGCCAGTTCCTTTTCGCGCTCCGACAGGCCCTGATCTTCCTTAGGAACGGACTGGACGGAGCCCCCTTTGAAGATCGGTGCGTCCTCTGATGTATTGAGAGCTGCGGGCTGACGCTGCGCCGCGGTAACCAATGCGCTCAGCAGCGTCTCGGGGTCCGAGTCGGCATTGACAACCACCGGGTTGTTTTTACGGAACCAGACAGGATACAAAGCGGCGTTTTCAGCACCGAAACGGATAAGCACCAATCGGGAACCGTAGCCCTCCCACTGTCGCCGAAGTTCTGCCGAGGAGGAGGAAAGCAGAGAGTGAAGTTCCGGGCCTCCCGACGAGATGAATACGAGCACCTCCCCCTTTTTGTCAAAGGTGGTTAGAGGAATTTCGTCCGTTAGAGATAGGGTGCTTTGCGGGCAGGACATAAGACAGTTCCGCCACCGGCGACCATGAACCAGACCAATGAACGCGCGGCAGAGCACATCCGGGCCGACAAAAGTCACCGACACAATACATCCCGAATCGCCTGCTTCACCCGCGCCCATAACCGCCTGGTACATCAAATGCCTTCTCCTGACGGTACCACCTTATCAATGCCGCTTTACAGAACTCTTACAAAATCCAGGGAAAAGGAATATTCAGGAAAATTTATCTGCCTCGTGATTCGACTGCACTGCCGCAGCAGCGAACGACATTGACGTCACCCTGTAGGTATGTTATGCTGAAAATAAGCACTTTGCGAGACAAAGACAGGCCGTAATTCTCCCTATAGATGACGGAGTATGTAACGCACGTATGTATCAGCAGCAGCCTAAGCCGGTCTTTCGCATCGTTACCTCAGCGGGAGAAGCGGAAGAGCATCTCCGTGTTATCCGGCAGGCGATGGAGCGGTCCACCAAGCACTCTACCCTTTCGGGGCTTTCCGGCGTTGTGGTAGGGCTGATCGCGCTGGCGGGGTGTTTACTGACGCAGACCGTGGTACGGGGCATAACCACCACAAGCCTCGCCTGGAAGTTTCTCTTTCTCGGGGTATGGGGAACGGTTTTCCTGCTGTCACTCGCAACCGACATCGTACTTACAAAACGCCGCGCGGCTCGCTTTGGGAAGACGGCCTTTTCGCCACTCGGCAAGCATCTGACCCGTGCGGCAGCGCCCGGTTTTTTGGCAGCGATGACGTTCTCGCTTTTTTACGTCCGCAACCCGGAATCTATGGGAGCCTATATCTACGGGGCGTGGATGCTCTGCTACGCCGTCTCACTGCTGTCTGTGGGGATGTTTTCCATACGCGAGGTCTCGGGGCTCGGCTGGGCGTTTCTGGCGGCGGGGTTTCTCACGCTTCTGATACCGCAGGGCTGGTTTATCGGGCCGCGAGCGATGATGGCGGTCACCTTTGGCGGCTTCCATATTGTGTACGGGCTCTGGATGGGCAATAAATACGGCTGGTAATCAAGGACGCACGAACCGAGCTTGGCACCCGCCCCGCTCCTAACACGAATTAGATCATGGCTACCGTAAGAAAATTAGATGCGCTTGACGATGTCATCCACCAGAAAGTACGACTGGGGGTCATGTCGAGCCTGATGGCTTCGGGGGGAGCGGACTTCAACTTCCTGAAGTCCGCGCTCGGCGTCTCCGACGGCAACTTATCCACCCACCTGACCGTTCTGGAAGATCACGGCTACATCACGGTCCACAAGGAGTTCGTGGGCAAGAAGCCGCGCACCACGTACACCCCCACCGTCGCCGGCCGGCGCGCCTTCGAGATTTACGTCAGTGCGCTCGAAAGCCTCGTCCGGGCTGGGTAAGACTACTTCTTTAAGGGCGCGTCCGGCACGAACTCCTTACCGGATGCGCCGGACGTTGGATTCGCCCCGATCATCCGCATCACGATGAGCATCGTCGCGTCAGCCGGGTCCGTCTTCTTATCCTCCGGGACGACACCCGCCTGCACAATCACGATTTCTTTCGCTTTTTTCTTGAAATACTGGTGCATGACCTGGTTTTCCATCTTCTGACCGATGCTCGGCTGTCTGGCATTAGTCGGTTCATAACCCAGTTTCTTGAGTTCGACATCATACCAGACGACCGCCTGATCGGGGGTTACCGACGTACGAAATACCCCAGCGGCAAAGGTCTGCTTACCCGTGATCATCCGTGTCATCGCGGCAGTTCCCTGAATCACCTTGGTTGTCGCCATATCCAGCTTCGCGTTTGGATAGATAGGGACGCCTCCCAGGGAGCGCACGACCTCGTCATTCGTGACCGGACGATTGATAGCGGTTACCATTTGATACGCGCCGTAACCAACCAACCCTAGCGTTATCAGGACCAGCCCGAGGCAGCCCATACCGACAAAAAACCACGGCGACCGTCCTCGCTTCGCGGGGGCGGGAGGGGGGGGCACATAGGCACCAGGGGAATAACTCATGAACGCGAACTCCTGTGGGCGGCAATAGGATACATTTCTGGCCCTATTATACGTCACGCAGGAATCCTCATTTGTTGCGCGGAAACGAGGTTACTATGAAACTAACGGTATCTGCGGACGAAGTCAGGGGAAAAGATCGACGTATCGCGGCCTTTCTTGCGGAGCGCAGTCTGGGCGGGCTGATGATCTCGGGGAAGAATAATTTCGCCTGGGCGACCTGCGGACGCAGCAACCGGGTCGGAAAAGGCGGCGAATACGGGGTCGGACATCTTCTGTACACCGCCGACGGCAGAAAGTATCTTCTCTGTGACAATATCGAGGAGCCGCGACTGACGCAGGAAGAGCAGTTAGAGGAGCAGGGCTTTGAGTTTGTCACCGGTCCCTGGTATTCATATGATCTTGCCGCCGAGGCGATGAAGCGAACTCCCGGTGGGGTTCTTGCGGCTGATATGCCGATCTCCGGCGCGCAGCTTCTCTCCCCTGCCGATGGGAAGGCGCTGCGTCTGCCGCTGCTGCCGACCGAGATCGAGCGGTATCGCTGGCTCGGTCAAACCGCCTCCGTGGCGATGGAGACGACGGCGCGCGCCATCGAGCCCGGAATGACGGAGCATGAAGTCGGTGCCGTCCTGGATCATTTCCTGGAGGATGAAGGCATCGTCCCCTGGCTGACCTTGATCGCCTCCGACGAGCGCATGGAGCGGTATCGTCATCCGATCCCGACGGATAAAACCGTGAACCGAGCAGTGATGCTCGTTACCGGCGCGAACGCTTTCGGACTGACTGCCTCGGTTACCCGAATCGTCCATTTTGGCTCACTTCC
Organism: Armatimonadota bacterium; assembly: GCA_040387315.1. Lineage (GTDB taxonomy): Bacteria > Armatimonadota > Armatimonadia > Armatimonadales > Armatimonadaceae > JACMJB01. The sequence continues at coordinate 1,957 of JAZKEA010000191.1, read as the reverse complement.
TCACGAGCTGGCAAAAAAGCACGACGCCGTCTGCTATGTGGACACGGTTCTGAACACCTCCACGGCGGCGGGTCTCAGTGTCGCAGAAGTCTTTGCGCGAGCGCAGGCCGCCTATGCCCAAACCGGGTACGGCAACGAATGGATGCTGCACCACCAGGGAGGCGCAACCGGCTACACGGCCCGCGAGTACCGTGGCAAGCCCGACAGCAATGAAGTCGTGCAGGCGTCTCAGGCATTCGCCTGGAATCCGTCCATTACCGGCACGAAGTCCGAGGATACCATTATCGCCGCTGCGCCTGGGGGCGCACCCGAAGTTTTGACCCACCATACCTCTCATTGGCCCGGCAAGCGCATTGAAACGCCGTATGGCACCCTGGACCGCCCGATGATTCTGGTACGATAAACCCTTATGACCTACGACGAGATTGATCTTCCCAGAACGGTTCCCCTGGCGGATGCGGCACGCGCCATCGAAGAGTCCTGTGAGGCCGAGGGGCTTCGCGTGGTCTCGCGCGGACCTTCCGTGACACATCCCGGCAGTATCCGCTGGAATGTTAAGAAGGGACGCGAACCGGGAGCCATGGAAATAACCCTGTTTAACCGGGAGCGGCGTATTCTGCTTTCCGTTGCCGAGAACCGTGTCGGGCCCTGGAGCGAGGCGACGCTGGAGCGGATCTCGGAGACACTGATAAACCGTCTGCAGCGGTCGTCTCCCGCAAAGAGCGCAGGAAGCGGGCATGCGGAAGCCGAACCTGAGGGCGGAACAACCTTATAAAAGCGGAGGCTGAGCGCGACTATGATTGTCAGCGACGGGAAAAATCGTTACGACTGGATTGAAGATTGGGCGAAGACGCCGGATACTCCCCCGAGCCGGGAAAACGGACGTACCCACGGCGTCGCCGAGTCTAAAGACGGGCACATCTATGTCTTTCACCAGTCGACCCCGGCAGTGCTTGTCTATGACCCACAGGGCAATCTCGTTCGCTCCTTCAGCGACGATTTCCCGCAGGCCCACGGACTGCGCCTTGTCGAGGAGGCGGACGGCACGGAGTATCTCTGGCTGACGGATCAGTCGAGCGGCAGAGTTGCCAAGGTCACGCTTGCGGGCGAGACCGTACAGACCATTGAGAAACCGGATATTGCGGTCTACGCGGACGGCGGCAAGTATGCCCCGACCTGGGCCACGCAGAACCCAACAAACGGCGATATCTGGGTGGCCGACGGCTACGCGTCAGGTCATATCCACCGCTACGACAAAAGCGGCTCTTATATCGCCAGCATCAACGGCACGGAAGGCGCTGCCGGGAAGTTCGCCTGCCCGCACTCGATCTTTTTCGACACGCGGGGAAACAAAGAACCGGAGCTTTACATCACGGATCGGGCTAACCGCCGCATTCAGGTCTATGACGGCGACGGGAAGTTCAAGCGCTCCTTCGGCGAGGATTTCCTGATTCATCCCTGCGACTTCGCGGTCCACGGCGACCTACTGTATGTGCCCGAGCTTTTCGCCCGACTCGCGGTGCTCGATGGCGACGACAACCTTATCGGTTATGTCGGCGAGAATGAGCCTATTTCCAAAGCGGGTGCCGAGGGATGGCCCGGTGAAGGCCGCGCCGGATGGCCCAACCTGCCCGCCGACAAGATCCACGAGGGCAAGTTCAACAGCCCGCACGGCGTTGGTACCGGCGCGGATGGCAGTGTCTATATCGTCGAGTGGTACGCCCCCGGCGGACGCATCATCAAGTTGGCCCCGGCATAGACTGCCTCAACCCGGTTATGCGAACCGTCGAGGCAGAGTATCTGCTCAACATTACCGATGTCATAGGCGACAGGAATTTGGTGACGCTGTCCGCGACAGCGTCACCACTGCCCGCGGTTACTTTTCTTTCACTCTCCAACCCTCTTGACTATAAAAGCGGGGGCTCGCCAAAACGCACAGCTAAGAAGCCAAACTATT
>JAZKEA010000190.1:28557-30955 GCA_040387315.1 Armatimonadota bacterium | reverse complement strand
TTCAGACAACCCGCGGATGTCGGTGGGGTCACGATCTTCCCCTCGGTGATAATGAAGATATTGTCACCGGTCGCCTCGGCGACATGGCCCTGTGCATTCAGCATCAGACCCTCGCCCGCGCCGACACGATTGGCTTCCATCTTGGCGAGAATGTTATTGATGTACTTACCGGTGCCTTTAATGCGCGGGTCTATCACATCCGCCGACGGCACACGGGTCGCGCAGGTGATCATCGTGAGGCCGGCGTCGTAGGAATCGTTGGTGTAAAGGCGCAGCTCCTGAGTGGAGATTATCAGGCGAGGTCGCTGCTCTATGTGGGCCGGATCGAGACCAAGACCCGTGCCGCGCGACATGGTGACGCGGATATAGCCGTTCGCATGGTTATTACGACGGCAGAGCTCCAGAACCGCACTGCGAACGTCGTTGAACGTGATCGATTCGACGTTAAAGCCGAGAGCATGGGCCGAAAAGAAGAGACGCTTTAGATGCTCATCCAGACGAAAAACGCGCCCATTGTAAGAGCGGACCCCCTCGAATACTGCATCACCATAGAGGTATCCATGGTCAAACAGAGGGAGAGACGCGGTCGCCTTTGCTGCGTACGCGCCATCAATGTAAACGAGGTCTTCTCCTGCCATCATAAAATCCTTCCCGGAGGGGCATTTGTGCCCGTTTCCGTTGCCCAGAAGTATAGCACACGGGCTATGGACGGGCAACGGTAACTCCCCTATCGCCGGAACCGACTAATCCGGCAAAACAGTGCAGCAGGGTTGAGGAAAGTTTTCTTGGCGACCGAAGATAGAATATGAGGCCATTTTCCATTGTATGACCGGGCGCTAGGCTGTAAAACCATGGGGTGCTTCGCCACCGCGATTGCCGTCTTCGGATTCTTTGCGTTCCTGCTGAGCTCCGCACAGGAGATGGCGGGTGAGGCAAAAAAAGCACGGGCGGATAAAGCGCGGAGCGTCGCAGCGCTGAAGGATGGCAGTGCCGGGGCCGCCTCCAAGGCAGGCAGAAAAACGGTAACTGCAGACGATACGCATCTTTCGTCACTTCTTCAGGCAGCGCAGGTCTACTCCGCAGACCACAACGGTCTCCTGCCCCCTATGAAAACACCGGAGGCGTTTCGTACCGCCCTGTTTCCGAAGTATGTGTCAAGGGAGACGATGTTCGTCAGCGTACGCAGCAAGAAGGTGTATCTGCCCAATCCGGCTCTTTCCGGGAAGCGCTTGAGGTCGTTTACCAATCCTGCGGAGGTAATCGCCTTGTATGGACCGCTTGACACGACCACGCCTGAGGAGGAAGCGCAGACCCAGGTTATCTATTTAGACGGCGGTCAGGAGCGGGTAACTACGGCGGAATGGGGCCAGCTGCGTAAGAAGGCAAGACTTCCTTAATAGTACGGGGGAGCGACACGATACAATGACAGTGTGAGTGTCGCAGTAAAAAGAGCGGTAAGAGTCGTCCCGGCGGCGGAGGGAATGGACGAAGCCGCTGCCCGGCTTCGCCTGGGACAGCTCGTGGCTTTTCCAACAGAAACGGTCTACGGGCTGGGTGCAAACGCACTCCAGAGTGACGCGGTCGCGCGTATTTTCGCCGCTAAAGGCCGCCCCGCCAGTAATCCGCTTATCGTTCACATTGCGGACACGAATGGCGTTTTCCCGCTTGTCCGCGAATGGCCAGCGGAAGCGGAAGCGCTTGCCCGGCGCTTCTGGCCCGGCCCCCTTACCCTGGTCGTTCCTAAATCGGTAGCGGTGCCGGAGATTGTCACGGCGGGCGGCGAGACCGTTGGGCTTAGGCTTCCCTCGCACCCGGTCGCGCTCGAACTGCTGCGCCGTACCGGGCTGCCTATAGCAGCCCCTTCCGCAAACCGCTCGGAAGAGGTCTCTCCGACGACCGCCCAGCATGTCGCCGACTCCCTCGGACCCTTTGTGGAGGATCTGCTGGTACTGGACGGTGGGCCGTGCCAGGTGGGTGTTGAGTCCACAGTCGTGGATGTTTCCCAGAGCCCGCCGCGCATCCTCCGGCCCGGCATGATTCTGGCGGCGCAGATACGTGATGTGCTCGGTGACCTGGCAGAGGGGCCTCTTTTCAGAGGAGAGGTGGCGCGTTCTCCTGGACAGCGCGCACGACACTACGCTCCCCACACTCCCGTTGTGATCGTTCCTGCCTCCGCAGTACCTGGTACTCTTCGAAGCGGCGATGGGCTGCTGAGCCGGGGAAATTCGGGGACAGCTCTGCCGGTTCTGTTTATCTCGATGCCCGATTCCGCTGAGGGATATGCCCAGCGTCTCTTTGATGCGCTCCGCAGACTGGACGCGGCAGGTGTCAAACGGATCGTGATTGAGGAGCCGCCATACACCCCGGAATGGGACGCGATACACGACCGTCTGCGCCG
>JAZKEA010000190.1:10400-28547 GCA_040387315.1 Armatimonadota bacterium | reverse complement strand
ACACCATGACGACGGACTGGACACAGGGCATCGTTGTGGTCGGTGGCGGTGCCGCGGGTATGATTGCCGCCTACGCCGCGGCGACGCGCGGCGTCCCTACTCTCCTGCTGGAGAAGAAGAGTCGCCTGGGCACCAAGATCCTGATCTCGGGCGGCGGCAAGTGCAATGTCACCCACGCCGGACCGATGGAGGATATTCGCGGTAAGTTCCGCCTCAATGAAGGACGGTTTCTGCAGCCCTCGTTTTACCGATTTACCAACGAAGACTTCCTGAAAATGCTCGTGGACAAGGGAATGGAGACCTACACTCGGCCCGACGGGCGTATTTTCCCCGTCGCTCCTGCGGATGCCAAGGATGTGGTCGCGGTTCTGGAGGCACATCTGCGGGATGCGGGAGTCCGCGTCTGGCTTGATGCCGCCGTGACGAAGATCGAAACTGAGAACGGCGCAGTAACCGGCGTCCTGCTGGCGAACGGTGACCGTATCGATACACGCCAGTTGATTGTGGCAGCGGGCGGTTCCTCCTACCCGGCCACTGGGACAACCGGCGATGGCTGGCGGTGGCTGGAGGCCCTTGGGCACTCCCTGGTGCCGCTTCGCGCGGCTTTAGCGCCGCTCTATCTCCAGCCCACTCCTCCTGCGGAGTGGAGCGGTATCGCGCTTCGGGACTGTATACTCCGTGCCCGGCGCACCAACCCGGATGGCACTGCGGGTAAGGAGCTAATGCGCTGGCATGGCGATCTTCTCTGGACACATAAAGGGGTCAGTGGTCCTGCTGCACTCGGCGTCGCACGGGAGATAGCCGAGGCGATTCCAAACGACAGCAGTATTGAGGCAGACCTGCTGCCGGAGGAGTCCTTCGAATCCGTGCGGGATCGGTTGATCGAGCAGGCAAAAGCGTTTCCAAGACGCGCCGTCTCCGACTTCGTGGAACAGATCGCCCCAAACCGCCTGGTAAAGCCTATCTTTGATGCGGCTCAGGTAGACAGTACGGTCAAAGGGGCGTATCTGGGTGCAAAAGAGCGCAACCGTCTCGTACAGACTATTAAAGGCTGGAATCTGGGACGCGTTCGCCATGTCCCGCTGGAGCGCGGCGAGGTGGTCGCGGGTGGTGTATCGCTGTCCGAAGTAGATTCGCGCACCATGCGCTCGCTCAAAGTTCGTGGCCTCTACCTGTGTGGGGAGGTTCTGGATATCGCAGGGCCAGTCGGCGGCTATAATCTGCAGGCCGCCTGGTCGACCGGGTTCGTCGCGGGAGTCACCGCGGCGGACCAGCTTTCCGCAGCAGGTACCTCCGGAATACCCAGTACCATGGCTATCGGTGGTGAACGCGTGGCGGCAGACCATTCAGGGTAACCTTGATAGGTTCTACAGGGAAAGGTCCCTCGTGCAAGGAGCAAATTTTGAAATCTAGTTTTAAACGCAGCTTTGTCGCTGCTTTAGGTGTGGCTACTTTAGGTGCTGTTTTGTCCCCCTCGGCACAGGCGGTCCCCCCGGGGGAGATCGTGCTGGGTGACATCGTCATTTTTCGGTTTCGAACCCCTTCCGGCAAGCTGTCTCCCGTACAGCGGGCAGATGCCGTGCAGGACCGATTGACGCAGATACTGGCGATTCATGACCTTACGACGAAGGATGTTTCCGTCAAGGAGACGAAGTATGGCCCGACAGTCTATGTTCGCGACATCAAACTGGTAACGGTAGATAAAGAGACGGCAGCCGCAGGCGGAACAGACCCCCTGACACTGGCGAAGTCCTGGGCTCACCGGCTGGCAGGCGTGCTGACCCAGGTCAATGTACGGCTTCCGAGCGGCGGGGCCCCCAAGCCACCGACAGTCACTCCGGTTCCGGAAACGCCACCGGTGACACCGCCCGTGGAGACCCCTCCCGTGACACCGCCGGTAACACCACCCGTGGAGACGCCGCCCGTCGTAACCCCTCCCGTTCCGGTAACGCCGCCGGTACCGCCAACTCCGGAAAAACCGGCTGAAACCCCAACAACACAAGGAAACAAAAAAGTGACAACCGCATCAGGACTGCAGTACGAAGACATTGTAGAGGGCACTGGCCCTTCACCCGAAAAAGGCAAAGTGGTTACCGTACATTACACGGGCACCCTCGAAGACGGCACCAAGTTCGACTCGTCGCGTGATCGCAACAGCCCTTTTAAATTCACCATTGGCGTAGGCCAGGTAATCAAGGGATGGGACGAAGGCGTTGCAAGCATGAAGGTCGGTGGACGACGCAAGCTGACGATTCCTGCGTCTTTGGGTTATGGGGCGAGCGGCGCGGGTGGCGTCATCCCGCCGAATGCGACCCTGATCTTTGATGTCGAGCTTTTGGGAGTAGGTTAAACCCCGCGCCATGAACAAGAATCAGAATCGTTTTCTGCTTTCGGTCGCAGCCTGTGTGCCACTGACACTGGCACTCCTCGGCTGCGACCCGGTAGTCAACCAGGCACCCCCGGAAGCGCCTACACCGCCTCCAGTGACGTCTACCCCGGCTCCCACGGGCAAGTCCTTCGACCCGAATCCCTTCAAGGGAAATGGCAAGGTCGTAAAGACCGCCTCCGGACTGCAGTACGAGGAAATGACGATCGGAGATGGTAAAGAGGCCAAGCCTGGCACTCGCGCCTCCGTCCACTACACCGGTACGCTCAAAGATGGAACCAAGTTCGACTCCTCTAGAGACCGTAATGAGGCATTTGCCTTTACCATCGGCGCGGGCGAGGTCATCAAGGGATGGGACGAGGGAGTTGCAGGAATGAAAGTGGGCGGCCGACGCAAGCTGATAATTCCCTATCAGCTCGCCTACGGTGAAGAGGGCCGCCCCCCGACCATACCGGCGAAATCAGAGCTGACATTCGATGTCGAACTGATGGGCGTCGAGTAACCGAATAGCACGGTGTGAAACTCGTCCGGCTCGTTAAAGTCGGGCGAGTTTTCTTCCCAGGATGCGTTTCCACTCGGCCGATAGAAAGACCAGTTCTTTTAGCTCGGTAAGCTGCGCGCCATCCAAAGCCTTCGCGTACATCAGGCGGTTGGCTCGAAGAATCGTCCAGCCGGGATGCGGACGCTCGCGCAGTGTCAGGCTGTCTCCGGGGGATATCTCACCGGAGTTGATAACACGCGTGTAAAATCCTGTCCAGCCGGTCTCTTCCATACGTCGCGGCAGATCCGGGCGATTCCACCTCTTCGAAACATTAGCACAGGGCTGTCGCGGTTGGCTTACCTGCACACGGACACCGCCACTTCCAATCTCCAGAATATCCCCGATACAGAGAATATCCTCGGTAAGACCGGCGACGGTGATATTCTCGCCAAAGGCCCCAAAGGGCAACTCTTTTCCCAGCGTCTCAAGCCAGTACGGAAAGTGCTCCGCCGAGTAGCCGCAGATCGCTTTGTCGGGTCCGCCGTGATACTTGCGGTTTGCCTGGTAGTCGCCCGCCAGGTTTTCCTGCCCCAAAAGCACGGGTTTTTCCACAGGTTCCTTGGCGATGGCGCTCCTCCACTCTTTGCCCGCCGCCGTGGTCATTTTCTTCGGCAGACTTACCCGCAGGGAAACGATACGGCCCGTGATTGTATCCATAGTAGGTGTGCCTCAGGCAGCGTCCAGCAGTCGGTAAGAGAGGCGCAGGGCGATCTGCTCCAGCATCTGCTCGTCGGAGGTATCGAAAGCGCCGACGGTGTGACTGTCCGCATCGATCTGCCCGAGAATCTGGTCGGTGTTTATATCCCGGATCAGAACCACGATCTCCGAGCGGGTTTCAAGGGAGCAGGCGAGGTAGTTATCGAGGGTGCGCACATCTTCGACTACCATGTTGCGGTTCTCCGCAACCGCCGTACCGCAGACGCCATGTCCCACCGAAATCAGCGTGTGCTCTGTCGCCGCGCCCACATAAGGTCCCAGGTTCAGAACGCCGTTATCCAGCAGATACACCCCGACCCAGTTATAGTGCGGCAGTCGCTTCGCGATTAGGCGCATCGCGGCCTGAACCGCCGCATCTCGCCCATCCAGCGAGGCAAGCGCCTCATCAATCTCGTCAATCAGTGAGTCTGCCTGTTCCTGAGTTACCATAGAGAATTATTCTACCCTGTTTTAGGGCGACGAAGATGAGTGACCAGCGTGGTAAGGGAAGCAGCGAGGCAGCCGGGAAGTGTCCAGAGAGTAAAAAGGAACGGGAGAAAGCCCGGCGTCAGCCACCGACCATCGGGGCACAATGTCAGGTCCATCCACGCAAGCGGGACAGAGACAAACATCAGTGCCGCAAGGGCGAGCAGCGTACCAAATGCCGCACGGCGCGGCGCTCGCTGCCCAACCAGTATCCCTGCAATCAGGGGACAGGCAAAGAACATAGATACAAAAATCCAGGAGTTGATTTGCGCAAACACGCTCCTGGGATAAATCACGCTCAGAATAGTAAGGGTTCCAAACACTCCCCCTAACCCGCCAAACCAGAGAAGCGCCTGGGAAAAGGCGGCACGTGGAAACAGGCTGTCTTCTTCGCGCCACACACGGGAGAGCTGTGCGGCAATACGAGCAGGATTTCCAAACCTTGCAATCGCTTCCTGCGTGGCGCAATCCTGTGCCATACCAAGTTCCTGGCGGGCGCTGACAGAGTCGAGCAGATGCTGACGTATCTCCTCTAAAACAACCCCTCGCACTTCCGGCGACAGCGAGAGCAGTTTCGCTTCTACCTGGAAGAGATAAAGCTCTATGGGGTCGAAGGCGCGTTCATGAGATACAGCATCGTTAGTAACGCCTGGTAGATCGACACGGGTGATCTCTTCGCCTTCCTGCTTCGGGCTAAATTGGCTGAACATCCGGCTCTCCTCCGTTCTTTAGAACACCTTCGATAGCACTGACAAAATCACGCCAGCTCCGTGTCCGATGCACCAGTTCCGAATGCCCTGTTGCAGTCAGCGTGTAGACCTTGCGTGACGGTCCTCCTCCAGGCGGCATTTCCCATGCTCCGGCGATAAGTCCCGCCTTTTCAAGAGCATGAAGCTGTGGATACAACGAACCTTCGCCAAGCGATAAGGTGCTTTCACTGCGCCGCTCGATCTCGCGGGCAATGGCATAGCCATGCCGTGGCTCGTTTTCAAGTACCGCCAGAATAAGGGTGGGTGTACTGCCCTTGAGTAATTCGCGTTCGGGTCTCATGATGAAAGCATTATACCTCTTATTACGATGTACCCCGAAATTATAAAAAGCCCGCTGAGAAAATTCCCAGCGGGCTTTTAGCTTATTGGAATGCGGCTGCTTTAGTGGACTCTATTCGCTGTCTTGATCGTTTTCCTCTACCGGCTCCCCTACAGGGAGCATTTTGAGACGGTTGCGTTTACTGTCCCAGCCTATGGCAAGCTGCCCCGCCAGAAGTCCTCGGAGCGAATCGCCGACAAGCGAGCCGCGCCATCCGTTCAGCAGGGGATGATCACGAAGCGCGGCATCGTTTCTTCGTCCCCGGAGAGCGGCAAGACTTCGGAGGTCATCGCCGTTTGCGATAAGTGTCGAGGGCAGGTCTGATTCGAGTGCACGGGCGCGGATGAGGGCTGTCAGGAGTTCCACCAGGACACTTCCCTGCTCGTCGAGGGCAGGAGGATTTTCCGGCAGGGGACGCTCGGCAGGCGGAACGGCAAGCCCGTTCTGGATACGGTCTGCCAGCACCGTGGCGGCTTTTTCGCCCAGACTGTGGGGGGCGGAGCGGAGCGCAAGGATGTCGGCGGCGGATCGCGGCGCCCGGCGCGACAGTTCGATCAGAAAATCATCCTTTACGACAGAGCGGCGCGGCTTGTCCCGGCGGCGTGCCTCCTCATCGCGCCAGAGCGCCAGTTCCCGAAGTATCGCAAGCCCGCGAGCGTCCAGAATATTGCGTCCGCCGACGCGCCGCCAGAGGTCCTCAGGGGCTGTCTCCTCGGCGGCGGTCATCAGCAGGCGGTCCGTCTGCTCCTGCGCCCACTGGCTGCGGCCCCGCTTCTCCAAGAACGCCGCGAGCTTTGTATGGAGCGTCGGAAGATAGCGCACGTCATTTTCCGCATACTCACGCATAGAGGGTGTCAACGGGCGACGGGACCAGTCCGCGAATCCCTCGTCTTTATTCAGGCGGACATTCAGCAGCGCCAGCACGAGGTTTCCATAACCGGTCTGGATACTGTGCCCGGTGAACGCCGCCGCGACCTGGGTATCGAAGACCGGGGTGGGCAGCGCACCCAGACGGGAAGCGAGGATCTCCATATCCTGTCCTCCGGCGTGAACCAGTTTCAGAATGGAAGGGACCAGCATCAACTCGCCCACGCCGCCGAGATCACCCCCCAGTGCGGGAACATCAATAATGGCGATTACGCTGCCATCGCCGGTAGCAACCTGAACTATTTCCAGGACCGGGGCATAGGTACGTTCTCGTATAAATTCGGTGTCAAAAGCAAGACGGGGATCGCGTGTGAGTGAATCGCGGAGAGCTTCGGTAAGTTTCGCCAGAGAGGCAGGGGTGTCAATGTACATCTTTCGTCCAATATACCAGATGCGTTCGTGGAAACGATACCCCTGCTTCTATGCTGAGCAGCCGAGTAACAGTGACTGACGAGTCCCGCCCCCTGCAGAATAGTGCAGGGGGACAGAACGGTTCACTTCTCGAAGATGACCATCTCGTGTGCGCCAACGCGTGGAACGGTTACGGTCACTGTTCCGGAAGCATCCTTTGTAATAGCCAAATCATCCCCGGCAACGGCGAGAAAAGCTCTCTTAAAAGTATCACCCGTCTTTAGCGTGACCGAGAGATCGTGCAGGGGCACGGGGGCATCCAGTGTTTCCACATGCCCAGGGGCGCGTCGTTGCGGGCTGTAGTTGACAATGTGGACGATACTGCGTCCCTCGCTCTCCTGTCGCATGAGCGCCACTTCGGCGGACGGCGGCGCGCTGGTTTCGATCAGCTTTTCCGGCAGCAGCAGATCCAGACATTTCCCCACCAGCTGGCGGAACGTCAGATTCCCGTGCTTCTGGTAGGCGGCGAAGATGGGTCCGTGCAGATAGATTACCCCCTCTTTCCGGGTGATCGCGGGATAATCGGCTTTCTCAGGAACCGGAGGGGTAAAGCCATGCGAGGTGAAGTGTTCGCCGGTGCGGTTAAAATAGGTCTGGTATGCATCGGCAAGCACAGTGGTGCCGGGGCGCGGGGCAACACGAACGGCAGGGCCTTCATAAACAGAGTACGAAAAGTCTGCCCGAACCACGCTACCGAGGAGTGCGGGGTGCGTCACCCGGAAGTAGTCCGGATTGCTCTCGGCCATCCCGGCATATTCTACTCCCATCTCGGGCGATAGCAGAAATTCGTTCTGTTCGTCGTTTAGCAGGGCTTTGTGGCTGAGGAGAAGCTTTCCGCCGCCTGCCACATACTGCCGCAGTCGCTCGGCGGTCTCCGGTGAGGCGATTGCCTGATCCGGCAGGACCAGCAGATCGTAGCGTCCAAAATCAGAACAGGTTTTGTCCGTGATGACGTCAAACTGCTGATGTAGTTCCAGCAGTATCTTTGCGCCACCCTCGACATATCCTGATTTGGCATCTGTGTTCGCCTTATCCGCCTCGGGATTCAGGATCAGCAGCGCTACCTGAGCGACACCGGACGCCCCGATACAGTAAGGCTCGACCTTCTCTACCTGGGCAAATGCCTCGCCGATTACATCATAAACGGGTTCCGAAAGGCGGCCCCGTGACTCCAGCTGGTCCCCGACAGAGACCGCGCCGCCGGTCGCGAGTATTCCCCCACACTCGAATTTAAGCGCTTCCGGATGCTTCAGGCCACCCCAGTCCGCCCAGGAGCGGTGAAAACGCCCCGTCATCCCAAGCATTGGCAGGTCGAAATTGCGCCCATAACGGCTCCACAGCGGATAAAATCCGTAGCCCCACCCACCGGTCGGCAGGCTCTCTATCTCGACCTGCGAGTAGTGCTCGGCCTCGTCCGCGAAGTGAACTCCCCAGCGTGAGTTGTAGAAGATACCGGCATCGGGAAGCTTGGAGCGGATCAATTCGGAGGCCCGAGCCATAAACCGCCGCGCGGAGGCGTGATTGTTTCGGCGTCGGTGAAGCGGGTCGCTCGGATCGAGGCCCGATTCCCGCAGCGTTCGCAGACAGTTCACACACACGCAGCCGTTGGCGTTGTACATGACGATATCGTAGAAGAAACCATCGCATTCGTCGCCGTACAGGGCGATAATCTCTTCCGTCTGCGCCAGGAGTTCGTCGGTATACGCATTGTTCAGGCACATCCACGGCCAGCCGGGACTGAGCGGGTCCGGTCCGACCATTTTGCCGGTGTTATCTACCTGACGCCACTCAGGATGACGTTCTGCCGCGGAAACATCCCACACAACCGTCAGATAGATCGGGCAGCGGATGCCCTCCTTGTGGCACGCGGCGATCTGCTCCCCGAGCAGATCAAACTTTAGGGACGGGTGGACGGGACCTATCTTCGTGGGATAGTAGTTCATACCATGGTGGCATTTGGCAAAAACGGTGACGGAGTTGACGTGGGCTTGTTTGAGAGTCTGCCCGAAGTGCTGCGCGTCCCAATCCGCGCCGACATCCGGCACATGAGGCGATGTGTGAAAGTCCAGGTGGATCTGGCGCATGGGGAAAATAGGAAACTTCAACGATTCCTCCAGAGGTAGGATTTCAGGATTTCGGGTTTTCTCGAAGCGAGGCGCCGCAGGAGGCGCGCACGATCAATTCGGTGGGCAGCAAAATGTTTTGACACGGTGAGACATCGCCATCGATCCGGCTCAGCAGCAGCCGCGCCGCCTGTTCGCCGATCGCCCGCATCGGGAGCGTCATTGTGGTGAGGGGAGGCTGCATGTATTCCGCGGTGGAGGCCCCGCCAAAACTGACGAGCGCCATCTGCTCCGGCACCTTTTTCCCGGCATCGTACATCGCGCGAAGAGCCCCCATCGCCGTGGAATCTGTCGCGGTCAGCAGCGCGGTCACTCCCTGGCCCTCGCGGTCCAGAAGAAGTTCACGGGTTGCCTCCATGCCTTCCTGGCTGCGCTCGGCCCGCGGGCGAATGGCCTCCCATATCAGCGGCACAAGCCCCGCCTCTCGCATTACGCTGCTGTATCCATCCAGACGCTCTCGCTGACCCGTATTCATGCGGTGCGGTGAATAGATATAGGCGATCTTTTTGTGACCGAGACGAAGCAGGTGCCGTGTCGCGGTGCGCGCGGCTGAAAAGTTGTCAGCTGCGACAAAATCGGACTCCAGACCCGGCACGAACCGATCGACGAATACAAAGGGAATTGCCTCTTCCGTAAGAGCGCGATAATGGGCGACTGGCAGCTCCTCGCCGGATTGCGGGTCTCGGTCTGAGGGGGCGATGATCAGGCCATCGACGCGTTTGGATTTCAGCGCTTCGATCTGCACCTCTTCATGGCGCGAATCGCTCGGTGCGTAATCGAGCAGCAGGTGATAGTCTCGCTCGGCGAGAACGCCCTGTGCTCCCGCCAGCACCTCGCTCCAGAACCCCGCTGAGTACCCAACGACGGCACCGACGGTGAATGATTTACCGGAACGCAGGCCACGGGCCAGCGAGTTCTTACGGTACCCGAGATCCTGAGCGATCTGGGCGATTCGCTCGCGCGTCTCGCGGCGGATACGAGGGTCGTTATTGAGAGCGAGCGACACGGTGGAGACATCCACTCCGGCGCGCCGCGCCACATCCTTCATGGTCGTCGCCATAGACGCCATTCGTTTCCGTGTTCTGAGGTTTGATAGTACAATGCGCTGAAGGCAAGCAATTTTTCTGCCGTTACTACTAAGCCGAAATGGGCGCGAAATGAAGTATTCCTACTGCCTGAACAACGGGGCATGGAACTTCACGTCAGGGTATCTTAGTATTTTCGGCACATTCAGGCAATTTTCCTTATTTAAAAAGGCAGCGCTACCGAAAAGGGATTTAAATCATCCTGATGGTAAAATCGGCGACCGTCCGAATAGAGGGTCAGCCCCATATCCCCATCCTGATAAGCGTCAAACGACGGGTCCGCGGGGTCGTCCCAGACCATTGTCAGCAGTCGGCCCCGGCACAGGTAGTTCTCCAGGCAGAAATGGGACCATCCTCCTTTTTGGGGAGGCGGTACGCGTGGGGAGACGGTCAGAGAGGCATCATCGTCCTCTCCCGTGACGGAGAGTCCCAGAAGGCTCTCCTCTATGAAGCGACAGAGCGCCGGTTCCGGCCTGCTCAAATGCCGGGAAGCGGTATTTGCCTTAGCCTCCCGCGGCAGCGAGAAATCCCCCTGCTCGAACTGAGCCCTTGCATAGGCAGCCGCCGCCTGAAACGCACCGCCTCTCGAAGGGTCTGCAAGAGCGCGTACCGCTTCCTCCTCTTCGTCCGTCTCACCCCGCAGGCGGCGCAGGCTGGCCCATCGGTGATACCAGAGCTTTGTCAGCCAGGGGTCCGAGCAGTCGAAGCGGGGCGCATTCTCATCAAACCAGTTCTGATATGCGGTCGCCTGTGCATAAACCGCGTTTTCACGGTCACGCCAGTAGGCAGCCCGATAAAGGGCCTCTTCCCGAGACGGCGCGACGGCGACCGCGAAAACCAGCATACGCCGCGCTCCGGACGGCAGACTCTGAACCAGATCATCACCGGGCGGGGGCTCGCGGCGAATCCAGACGGGCTTGCCCAGAATTTCGACTGCTCCCGACGCAATGCCCCAGGAATAATCAAGCTCTACCGACACAGTCTGGTCGCCGGGGTTTCGAAAGGAGAGCACAGAAACGATAACATCGTCGTCGCTGATGAATTTGTCTTCCGTTACCTGCAGACCACTCTCGTCATGACGTCCATTCAGAGTGACATGCGAAGGTCGGTACAGGGCATCACCGGGTTCGATAGCCTCACCATCTACGGCGATCGTCAGAGTGAAAGGGCCCGTGCCCTCCGGTGATTTGCGGTTTCCCAGATGAACCCCGCTGCGAAAGCCCCATCCTTGCGGCGCCTCCGCCCAGAGGGTTTCACCGGCGCAGCCAAGCGGCGTCAGGACATTGTAGGGACGCCGCAGAAGATCGTCCATGCGGAAGTGCCGGGGGTCCAGCAGTGGGCGGGAAAACGCATTAGACATTATTGGTCAGCGAAGGGGTTCTACTCATTTACGAGAAGCGATCCAGCGGTCGATAATCTGCCGTGAAAGCGACAGCGGCGGCGGAAGTTCGGGCAGCGCAGCGACGTCGAACCAGTCGGCGTGTTCGAGCTCCGTTTCGTCGATCTTGATGTCGCCACTCTGCCACCGGCAGTTAAATCCTACCATCAGCTGGTGCGGAAAGGGCCAGGGCTGGCTCCCGGCATATTCGAAGTCAGCCGTGATAACTCCCGCTTCCTCTAATGCCTCCCGGTAGCAGCACTCTTCCAGAGTCTCGCCCGGTTCCACAAACCCGGCAAGGATGCTGTAGCGCTTACCCCACCCCGGTTTTCGCGCCAGGAGAATCCGGTCACCGCCATCGTGGATGAGAATAAGCGTCGCCGGACTGACGGGTGGATAAAAGATGTGACCACAAACAGGGCAGGAGCGCGCCCAGGCATTCGCGACGGCCTCGGTCAGGGTTCCGTCCACGGGGCAGAAGCGGCTGATCGCCCGCCAGCGCAGCACCTGCGCGGCGTAGCCTGCCAGCCCATACTCCGCTTCCGACACAACCCCGTATAGCGCCCGCAGGCTCAAGGAGTTCAGACCGGCGTCAAGCTCGGTCTCGTTCCCACTCTCGACGGTAAACGCGACACAGGGAACCTCGTCCAGCGTTCCAAGATATAGTGTCGCATTCTCGCCTTTCGGCAGCAGGGACTGCAGAGTCGCGGCGTCGGAGCTACGGTCATCGCGCAGCAGGCGGGCCGACTCCTCATCCTCGCGCGCCACTATCAATTCACCGTCTCGGAAAGGCAGATAGAGCGTGGGTCCCGCGGATTTCTCCGCAGGGGGATAGGCACGCAAAAAACGGCGGGTAAAATCGCCCACCGGAGTCGAAATAAAACCTGAAAGACTCACGCAGTCCGTTCCTGTCCAGCAATAATCAAAGCACGAACGCGTGTGGCGTCCAGTGAATCGGAATGACGATAAAGTTCATCCGCGGCGGTCACGATAACCGGCAAAAGCTGCTGCTTTACCAGATCATACGCGCAGGCGTTGTAGTAGTTGCAAAGCTGTCGCTTGGCGGTCAGGAGGATTGACTCCGCTTCATCGCTTTCATCCGGTGACTCTAAAAACTCAAAGATCTCATGCACACGGACAACCGCGTTTACATCATCACAGAAGCCCAGAACGCCGGTATCACCCATAGCGCGATCCGTCGAAAGAGCCTCTTCCGGTCCCAGAGCAAGGCTTTCGGCGGCAGTCGCGGCGTAGCGTACGATCACCTCGCGCGATAAGACCGAGAGATACTCGTCATACCGCTCCACCTTCATCTGCTCGCGGTCCGCCTCGATACGGCCCATGTATTCGTCCATCTGATCGCAGAGCACCGCATCTACAAACGCATCCTCTAGCCCCAGATAGGAGGAGACGACCACAATCGCCGCTTTGCGATACAGCAATACATCGCTGATCTGCGGTTCTCCCCAAGCGCTTGTGCTGTCTCCCGCTTCCATGCCTTCCGTTTCGGCATGGAAGCCCCCGGTTCCTCCGTCCATTTTGCACAGGATTATCTGTGTATTATCCGTTCCACGGGCTGGCATTTGCGGACGCTTGCGTCGTCATTCCCAGCGAGCGCTGTTCCCGCTCCTCGATAAGCCGCGCCCCCAGCTGCCGCGTGAAGAAAGCATAACCCCACTGCAGCAGAACACTAAGCCGGTTCCGGAACCCAACCAGATAAAGAATATGGATAAAAAGCCAGATCGCCCACGCCGTAAACCCGCCTACATGAACAAAATTGAGGTCGGCAATGGCGCGTGTCCGACCGAGGACCGCCAGATTCCCCTTATCCCAATACGTGAACGGAACGGTGGGTTTGTCCTGGTTGATCGCGGCAATATTCTGGGCGGCACGCCTTCCTCCCTGGATCGCCCCCTGCGCGACACCGGGCACCGGCTTACCGTTCTTCTGGGTCACGGCGGCAAGATCACCGGCAACGAAAACTTCGGGGTGCCCCGGCACGGATAGATCAGGGTTCACCTGTACCCGGCCCGCGCGGTCGAGAGGGGCACCCAGATCTTTGGCAAGCGGAGACGCGGCATTACCCGCTGCCCAGAACGTGGTGTGAGTTTCTATCCGCTCGCCGCTTTTCAGAGTGACAGCCTCGTCATCGATCGCCGTGACGGGATCCCCTGTGCGAATTTCTACCCCGAAGCTTTCCAGATCTTTCTGGGCGCGAGCAGCCAGGTCTTCGGGAAATGTCGGCAAAATACGGGGTCCGGCCTCAACCAGGATCGCCCGCGTATCATTGACATCGATGTGCCGGAAGTCCTGGCGCAGTACCCGCCGCGCGATGTCAGGCATTACCCCAGCAAGTTCGCAGCCCGTTGGCCCGCCCCCCACGATGACAAAAGTCATCCAGCGCCGCCGCTCCTCCGGGTCTGCCGCGCTTTCGGCCCTCTCAAAGGCGATCAGAAACCGCTGCCGGATCTCCTGGGCATCGCCGATAGTCTTCAGGCCCGGCGCATGCTCCTCCCACTCGTTGTGTCCGAAGTAAGAGTGCTTCGCGCCCGTCGTCAGAATCAGGTAGTCATAGGAAATCTCGCGCGGCTCATCGTCCACTTTCACGAATACCGATTTACTGTCCGGGTCGATCTTGTTAACCTCTCCCAGTATGACCTGCGTGTTCTTCTGACTTCGCAGAATCGCACGGATAGGAGCGACAATATCAGAGGGGGCAAGAGCCGCCATCGCCACCTGATAGAGCAGCGGCTGGAAGACAAAGTGGTTCGTACGGTCGATGACCGTGATGTCCATATCCGCGTGGCGCAGGGTCTTCGCCGCCGAGAGCCCCGCAAAGCCCCCGCCAATGATGACTACTTTGGGACGACGGTTGAACGGAACGTTATGTGGGCGCGTCGATTTCGGTTTAGTCGGCTGAGCCGCACCAGTTTCCGAAGGTGTTGTTTTATCCGGTTCGATAACCGGCGGCTGTGTCGCAACTGTCATGGCGTTGTCCTTTTGAACCCAACGGTATCAAAGACGCCGCGCTGCGTCTGCTCACCCCAATTTACCCGCGTCGTGTACCCCAAAAACGGATGGTACTTGCTGCGGTCCTACTAATGAAACACGCTGACTTTGGAAAAGTTGCGTCTTTGTGAATTTTTTCACAGAATCGAGCGTATCATTGGCTTTTCAGCTAAAGATGCGGCCTGTCAATTACCAGGAAAGAGGCGACAATGGTCCGAGGTGCCCCAGAGACCATTGTCGCTTTAGACGGTGGAGTGCTGCTGAAATACCGATTAGTAAGGCTTGGCTTCGTGGCCCACGCGCTCGGCTTCCTGGGCAGCTTCCGCCGTTCCGGTCGCGCCGATTGGCTCACCGTGCGGCTGCGAACCATTCCCGTTTTGGCCCGCCAGTCCGCTGCCGCTGCTCGCGGCAGGGGCAGCGTACGGATCGCTGGCGGGAACCGCTATACCCAGGCCCTCGGCGACGCGGCGGCCATAGTCCATGTCACACTGGGAGAACAGCCAGACCATCCGGTCCTGAATAGTGCGGCGAGCGGGATTCAGGGTGTTCACGAGGTTCAGGATAAGATCGTCCCTCTCCCACTCCTCGTGCATTCGGTAGCGGTCCCCTGCCTGACCAAAGTTGTTGGTCCGGTCGATGGTCTGACGCACCAGGTTGCCCTGAACAAACGGCGTATGATCCTTGCCCGGTCGCTCCGCTTCGGTCAAGCCTCCCATGCTGGACGGTTCGTAGTTAATATGCGGATTCCCCCCCGGTGCGGGGTCCACGCGATAGGTCATCTGACCGTCCCGCTGGTTGGTCGCGACATGCTTCTTGGGCGCATTAATCGGAAGCTGCAGATAGTTCGGCCCAACCCGATAGCGCTGCGTATCCGAGTAGGAAAGCGTTCGTCCCTGCAGCATCTTGTCATCGGAGAAGTCCAAGCCGTCAACGAGGACACCGGTTCCGAACGCGACCTGCTCCACCTCGGCAAAATAGTTTTCGGGGTTGCGGTTCAGCACCATGCGGCCCACCGGCAGCCACGGGAACTGGTCCTGCGGCCAGAGCTTGGTGTCATCAAGCGGATCGAAATCCAGCTCGAGATGCTCATCATCGCTCATGATCTGAACCAGAAGCTCCCACTCGGGGAAATCGCCGCGTGCGATGGCATCGTACAGATCCTGGGTGGCGTGGTTAAAGTTCTTCGCCTGAATCGCCTCGGCCTGCTCCTGGGTCAGGTTCTTGATACCCTGCTTCGGCTCCCAGTGATACTTGATCAGGACACCTTCCCCGGCCTCGTTCACCCACTTGTAGGTGTTGACACCGCTCCCCTGCATCTGGCGGTAGTTCGCAGGAATGCCCCACGGGGAGAACAGGAACGTGATCATATGCAGTGCTTCGGGCTTGTGGCTGATGAAGTCGAAAATACGCTCGCCGTCCTGTCGGTTGGTCACCGGGTCCGGCTTGAAGGCATGAACAAGGTCGGGGAAGTTAACGGCATCGCGAATAAAGAACACTTTCAGGTTGTTGCCTACCAGATCCCAGTTACCATCTTCGGTATAGAATTTGACGGCAAAGCCGCGCGGGTCACGCAGGGTCTCGGGAGAGTGACTGCCATGAATGACGGACGAAAAACGGACAAAGACCGGGGTAACTTTTCCGGGTTCCTGAAACAGTTTGGCACGCGTGTACTTCGCGATAGGTTCGTCGCCGACTTTGCCGTATGCTTCAAAGTACCCATGCGCACCCGCCCCACGCGCATGGACGACACGCTCTGGGATGCGCTCCCGGTCGAAGTGGGTGATCTTTTCGAGGAACTGGTAGTTCTCCAGAGTCGTCGGGCCGCGGCTCCCGACCGTACGGACATTCTGGTTGTCGTAGACCGGATGCCCCTGCCGAGTCGTCAGTGTTGTCTCGCCTTCACCTGCTGCCATGCGGCTATCCGTCGCGCCGCCGACGTTTTCCACAGCGGTTCCATGCGTCTCGCCGGACTCTTCAGATATCCCGTTCTGGTGTCCGTTTGTGTTCTCGCTCATTGCGTTCTCCTAACCTCTAAGGTCTCCAGGCGGTCTGCTGCTGCCTGCGTAGAAAGCGTACCCAAACGTGCGCGGGCCGCAATCGCGATGGCGGTAAAGGATTGCCTATATAATGTAGTTTGATAACCCTTGCGTAACAGGAGGCGCAGAAATGCAGATAACTCTCCCGAAAGAGATCGGGCAAGATTTACTGGAACACGCAGAGCGACGCGGACAAAGTATCGACGAGTACGTTGATAGCCTGTCAGGCGCCTTTCGCAATGCCTCCGCTACCCTTGTCGAACAGGAACCTGAGGTTACGCTAAGTGACGAAGATGCTCAGGCGCTGATGCTGGTAGCGCAAATGGAGAATGTACTACCTCTCTCCTGGATTCAGGCGTGGAAGAACTCGAGCGATGCCGCGCGCACCAAGACAATCGCCGGGGGTTTATTGATCTTGATCTTTTACCTTGCCATGGTTCCGAATGGGCCGGAGCGTCTTACTGAGCTTCTGGAAAGGCTTGCCTACTTAGCTCGTCTGACCAAGGAAGAAGAACAAACGCGCCCCACGTCCCCCCCTGACTGGCTTACAGCTATTCAGCCAGCCAATCCTGCCGCAGATGGCACCAATGGATTGCATCGAGCAGCAGGCAATTGGCCGGGCGACGAAAGCGATGAAGAGGTGAACGCGGCTTTAGAGCGTTTATCTTGAGGGACGCTACATCACCCTACAAAGCGACTTCTGGCCTTTATCTTTTAGATACGAATATTCTTGTGCAGTATGTGCGCGGCAGCTTTCTGAAAGAGAAAATCGAAGCTGCCTATTCTCTCATGACAGCCGAGTTGGCCCCGCTCATCAGCTACGTCACCGAGGCCGAAATTCGTTCTCTAGCATCGCAGTGGGATTGGGGAGCACAAAAACGGAAAGATCTGGATTTTCTTCTGACGTTGTTCCGCCGGGTACCTATCGAGGATTCGCAGGGGGAAATTATGCAGGCGTATGTTTTAATTGATGCCGTAAGCACAACGCTTGGATACGACATGGGCAAGAACGATTTATGGATAGCCGCCACGGCTCGCGTTATCACGGCAACTCTGCTGACAACAGATAAAGATTTTGATCATTTGGCGGGGACGTTTCTGAGCCGAACCTGGATTTCTCCAGAAGGAATCACAGGCGCCACGTAAGTGGAACAGAAAAAGCCGCATTGCTGCGGCTTTTTGGTGCGTTCAGGGGCAGAGGTCGATTCAAAATGTCCCATCCTGGTTTCCGACCAGAATGCCCTCCTTGCGCAGACGCTCGACGGAAGAAGCGGCCCAGTGATTTTCGGGAACGTTCGAAAATGACGCACGATGTGCCAGCAATACAGAAACCTCCGACATAGAGAAGCCGAAGCGTTTTAGTTCGGGAGCGAACTCTTCAGCGAGACTTCGCAACGCGTTCAGGAGTGAAGGCGTGAGCTGATGACGAATATCCTCAGATTTTGACAGCTTCTCCAGCAGCCGAGCAGTTCCGACAACAAACCCGTAGCGGGTACCATCCCCCGAAGCGCTGCTATAGGTGCCATCAGGGAGATAACTTATGACGATTCCTGCCTTTTGCAGCTTATCCACTAGCTGGTAGGTTCGGTGACCACGAGGCAGTGGCGGTTTGCTATGAGTGTCCTGGGCATGGGCGACACTTACCATTCCGACGCTGCCAATGCTCAGCAACGTAATTGCGGTCAGCTTTATTAGAAACTTCTGCATGGTTACGGTTCCCGCCAGTGACGCCCTTCGTTCAGGAGATCATCGGCGCTTTCCGGTCCCCAGCTTCCGACGGGATAGGTGCGGACATCCTGGGGGCGGGTCTCCCATACTTCAAGTATCGGGGTGAGCAGGCTCCAGGCGGCCTCCACTTCGTCGCCGCGGGCAAACAAGCTGGCATCACCCCGAATGGCATCCAGCAGCAGGCGCTCGTAGGCATCGGTAATAGGGGCGTCGGGGAACGCTTCTTTATAGGTAAAATGCAGATCGACGGGC
>JAZKEA010000190.1:0-10390 GCA_040387315.1 Armatimonadota bacterium | reverse complement strand
CCGGCTCCTTCGCACCTACCTGAAGGAAGATTCCTTCGTCCGGCTGAATGCGCATCACCAGAACATTGGGCTGCGTTCCAGCCCGATCCATGCGCGCAAAAAGCACCTGCGGAACGGCCTTGAACTGGACTGCCACTTCCGTAACTCTCTTGGAGAGAGATTTGCCTGCGCGAACTGTAAAGGGAACCCCTGACCAGCGCCAGTTATCGATAAAAAAGCGCATCGCGGCATAGGTTTCCGTGGAGGAGTTCTTCTTGACGCCTTCCTGCTCCGTATAACCTTCATATTGACCACGGGATGTCGCGGTGGGAACATCATCGGGAGCGATCGGGCGGATCGAGCGAACCGCCTTCACCTTCTCATCGCGCACAGAGTTCGCATCCAAAGAAGCGGGCGGCTCCATAGCGGTCAGAGCGAGGATTTGAAGGGCATGGTTCTGCAGCATGTCCCGCGCGATTCCCGTTTCATCGAAGTAGTTGCCACGTCCTTCGAGGCCGATCTTCTCCGCGACCGTGATTTGAACATGATCGACATACTTGCTGTTCCAGAGGGGTTCGAACAGCTCGTTCGCGAATCGGAAGACCAGAATGTTCTGGACGGTCTCTTTTCCGAGATAATGGTCGATTCGGTAGACCTGTTCCTCGGTGAAGTATTTCCCCAGGACATCGTTGAGATGCCTCGACGAGGGAAGATCATGGCCAAAGGGTTTCTCAATAATGATACGAACCCACTTGCCGCAGCCCGGCGAGGGTTCGCTCAGTCCAGCTTCACCGATCTGGGCAATAACGGTCTCGTACTGCTCCGGGGGAATCGCCAGATAGAAAAGACGGTTGCAGGGAGCGCCCCTGTCCTTGTCCATTTTATCCAGTCGTTTTTTAAGAGCGGCATACCCCGCAGCCTGATCAAACTCACCCTGCTGATAACCCACGATGGAAGAGAAGGCATCCCATGCCTCGCCTTCGGTCGGCATCTCGGGCGCGAACTCCTCCACCGCGGCCTTCAGATCGGCGCGAAAGGATTCGTCGTTTTTGTCGCGCCGAGCATACGCGAGGATACTGAAATCTTCAGGGGTCAGCTTATCGCTTTGCAGTGCATAAAGGGCCGGCGCGAGCTTTCGGCGCGTCAGATCG
This sequence comes from Armatimonadota bacterium, assembly GCA_040387315.1. GTDB lineage: Bacteria > Armatimonadota > Armatimonadia > Armatimonadales > Armatimonadaceae > JACMJB01. The sequence continues at coordinate 9,260 of JAZKEA010000190.1, read as the reverse complement.
CCGGTAGCTCCAAATAAAACCAGTACACAAGGATCGAGTTCAGACACGATTTACGTCTTCTCCACAAACTTTCCGTTAATTAAACCAGGACCGACCGTCGCGGGCAATAAGCTCATTGGCGGCCTCGGGTCCCCAGGAGCCCGCGGCATAGTTGGGATAATCCGTTGCCTCGCTTCGCCAGTAGGCCAGCAGGGGATCTACCACACGCCAGGCGGCATCAATCTCATCCTCGCGCATAAACAGGACCGCATCCCCCGCCATGGCATCGACGAGAAGCCGCTCATATGCATCGCGCAGCGGCGCGTTAAACGTCTCCTGATAATACATATCCAGCTCCACCGGGACAAGATCGCGCATTGTACCGGGGCGCTTCAGCTCGACGACCAGTGAAATTTCCGCATCCGGCTGGATGCGCAGCTTCAGGCGGTTGGGTTCGGGACGTCGTGAAGAACCGCGGAACAGCGCCAGCGGCGCTCCCTTGAACTGGATGTTCACCTCAGTTACCTGACGCGGCAGGCGCTTCCCCGCACGGATATAGAAAGGAACCCCTGCCCATCGCCAGGATTCTATCTCCAGGCGGGCCGCCATAAAGGTCTCGGTGTGGGAATCATGAGGAATGTTACTCTCGTTCCGGTACCCCGGCACGGGCTGACCTCCCGGTTCGGTTCCCGGCCCGTATTGACCGCGTACGGCATAGTGGGAAGAGAGGGGTCGCATCGCCTCCAAAACCTTACTCTTTTCTTCACGGATCGCTTTGGCGGCAAAGGAGTTTGGCGGCTCCATCGCGACAAGGGCCAAGACCTGCAACGCGTGGGACTGCACCATGTCCCGCGTCTCGCCCATCGCATCGAAGTACCCGCCCCGCTGTTCAACTCCGAGCGTCTCCGCGACCGTTATCTGCACCTGCTCGATGTAGCCCCGGTTCCAGAGCGGTTCAAAAAGAGAGTTCGCAAATCGCAGGACAGAAACATCCTGGACCGCATCTTTTCCGAGGTAGTGGTCAATACGAAATATCTGCTCTTCATTTACCAGCTTGTGGAACTGCTCGGTCAGGCGTCGTGCTGAGTCCCGGTCGATGCCAAACGGTTTTTCGGCAATAATCCGGCTCCAGGGCATCTGGGATGCCGAGGGAGTCGTGAGTTTGGCTTCGGCAAGACGATTCAGGATATCCGGCACCAGAGAGGGAGGAGTCGCCATGTAAAACAGACGGTTTCCCAGCGTCCCCCGCTCCTTTTCGACCCGTTCCATCTCCGTTTTGAGCCGCTCGTATCCTTCGCCATCGGTGAAGTTGGCGGGGATAAACGAGGTCAACGCAATAAAATCATTCAGATGACACTCAAGCCGTTCTTTATCCGGGACAAACTCCGTGAGCGCCGCCCGCACAAAGTCGGGATACTCCGGATGCGTCTTATCGGCAAGAGCGAACCCCACAACGGCGAATTTCGGCGGAAGCATGTTCTCGCAGAAGAGCCGAAACAGCGCGGGAAGCAGTTTGCGACGGGCAAGATCCCCGGTCGCACCAAACAGAATAAACGCGCATGGTTGAGATGCTGAGTTTTGAGCCATATCGATTACCTTGGCTATTCTACCCCAAAGTGGCCTCTTGACCGGCGCTCTTGGAATGTCACACTTCCACCCGCTCCACCGCGCCAATCAGCTAACAGGCAAATAACGACAGAAGTCATGACCGAGTATCATGTGTTGTCCATCACCTTCGGCGGTTTCCATACCATCATTTGGGTCGCCGCCAGGAGGAGGTACTGTAGTCAGCAGGTAAATACCGGATGGTACGCGCAGGGAGAAGTTACCGTTTGCATCAGCAATTATCTCGGTGTACGGCTTATATCTTTCGTCTGTAGTACCGTTCGGAAGAGTGACAGTTTCTTCAGAGCGTTCAATCAGCACTTTAGTTCCGGCTCGTGGTTCCGTCGTGCCTTGGTAGGGGTTGCCGTTCACGACGCGCCCCGCTAACGTGTACTCCTTCTCACCGCCGCCCCGGCTGCTACAAGAGCAATTAAGGCAATCAGGGTTGCGGCATACGCTCTGCCGCGCTGCTTGTAAGGACTTTCCATGGCATCTCCTTGGCACAATCAGAGGCGATGTAACGAAGTGCTGCAACCACTCTCGAACTCGCTTGAAATTATGCTTTATGCCAGCCTAACACAACTATCCGAATTTGCCTATAGCACAGACGGCAAAAAGCCGCCCGCCGAAAAAATCGGGGGGCGGCTTGAGAGAAAGGAGAAGCGACTCTAAAGGTCCTTTGTGCCACCGGAAGGCTGCGGTTCGCCTGTCGTCGCCTCTTTGTGGGCGGCAGTGACGGCGTGACCGCCGAACTGGTTTCGCAGGGCGGCGATTAGCTTTGGCCCGAACGCATTATCCTGGCGGGAGCGGAACCGCATCTGCAGGCTGAGGGCGATAACCGGAAGCGGAACAGCGCGGTCGATACTTTCCTCGACGGTCCAGCGGCCCTCGCCGCTGTCTTCTACATAGCCCTTGATGTCCGGAAGCCCATCGCCCTCGGCGGAAAGCGCCCGCTCGGCAAGTTCCAGCAGCCAGGAGCGAACGACACTTCCCTGGTTCCAGAGGTGGGCGACATCGGAAAGGTCGATACCGAACTCCGGCGCGGCGGCAAGCAGTTCAAACCCTTCCGCATAGGCCTGCATCATGCCGTACTCGATGCCGTTATGCACCATCTTGGTAAAGTGGCCCGCGCCGGATGGCCCCGCGTGCAGCAGACCCTCCGGCGGCGCGAGATCCCGCAAAACAGGCTCTACAGCCGCGAAGGCGTCTTTATCGCCGCCAACCATCAGGCAGTAGCCGTTTTTAAGACCCCAGACACCGCCCGACGTTCCGGCATCCAGAAAGTGAAGGCCCTTTGCCTTGAGTTCGCTGTAGCGGCGCTGTGAATCCCGGTAATTGGAGTTGCCGCCATCGATGACGATATCGCCTGGCATCGCGACAGCCGCAATTTCGTTGATAACAAGATCGGTGATCTTTCCTGCCGGAACCATTGCCCAGAAGACACGAGGCGACTGCGTGAATTTCGCGGCAAGGTTCGCTACGGAGTCTGTCGCCGTTACCCCGTTCTTTTCAGCAAGTTCGCGCACCTCCACCGAAGGGTCCGACCCGAAGACCGTATGTCCCTTTTCATGGAGACGCTGCGCCATGTTCCCGCCCATTCGCCCAAGACCGATAAACCCGATTTCCAACGCCGCACCTCCGGAATCTTTCGATGTCCTGGCAGCGAACCCGCCAGGACAACAACGCCTCTATTGGTAAACTTCTAAGCCTTCGTCGCCGTTTCGCCCGCGGCCTTCAGCGCACGCGCTATCTGGGTGACGCGGCGTCCCTGAAATCGGGCCACTTCCAGCTCATCCGCCGTCGGCGGATTGCTCTCCTGACCGGACACGGAGGAGGCCCCATAGGGCGTACCCGCGCCTTTGAACATAGTGGGGTCCGAATAGCCAAGCGGGACGATTATCAGGCCGAGATGCGCCATGAAGTTGTACATCGTGATAATGGTGCTCTCATTACCACCATGCCGTGTCTGTGTCGATGAGAAGGCGGAACCGGCTTTACCGTTTAGCTTCCCCTGAAACCAGAGACCGCCGAGGGTGTCTACCCACGCTTTGAGCTCCGAGGAGATGTTGCCGAAACGGGTGGGGGTGCCGAATATCATCGCATCGGCCGCTTCCGCGTCCGCTTCCGACGGTGCCTCGTAAAGGGCGTTCATTCGGTCGGCGTTTTCGGCCCAGCCGGGCGCTTTGGCCATAATATCCCGTGAGACGACCTCGCGCGCGCGGCGCAGAACGGGTGTTCCCCCCTCCGATGTGACCCCTTCGGCGACAGCCTTTGCCAGCGCCTCGGTAGAGCCGTTGCGGGAATAGAAAGCGATGAGAACGTTAACGTTCGTTGAATCTGCCATGAATACTCGGTACTCCTCTGCTAAAACTAATTATTAAAGGGGCTGGTACGGCAGAAAGTTCCCACCGTCTTATCCGCTGTAGGGGGATGACATGTCCCTGAAACGAGCGCGTCCATCTTACCTTCAAAGATTATCCAAGGAGAGAGTACCCGAAATGCTGCGGAACCAACGGCATCTCCCGGCTTACCTGCTGCCCCCAATGGCAATGAGCACCATAACTATCATGTACAAAACGGTCAGCACCAGAAAGCCCGTCGCGATCATGCCGATGATACGTCCGGCGACAACCGTCCCGCGCTGACTCTGGTCCGCATGCGGGTACTGGTCCAGGGTCTTCAGCGCATTGTTGCCCAGCACCCAGGCAACCGGGCCAAGAATCTGGAAGCAGACCAATCCCACTATCCCCAGAACCAGAATAGTGGTCCCATTCACCTCCGGAGCAGCCATTCCGTATGCCTGTCCCAGCGCGGGCGGCGGGGCATACGCATTGTAGTTATCGCTTTGAGCGCCCTGAGGCGGATAGCCCCCAGGCGAAGGAGGAGGCGCATAACTGCTGCCGGGGGCAGGAGGCCGGTAGCCTCCGGGAGGCATCGGGGGAGGCGGGGCATACCCTCCCGGAGGGGGCGGCGGGGGAATCCGTGACTCGTTGGAGCCTGCCACGGGACGCAGCGAGGGCGACTCCTGTGAAGGGATGTCTGACTCTAAAGCCGACGGTGACTCCCAATCATTTGTCGCCGCTCCGCCACCGGGAAATAGATCATTCAACTCCTGGTGAAGGGACTGTGCCTGCTGATAGTCCGGGTCCAGGACCAGCGCCTCGGCGATAGCCGCCCGAGCCTCGACAATCCGACCGACCGCCTGAAGGGCAACCGCGGCGTTATAATGGTTTTTGGCGGAGTTCGGATTTATCTCCACGGAGCGCTCGAAGGCATCGACCGCGCCCTCAGCGTCGCCGCCGGACGCCAGTGCGCCCCCAAGAAGACGCCAGGCGCTTTCATCGTTCGGTTCCACCTCGACAGCGCGGCGAAGCGCCACTGCCGCTTCCTGGAACTTTCCCTGCCGCAGAAACGCCGTCCCCTCTTCGCGAGCGGCGGTATTATCCCGGTTCACGGTGCCGTCACCGCCCGTTGTCACTTCATCACTCATGATCGCCCTCCCACTTCCAAAGCGTACTCAATACGCCAGTATAGGGGGAAAAGAAATTCAAAGTCAATCCAAACCGGTCGATAATCGATGATATAAAGTGTCGATGAACGATACCGACGCGGAGAACGTGCCCCGATTCTGGCAAAGCAGCGGGCTTAGCCGCCTTCCCTGGCTGACTCACGGAGTCACGGAGCGGGGTGGCGGGACGAGCGCCGCACCGTTCGCCTCTCTGAACCTGGGGCTTCATGTCGGCGATGCTGCGGAGCGGGTCAGGGAGAACCGGGGGCGGGTCGCCACGGCGGCAGGTCTGACACTTAGCCGGATGGTCTGCGGCGAGCAGGTTCATGGGAGCGAAGCGGCGGTGGTGACGGCAGGCGATGCGGGCCGCGGCGCGGCGGTGTTCTCCGAGGCGATTCCCGGTGTCGATGCGCTTGTGACGGACGCGCCGGACTTACTGCTGACTCTCTTTTTCGCGGACTGTCTGCCGATCCTTCTGGCGGACACGGAACATCGTGTGGTCGCGGTCGCCCATGCGGGGTGGCGCGGGATGGTCGGCGGTGTGATTGAGAACACACTCACAACCATGCAGCGGCAGTTCGGTACCCGAGCGGAGGCGATTGTCGCGGCTGTCGGGCCGGGTATCCGTTCGTGCTGCTTCGAGGTGGGGCCGGAGGTCGCGGAACAGTTTCCGCTGTCGATGGTTCATCAGTCGCCGGGAGGAAAGCCACACGTGGATCTGCACGGCGCGGCGCGGCTCCGTCTGCTCGATAGGGGAATCCACTCGTATCAGATCGAGAGCGCGGAACTCTGTACGGCGTGCCATACGGAGCGCTTCTTTTCCCATCGGCGCGAAAACGGAAGAACCGGGCGGATGGGTGCGTTTATCGCCCTTCGAAGTGCCTGAGGAACTCAGCCGCGTCTGCAGGGTCGAAGTCGCCCGGTCCTAAAGTCACGGACCAGGGCGGAAGGTTCGGCTCGCGGACGGAGAAGATAATGCCCCCGGTGCGCGAGGAACGGACGGAGGCGGTCTCGCCGATGCGGTGCCGGGCGAGAAGCGAGTGGTTGATCTCTCCGGCCTGACGCCGTGCCGCGCCGCTGAGAATCCCCGCGATCCCGGACGCCCCGAAAGCGCCCCACGCCGCGCCGCGTTTCCCCTTCAGCCAGAGCAGGCCGCCGACCGCGCCGAGACCGACGATCAGGGACGAACCCCAGGCGACGGCTTTTTCCCGGATTCCGCCCGTGAACGATTCGAACTCGGCGACGGTCTCGTAGGAGGGGACCATCTGGAGGGTGCCGTCCGCGAACAGGAGAAGCTGTCCCTGCGTTCCCGGTGCGTCCGGGCTGCCGAACGGCAGACGGGCAAGGACAGCCTCGTCGAACAGCGTCATACGGAGGGAATCTCGTAGGGAAGCGTCACGGAGTCGTGGATGACATCCAGGGCCTTGCCGTGAAACATGCCGAGGAACGTGCCGTACAGGAACGCCAGGGCGTCCGCCGCGCCGTTCGCCTTGTAGATGATGCGGCCGTCTTCGAGCGTCCCGTTCAGAATATCCACGATGCCGTCCGCTCCCGCATCGTCCTTGGTGATGCCAAGCGTCTGGTTCAGATAGCCGTAGACTCCGCCCTCTTCGTCCACGACGCTCAGACGCAGGGGACCCGAGCCGCCCTGATTGATCAGGGCGAGCATCTCAGGCAGGTTATCCGGCGCTTCAAATCCTATCTGCTGGTGGGACATTTTGAACTACGAGCCCTCCTTCTTTTCATCTGCTTTACGGGCAAAGAGGCGGACCGGAGTTCCCTCGAAGGCGTACGCTTTTCGAATCTGGTTCTCCAAATAGCGCTTGTACGAGAAGTGCATCATGTCGGGGTCGTTGCAGAACAGGACGATGGTCGGGGGCTTGACGGTCGCCATGGTCGTGTAGCGGACCTTGAACGTGCGGCCCTTGTCGTTGAGCGGGCGGGCATCGGTGGCGTCGCGGACGATACGGTTCAGCTCGCCGGTCGGGATGCGCTGGGCATGGCTGTCGGCGGCCTGAAGCGCGGTCTCGACGAACGCACCGATACCCGTTTGGCGGAGCGCGGAACAGAACGCGACCGGGGCGTAGCTGACAAACGGCATCTCGTCGCGCAGGTGCTCGGTGAAGGCGTGGATCGGGTTCTTGCCGGGGTTCGCGTTCATGACGAGCTGCTTGCCCTCGTCCCACTTATTGACCACAATGACCGACGCCTTGCCCGCCTCATGGGCCATGCCGGCGACACGCTTGTCGCCGTCTTTGAGGCCGTCGATGCTGTCGATGACGGTCACGGCGACATCGGCCCGCTCGATGGCGCGCTGGGCGCGTAGGACGGAATAGTACTCGACGGTCCCCTGGATCTTGCCCGACCGGCGGATACCGGCGGTGTCGATGAGCAGGAGTTTGTGCCCCTCCCACTCGAACATCGTGTCGATGGCGTCCCTGGTGGTACCAGCGACGGGCGAGACGATGGTCCGCTCCTCGCCCATGATGGCGTTGAGCATACTGGACTTGCCGACATTCGGGCGACCGATCAGGGCGATGCGGACGGTGTCGTCGTCGATCTCTTCCTCGCCCTCGTCGGGCGGAAAGGCGGCGACCACTTCGTCCAAGAGGTCCGCGACCCCGCGCCCACTGATGGCGGCGACGGTGTGCGGGTCGCCCAGCCCAAGCTCATAGAACTCCGTTGCGTTCTGCTCGCGCTTGACGTTATCGGCCTTGTTGACGACCAGAAAGAGCGGTGTCGTGCCCCGGCGCAGGAGGTCCGCGAGGTCACGGTCACCCGCCGTGATACCGTCCTGGGCATCGACGAGCATCAGGATGATGTCGGACTCCTCCATCGCGACCTCGGCCTGGACCCGGATCTGCGTCTGCAGCGGGTCGGCCTGGTCCATCTGGATTCCGCCGGTGTCGATCAGCGTGTAGTTGCGTCCGTTCCAGTCGCCATCGGCGTACAGACGGTCGCGGGTAATGCCCGGAATGTCCTCGACAATAGCGATTCGTTTACCGGTCAGACGATTAAAAAGGGTGGATTTGCCGACGTTGGGACGGCCAACGACAGCGACAATGGGTTTTGGCACGGGAGCCGCCTCCTTCATGTTTTGAGGTTAGATTACGAATATTTCGCCTCTCATTCTATCGTGAAAGAGGGTTTTTCGCCCCTCTCGCCGTTAAGGCAAAGGCGGCCCCGACGCTTCCCAGGACTCAGTGGTTTGCACCAGATAATCTGCCGTGTCTTCAGCATTCCCCTGAAATGACAAACTCGTTCCTGCTTTGACCACTTCCCTTTTCCCCTTCGAGTCCTTTCGGAGATAATCGCTCCAGACAGCCCTGACTTGAAAAGCATCCGGCCCAACAGCGCTGCACATCACCCAGTAGTTGCTTGAGCTTCTCTGCTTCGGAATCAGGCAAAGCGCGTACTTGTCGTAGCAGCCAGCATGGTGCGACAGAGGGCCGGATTCAGCCGCCCGATTTCTAAGTATCTCAGCGAGCGGCAGGAACCAGGATAGACGTTCGACCTCGTCAAAACCAAAGTCTTCGGGCGTGAGAGGGACGCCATCAACATGCCGATTTTGGCGCATACCAATCTCGACATTTTGAAGGTAAGAATCTCTTAGCTGCGTCAATTCGGCAGGAAGGTCAGCCCACATCTGCTGAGTAGATTTGTCCGGCATGGTCTATGGCTATCCCTTCCCTGAGTCCTCGCGGATAAAGTAATCGAGGGCGTCCCAGGCAGGGTTGTCGGCGGGGAGTCTGTCGGAATTATTCGGAACAGCGGCACTGTCCGCTCCGCTTAGATCGCTCTGGAGAAGGTCAATCGCCCGGCGACGGTCGTCGAGGGGCAGCGTCCGAAAGGCGCGGCAGATCGATTGCAGGAGGTCGTTATTGTCATCGATGCCTCCCGCGGGTGTAAAGGGCGATACTGCCATTGGGTCCACCTCCTTAGTCTGTTTGGGAGCAGCAGCCTGCATTTTACCCTGTCCAGTGCATCTCTCATGGAAGCCCCCGGAGAATGCGGAAGGAAGGTGTAGCGTTGAGCCTGTGTTAAGGAGGCAGGCAGAATTATCCCAGAATGAAGCAGGCTACTACCAAGACAGACGACTATCTCCCAAACCACCAACATCGCCGGGTAGCCCGTCGGTCTCGGAAACAAAAAAACGCCCGCCATGCCG
>JAZKEA010000189.1:0-1719 GCA_040387315.1 Armatimonadota bacterium | reverse complement strand
GGGATTGCTGGAGCGGAAACAGGTGCCGAACCGTTATCCGGTACAGTCCGTCCACGGTGAGGTCATAGATCTTATCGACCAGAATGTAGACGACTGTTGACGCGCCCGGTTCGATCTCGCTGGTAAAGCGTGAAAAGAGACTTATCGCGCCGGCCAAGGGCCGGTACATCCTGGAGCCGTGCTGGGTGTACGGCGGTGCGGCGCGACCGACACCGGTTTCAGTCACCGCTTCCGCTGTCCCCCGTCGGGCAGGCCCGTACCGAACATCGACCACGTAAGGGTTGCGAGGGCCGTAACCAAAATACCAGAGAACCTGGTCCGAGGTGTTCCGGATGGTCACCTCAAGAACGACGGGCTTGTGAAAGACCGTATAAATGGGAATCCCCTCCCAGCCCGTCATTTGCGTGTTCGGGTACTGAGAACCTTCTACGCGGGCGGTAAGAACAAACCCACGAACGGGGGTTCCGCCCTCGCCTTCGCGCTGCGCCGCTTCTGCCGCGTCGCGGTCTTGCTTTCGATTTCTCATGGCAATACCGTATCGCCTATCGCGCCTGCGCTTGTGTTTTGCCGCGAGGATTTATCGGTCGCCGCCAATTTGTGCGGAAAGGCAGAGTCCCGAGACAAGTTCATCTTGACAAGACGGCTGTTTGCCAGTACAACTAAACTCACCAATCGAAACGGTTAATCAAGCATAAAAGATTACTCGAACCGGTTCGAACAGAGAAAGAAGCGATTGTGGCAGAGCGGCAACAACGCACCATCACTATAAACGATGTCGCCCGCGCGGCGGGTGTTTCGAAGGCGACCGTGTCGGTTGCCCTCAGCAATGGCACGGGACCGGGAGCCACGGTTCGTGTCGCCCCGGAGACGCGCCTGCGTATTCACAAGGCGGCGGAAGAGCTGGGCTACACCAAAAGCGGCCTCGCCCTTGCCCTCTCGTCGGGCCGTACCTACACGGTCGGTCTCGTCTCTCAGGCCGATACCGTCTCCGACGATGTTTCGACCTTCAATGCCTATCAGAAGGATATTATGATCGCCGTGACCTGCGCCTGCGCCCGAGCGGGTCTGCGGATGACGACGATTCTGGTCAGCACGCCCGGCACCACCACCGCTGCCGAGATCGCCGATGGGCGGGTGGATGGCGCGATCCTGGCGACGCTGCGGGACGATAGCCTGTGCGAGGATGTCTTCAAGCGTGGCTTTCCCGCGGTGACCATCGGTTCCGGGTACGCCGAGCGCCGCGTCTGGCCCGACAACCGGGGCGGAATGGCGCAGGCCGTCGAGCATCTGGTCTCCCTGGGACATCGCCGTATCCTGTATGTCGGCTATCCGGATTCGGATGTCGGCCGGTGGACACGGGAGGAGCGCCGGGACGGCTACCGGGACGCCATGCTGGAGCGCGGGCTGACGCCGCGCTTCCATGGGACGTGGGCAATTCGCGAGGTTTTCGCCGAATCCCCCGCCACCCGCCCCACCGCCTGTGTCTGCTTCTGTGATGCTATCGCTGTCGATGTCATCCGCGCCGCCCGTCGCTGCGGCCTCGCAGTTCCCACCGATCTCTCGATTGTCGGCTTCGACGACGGCGTCATGGCCCAGAGTGCCGACCCGCGTCTTACTACTGTCCAGAACCCGATAGACGCCCAGGCCGATCACGCAATTGCCCTACTCCAGTCGCTCTGGCGGCGAGAACCGGCTGTCTCCCCGCCGCCGGTACCGACT
>JAZKEA010000188.1:0-7737 GCA_040387315.1 Armatimonadota bacterium | reverse complement strand
GGTGCCCTCCACAACGAAGGCCGCCTTGAACCGTTTCGACAGGCCGCCGAGGTCCTCCAGCAGATCTGTCTTCCGGGTCTGACTCGCGGCATCCACTGCGGGTGCGACGCTAATTCCGGGCACCTGGGCGAAAAGGGGGCTCGCGCCAAACGCCGAGCAAATCATCAGGAGAGTGGTCCCTACGCTCCAGGGCGTTCGTGCCGTAAAGGGCGATCTGTGGGTGGATTGCATTAGCCGTTTCGACTCCTTTGTCAGCCATGTGATCGATGCTGGCAGTTACTCTGAGCGTGTGGGCGCCGGTTCCGTTTCAACTAAATCAGAGGAGGAAATCGAGGGAGAGCGGGCAAACTCCTAATCCAGCGGTTCCGCAAAAGAACCGAACCACCGGGCAGCCCGCTTCCGACAGCCAGTGACGGCATGACGTCGCGGAAAATCATCGGTTCGCTGCCGTGACGTCGAACAGCTTTATAAAGCAACAGGAGTTTTTACCGTGGATATTCGCAGAATGACTTCGCTGGCTTTCGGAGTTCTGGCGGTCGGATTGACCGGACTGGTCGCGGGATGCGGCGCGGGTGTGAGTGACACCACGTTCACCCAGCCGGGCGGCGGGGCAACCCCCACACCGTCCCCGACCCCGACGGCGACCCCTTCGATCTCGCGGTTCGCGGGCGTCTGGTCGGGCAACTACACCCTGAACACCGGCCAGATCGGGCAGGCGGAGATCACGATTTCCAACACAGGAGTCATCTCGGGGGAGGTCTTTGCCACCGCTCAGCTTCCCAACGGGGATGGTCCGGTCAGCGGTACGGTCAATGCCAATGGCCTCACCCAGATTATCTTCCGGTCCGCGTCGAACAACGCCATCACGTTCAACGGCAGCGGAACGCTGACGGTCAACCCTTCCACGGATCGACTCGAAGGTACCTTGAACCAGCTGGTCAATGGCAACGTAGCAGGATCAGTGACCATCAGCCTGCCGCGCGGCCCGCTCATTCGGGCCTAGGCTGCAGCATCCCCTTTCCCGGTGTTGGGAAAGGGGATACCGTTTCCGTCCCTCACGCCGTGCCTCCCCGGCATTTTCAGCAGCAATCGTGTGACGAATTTGCTGATCTCGCGCAGCCACAGCACCGAGCTTGCCACGCCTATGCAGCGAAGCCAATCCCCCGAGCTCAAGCGGACGGTGGAGAAGGCGTTCTGCAGAAAGGGCACGGTCACCACGGCGACCTGGAGCGCGAGCGAGAGAGCCACCGCACCCCACAGCCACCGATTGTGGAACATGGCCCGAAAGGCGCTCTCCCTATCCGAGCGGGCATTGAAAACGTTGAAGAGCTGGAACAGCATCAGTGTCGTGAATGCCATCGTCTGTGCATAGCGCAGGCTGCCGGAACCGGAGATTAGCCCGCCGGGAAGGGATGTATCCAGAATCAGCAGCGTGCCCGTCGCCATGACGACGCCGACGAAAAAGATTCCCGCCCACATGCGGTACGTGATAATCCCTTCGCTCTGCGGGCGGGGCGGGCGTTCCATCAGACCCGGCTGCGCCCGGTCCACACCCAGCGCGAGAGCGGGTGCGCCGTCGGTAACCAGATTGATCCACAAAATCTGGGTCGCCAGCAGCGGCAGCACGACGGCATTCCCCCCGGTGGGCAGCCCGATCACGTTCCCCAGCAGTACCCCGAAGAACATCGTCAGGACCTCGCCGATATTGGACGAGAGAAGATACCGCAGGAACTTCCGGATGTTGCTGAAGATGGCGCGGCCTTCCTCCACCGCCGCCACAATCGTGGCGAAGTTGTCGTCCGTCAGCACCACATCGGCGGCCTCTTTGGAAACGTCGGTGCCGGTGATGCCCATAGCGATACCGATGTCAGCGCTCCTCAGCGCCGGGGCGTCGTTCACCCCGTCTCCGGTCATCGCCACCGTCGCGCCGCCGCTCTGCAGCGCCTTGACGATCCGCAGCTTGTGTTCGGGGTTCACGCGGGCGTAAACGGAAACCGTTCGCACCGTTCGGATCAGCTCGTCGTTGGACATCGCCTCGATCTCGGTGCCGGTGACGGCACGGTCGCCGGTCACGGTTCCCGTGATTCCCAGCTCCGCAGCGATCACGACGGCAGTACGCGGATGGTCGCCGGTGATCATCAGAGGACGGATTCCCGCGCTCCGCGCCCTCGCGACGGCCTGCTTCGCCTCTTCCCGCGGCGGGTCGATCATGCCGATCAAGCCCAGGAACACAAGGTCATTTTCGTCCGTTTGGTCCGCCTCACGGTGTCGCTGCGACCCAAGGGGCACCCTGCGCTCCGCGACTCCGAGCGTGCGCAGCGCTTCTCCCGCGAGTGCATCATTGGCCCGCAGGATCGCCGCGCGCCGCGCCTCCGTCAGTGGTCGCCTCTCCCCGCCCGCAAGCTCCCAGCCGCACCGCCCGAGCAGGACATCGGGCGCACCCTTGGTGAAAACCACGATCTGCTCCGGCTGGTCGGTATCGGAATGAACGGTGCTCATGAGCTTGCGCTCGGAAGAAAAAGGCACCTCCGCCAGGCGTTCCAGGCGCGCGCCGAGAAGGTCATCGTCCAGTCCCGCTTTGTGCGCCGCCACCAGAAGTGCACCCTCGGTCGGATCGCCCTGCACGGACCACTGCCCGTCCCGCTCCTGCAGCGTGGCGTTATTTGCCAGGTCCGCGGCGGTCAGTGCACGCTCCATCTCCCCGCGAAGCACGCCGTCCACGGGTTTGCCGTCAGCGGTACGGACAGTACCCTCCGGGCCATAGCCCGTCCCGCTGAAATCCGCCCGCCCGCTCGCCGTAACCACGGTTCGGACGGTCATCTCGTTCCGCGTCAGCGTGCCGGTCTTATCCGACGCGATAACGGTTGCCGCCCCGAGCGTCTCCACCGCGGCAAGATGCCGGACGACGGCGTGACGCTTTGCCATCCGCTGTACGCCCAGCGACAGTACCGCGGTGACGACCGCCGGAAGTCCCTCCGGCACCGCCGCGACCGCGAGGGCCACCCCCAGGATGAGAATATCAAAGAGCCTGGAGAAGCTCCGCACGTTCTCCACAAGAATGATGGTGCCGATCATCACCACGGCGATGACTACCACGATACTGCCGAGGAGCTTTCCCACACGGTCCAGCTCTTTTTGCAGCGGTGTGGTCTCCTGGGGGGTCTGTTCCAGTAACCCGGCGATGCGCCCCATCTCCGTCTGCACCCCGGTCGCGGTAACCACGGCCCTGCCTCGCCCATAGGTCGCGGATGTGCCGCTGTAGATCATGCTGCGCCGGTCGCCGAGCGGCGGATACGCCGCCACGGGCGCGACCTGCTTGGATACCGGCAGACTTTCCCCTGTCAGCGTGGCTTCCGCCGCCTGCAGGGAGGTGGTCTGAAGGAGCCGCGCATCCGCAGGGAACGTGTCTCCCTCTTCCACGAGGATGAGGTCTCCGGGCACGATCTCCGCAGCGGGAACCCGCTTCCGCTCCCCACCCCTCAGCACGGTCGCTTCCGCTGCCGAAAGGGACCGAAGCGCGAGCACCGCGGCAGTGGCACGGGATTCCTGGTAATAGCCGAGGAGGGCGTTCAGGAGAACCACGGCAGAGATGGCTATAGCCTCGTAGGGCAGGGGCGATTCCCGCTCATAAAGCCAGAGCGCCGCCGAGACCACAGTGGCGACGAGCAGGAGTATCACGAACACGTCAGAAAACTGCGCGAAAAACCGCCGCCAGGGGGAAGGGAGCTTCTCCGCGGTCAGTTCGTTGCGTCCGTACCGGGCGAGCCTCTCGCGGGCGTCGGCCTCGGTCAGGCCATGGTGGGGGTCCGCCTGCAGCGAAGCCACAACCTCGTCCGCCGGGAGCTGATGCGGGCTAAGCGGCGTGGTCGCGGTAGTCGTACTCATCCGACTGGCTGGTGCATATGGGCCTGGACGGGGTCCCGTCCCCAGAATTGGTCGTACTCCAGCGGCAGTTCCGCGCGAACCCGCTCCAGTAATTCGAGTCCGAGCAGTCCCCCGAGCATCTGAAAAACCGCCTGGGCATGGCAGAAAGCCGCCCCGTCGGCAACCCCCTCACGCCGGTCCACCCGTGCCAGGAACTCTGCTGCGGTCAGCCGCTCTCCGGGAGCAAACTCCGCCCGGTAGTCGAACCGGAGGGAGCAGGGCAGATGCGCCGCAACCTCCTGCGCCAGAGCGCCCGGCAGACTCACAAATAGGGTTTCCAGAACCGCTCTCGCGGCGTCAATCGCTTCCCGGTGGGTGGTGATTCCCGTCCGCTGCTGAACCTCCCGCACTAATGTCTCAAACTCCATGGGTTTATCCTCTCCTGCGTGCTGGTGCGCCGCATTCGCACTGATTCTTTTGGATTCTAACGCCCGTCCGCCCGTCCGGCGTCCGCGAAATGGCGGATTCACCTCCACAGACAAAATTCGCTGTTTCCCCGGCGAAGTGGCAAAGGCAGAATCCGTCGGTTAGCGGATACGGTCCGGTGGGACGCACTTCATAATGGAAGCGGATCGATTCAACGCGGAGAAAGGCAATCAAATGAGAATACTCTACGCAGCTGATGGGTCGGAGGGCGGACTCGGTCCTGCCCGGTTTCTGGCAGGCCTTCCGCACCACCGGGATATCCATGTCCATATCGTGACCGTGCTGGATACCGAGGATCGCGGGGACGGCTCCGCTATCCTGTCTGCCGCTAAGGCGGCGCTCGGGGAGTTTCCGGGACACGTGACCACGGCAACAGGGCGGGGAAACTCCACAAGCGAGGTCGTCGATGTCCTTCTCTACACCGCCGACTATATCGGCGCGGACCTGATCGCGGTCGGCGCGAGCGGTCGCTCCGCCATCGCCCGTTTCTTTCTGGGAAGCGTCGCCGAGTCGGTCGCGCGTCACTCCCGGCAGCCGGTACTCGTGACGCGCCCGCAGAACGCGCCACTGCGCGAGGTGATCGTCGGTATCGATGGGTCCGATAAGTCGAAAGCCGCCGCCGCTTTCGCCGCTGCCCGTTTTCCGCTGCCGCTTCTCTGCACGCTGCGACTCACTTCCGTTGTCCCTCAGCCGGTCTTCCTGGTGGTGCCCGATCCGCTCTATCCTGGGGCTCCAGACGATCTGGCACTGGAACTGGCAAGCCGTGAGGCCCAGAAGCAGGCGCGTCACGAAGCGGAAACGCTGGCGGACACCCTTCGGAGTACCAAGGGCGGCCCGCGCATCGATGTGGAGCCGGTCGCGCTGGGCAGCCCCGCGGTGGAACTGGTCCGTATCGCCGACGAGCACAGCGCCGGGCTGATCGTTGTGGGGGCGCAGGGACTGAACGGTATCGAGCGGTTCCTGATGGGCAGCGTGTCGGAGAGGGTGCTGCGTCATGCCCATTGTTCGGTCCTGATTGGAAAGTGAGTTACCTGTCCCGCAGTCTGCGGGGAGAAGGAGGTGGTCTGATGCGGATTGTTCTGGGGATCGACCACGGGGGTTACTGGAAGACGGCGGGAGACCTGCTGACGCGGCTGCGTTTTCGAGACGGCGTCGTGGATACCGTCCACGTCGTGGAGCCGCCTGCCTGCCAGTTTGGGGAACCCATCGAGGCACTGGTCAAACTGGTGGCGGAGCAAGACGAAAAGGCCGATTTCGAGGGACAGCGGCAGGCGGAGGAGGCATCGGCGGCGCTCCGTGACCGGGGCCATCTAACCGGCGCGTGCACCGTTTCCTCGGGACACGCGGCAGCGGAACTCCTGCAGTACGCCGACAAAGTGACGGCGGGCGTGATCGCCGTTGGAAGCTCCGGCAAAGGCGCGGTGAAGTCTTTCCTTTTGGGCAGTGTGGGCCGTGGCATCCTGATCGGGTCGCAGCTGAGTGTCCTGATCGCCCGCGGCAGCGGAGAGAGGCGCGGGCCGCTGCGGGCGGTGCTGGCGACAGACCACTCCGTCTACGCGAACCGCTGTATCGACACGCTGCTTCATCTGGCTCCGCAGGGCATCTCCAACCTCACGGTTCTGACGACGTATCCCAAAGACGCTCTGGAAGCGCTGCGCCCCTTTCTCCCGGACTTCGTGCTGGACCCGGCGGCGTGGATCGAGGAGGGGCTGGCGAAACGAAACGCGGAGGTAATGGCGCGGCTGGAGCCGCTCGGCTGCCGTCTCGATTCCCGCGTCAGAAGTGAATCCGTCCACGACGCGATCCGGCAGGCGATGGAGGAGACGCAGGCCGACCTGCTCATTCTCGGGGCGCAGGGGCATGGCTTTATCGAGCGTCTCACCCTCGGCAGTGTCTCGTTTCAGGAGGGAATGACCGAGCCGCATTCCGTTCTCGTTCTTCGCGCCCCCGACGGCACTGATTTGCCGCAGCGAAAGGAGAACCCATGAACAAGTCAGCCGCCTCTCAAACAACGACAGCCGGACCCGGCGTGACCCCCCGGCGAAAACCATCCGACCGGGCGCTGTTTCAGGCCGGGGAGCGGGTTCCTCCGGGGCTGTATCGGCAGGTGGAAGGGGCGCGGCGGCAGGTTCGTCTCACCCACGACGACATTCTGCCCGCCAGCCTGGACGGGCGCGTCGCTCTGTGTGAGCGCGTCTGCTCCTGGGGCGAAGTGAAGGCATGGTGACGCCCGCGCATAAAACTCCGCTTCCCGCTGCGCCGAATCGGCTGTCGGGTGGTGTCGCGGTTCTGGCTCTGGCGGGAATCGCGGGGCATCTGCTCCTGCGGTCGGACCTGCCGCTTCTCGCCGTTCTGGCTCTGGGGGGGACACCGCTGCTATGGGGGCTGCTGACAAAGCTCGCGCGGCGCGAATTCGGCTCGGACCTGCTGGCGGGGATATCGATCGTCACCTCTGTTTTGCTGCACGAGTATCTGGCGGGCGCATTGGTCGTCCTCATGCTTTCCGGCGGGGAGGCGCTGGAGGCGTACGCGACCCGAAGCGCTTCGCAGGTTCTTCGCGCACTGGCGAAGCGGATGCCGACACTGGCACAGCGCCGGACGGGAGATCAGGTACGGGAGGTGCCGCTGGATGAGGTCGCGGTCGGCGATCTGCTCGTGGTGTTCCCGCACACGCTCTGCCCCGTCGATGGGACCGTTACCGAAGGGCACGGCAGCATGGACGAATCCTATCTGACCGGGGAGCCGTACCAGGTGACCAAAGCGCCGGGAACCGCCGTCCTGTCCGGAGCTATCAATGGAGAAGCCGCGCTGACGATCCGCTGCGAGCGGCCCGCCCGCGACTCACGCTATGCGCGAATCGTGGAGGTGATGCGCGATGCCGAGCAGCGACGCCCGCGTCTGCGGCGATTGGGGGATCAGCTCGGAAGCTGGTACACGCCGCTCGCGGTCCTGATAGGGCTGGCGGCGTGGATCGTGAGCGGAAACCCCACGCGGTTCCTTGCCGTGATGGTCATCGCGACGCCGTGCCCGCTTCTGATCGCTATCCCTATCGCGATTATCGGCTCGATCTCGCTCGCCGCGCGGAAAGGGATCATCATCAAAGACCCGTCCGTTCTGGAAAATGTCAGTACCTGCCGGGTCGCCATCTTCGACAAGACCGGGACGCTCACCTACGGACGGCCGAAGCTGACGGATATCGTTACGGCGGCGGGTTTTGAAGAGCGGGAGACCCTTTCGCTCGTTGCCAGTGTCGAACGGTATTCCAAGCATCCGCTGGCGGGCGCGATCCTCGAAAAGGCCGCGAGTGAGCACGTTCCGCTTCAGGACGCAGTAGAGGTCCGTGAGCTGCCGGGCGAAGGACTCCAGGCTGTGATCGCCGGACATCGC
>JAZKEA010000187.1:0-8293 GCA_040387315.1 Armatimonadota bacterium | reverse complement strand
AAGCAGTGGCGCTCGCACGGGAACCAAGATCAAGATCCGCAAACCCGAAGGGCTGTCAGGAACTGAGGGCGGGAAATGTCTGGTTGAGATCGATCCGGAAAGCGCGGGTAGTTACGGTACCTATATCTTCCGCATCATCCGGATCACGACGGTCAACGCGAACCCCGCCGTCGCTTATCTTGGCGACATCTACGAGCTGGGCTTCACGCTTGACGAGGCGCAGACACTTACTTGGGGAGGCAACCCGCCCAAAACGCCTGTCGCGACAGGTCAGTTTGCCCAGGATGGCACCTATATTGGCGGGAGCGAGGGCATTACCCCTTTTATCTACCGGGCCTCACGTCGCGATTCTCTGGTATACAGCACGGGAAGCAGTCCGCTGACCGTCACGCTCCCTGCTCCGAGCGTCAAACACAAAGAGGAAATCGTCGTCGTGCTGCAGCCTGGAACGGGCAATATCACACTAAACCTGCCCACCGCCGCGACGTACTACAATGCCGGAACCGGGCTTTGCACAGATATCATCTTTGTCCGAAGCGGCAGTGGAGCAGGCAGTATCACTGTCAATGTTTTCAGCGGTGAAAGCCATTTGAACGGCGCAACCTCGTTCACGATCAACGTACTCAATCAATCGCTGACGCTTTCTCCCTGGAACGGCGTCACCTGGTTCTTCAAATGATGAGTGTAAGCAGGCAGCGTAAGGAGATCAATCACAATGGGACATTCACAAGAACAAATTGACGCTATCTCAAATCTGATCACCGTTGACCCCATGCCGCCGGTTCCGCCGCTGCAACGACTAACACCCCGACTGGACGCACTGGAGACCTCACAGACGGAGCAGAATGCAGCCCTTGCCGCAAATGCCCTGTCCATGATCGCGGTCTCCGCCTTTATGGAGAAGTTCAGGACGAAGCGGGTCACGGTTCAAAACCTTGCCGGGCTTGCCCTCTCCGATGTCACCGTCACCTGGCCGAAACCATTCCCGGACGCCAATTATACTGCCACAGTCTCCCTGATGCAGATGGGCGTCCCTGCCGGCATTACCATCGACTGCGCTCTGGTTTCCCAGACAGCGGCAGGCATTGTCGTCCGGGTGAAGAATATCGGGATCTCCGCACAAGCGCCCGTTCTTCATGCCATGGCACTTCACGATTGAACAGAACGCGCTATCACCGACTCGTACAGAATCTCTCCCTGAAACTGGCAGGCGAACCCATGAAAAACAAACTGAAGAAGATTCTATCCGCAAAAGTGCCGGAAGCGACCCTTCCACACACCGAACTCTTTCCGGCCTATTACATGAAGCTGCTGGGCGTCTGGTTCCTGATGCCCTTTTTTGATGCCATGCCCATCACCAGCAAGTTCTTTATGTTCCTGAAGCAGGCACTTCCGGAATGGGGATGGGGGCTCCTGCTTCTCCTGATCGCCGAAGTTCAGATACAGCTCGTCGCCCACGAGATGCTTCTGCCGAGAAAATGGATCGCCCTCCTGTCGTTCGCTTTCCTGACCTGGTTTTTCCTGATGGCGCTTGCGGAGAACTGGCGCACCGTCCTTGTTCCGACGTTTGCCATGGCCGCCTATTTCCAGGGGCGCTCGATCTATCTGCTCAATCGCGAGATCCGAAAGCAGAAAGCCGATAAGCCCTCTTCTTTTGCGCCAGTAATACAGTAATACAGTAATCCAGTGATTTGGTGAGATGTTAGGCCGATGAGCGGGCAACAAGATGAAAGCAGAAAGACAATGCCGGAAAAAGCAGGGGGGGATTTTCTCACACAGATACTGGGGGGAGGTGCGGTAGTCACCCTTATAACGCTCTGGGTCAACAGCCTGCGCGACAAACGCAAAGACGCGATGGAACTGCGCAGAACCGACGGGGAGACGGAGCTGAAGACGGCAGAGTTCTGGAGCAAGGAGCAGCGGGACGCGTATCTGAACCTGAAGACCCGCCTCACCGAGGCAGAGCACGATCTGGAACGCAGCGAGCTCAAAGCCGAGCAGTACAAAGCCGCGGCCCGCTTCAAGCGCCGCCAGTGCGATGACCTGGTGGATCTCATTCACCGGGCACTGACCTATGCGCGCCAGGGTCTCCCGCTGCCAGACGGCATTGTTGCCGAAATGGAGCGCTGCGAGCTCCTTGCCCCGAATCCCGAGCTTTTTGACGCGGACCACGATCCTCCGCCACAACAACCGTCAACACCCGAACCACCATCTGAACCCGCCCCGTAAAGGCGGGTTTTTCTTTTGCCTCGCTCGCACGTGAGCTAATGGAGAGACTTCTATGCTGCCTGATCCAGACGAAATCAACCTGAGTGACCCCATAATCCTTGCCGGTGCCATCGTCGGTATAACCGACCTCATCAAGAAACTGCCGTTCATAAAGGGGCGTGACGGGGCTATCCGAGTCGCGGCCTACATCGTCTCGTTTGTGCTGCTGTTTGGGAAATCGTACCGAAACAATCCGAAGCCCGCCCTCAACTTCGATTTCTTCTGGGATCTCGCCATTTACGCAGGCGTCTTCATGACCGCCGCGATGGGGTGGCACGCACTCCGTTCGGGCAAATCCGACGAAGACGGGATGCTGACCGCGGGCAACCAAGGCGGCAGCGCCAAAACCGCGCGCAAGCGCCTGAAACCACAGCCACCGCCCGAACCGGAGGTGGAAGCACGGGCCACAGCGCAGCCCCCGCCTGCCGGTGCCGATGGTGTCCACGTCTTTTCCGTTACCCCGACTGTTTCGCCCGTCCCCCTCGGTGATACTGCCCTGCGAGGCGTTGCGACTGTGACGCCCATAGATATCCGCAAAATGACCGCGGCCCCGCCTTTGCCTCCGCTTGTGCAGGTGGAGGCAAAGCCCATGAACACGCTATTGCAGTAGAAAGAGACCCCATGAGACAAGACGAAATAGAGAAACTGCTGGAGATGATGGGCGACAAGGAGCTGCTCAAGGTCGCCCAGTCCACCCTCAAGGAAAACCCGAAGCTGACCGGTGATGACCTTCTCGCCAAAGCCAAGGGCAAGGCAAAGAACGTCGCTCGCCGTAAATCGGGCATCTTTGGCTGGCTGACGGTTGACCTGCTCTGGCAGTATCCCAAGGTGCAGGCGCACCTCGACCGAACGCTGCGTGACTTCCTGGGACTGATGACCGAGGGCATTGAAGTGGCAGAGGTGGCAGAATGAGCCGAACCTTTGATGAGCGCACCGAGAAAACTCTGGCAACGCTTCTTCCTGCGGTCGTGCCGACGTTTCGCCAGTTCCTCGCCGCCGCTGTAGATGAGATGAGGCCGCATGGTCTCACGGTTATCGCTATCAGCGGACATCGCTCCTATGCGGAGCAGACAGCCCTTTATGCCAAAGGGCGAACCGCGCCGGGACCAAAAGTGACGAACGCCAAAGCAGGCCAAAGCAATCACAATTTTGCGTTGGCGATTGACATAGGATTGTTCCGAGGCAAAGCCTACCTCACCGAATCACCCTTTTATGCCAAAATCGGCCCCATCGGTGAAAGGGCAGGTCTCGATTGGGGCGGCAGGTGGAAAAGCGTCGATACTCCCCACTACGAGTACCCCACCGGACTGACCATGGCACAGAAGCGGGACCGCGTGGCGAAGGGCATCCCCCTGGTCCATGTGCCCGTGCCCGTCGTCACGATCCCCAAAGTCTGGACCGTCGAACTGGACGACGAAACCATTATCCAGGACTGCCGTGACACCCCTTCTGTCCGGGCCGTGGTCGAAGCGCTGGGCGGAACCATCGAAGTGCGGAACGCGGACAAGGTGATTATCATTCACCCGAAAAAGAGCTAACAATCTATGAGAACCAAAACGACACGATTCCCCCTGCTGTTCTTCTGCCTTTCTTTGTGGCTGGTGCTGTTTGTGCCCGGTCCCACCCTTGCCCAGACCAAAGCGCCGACGACCGCCCAGCGCCTCACCGCTCTGGAGCTGCGCGCGGCACTGGCAAAGCTGACACCGCCGGCGCCGGTCGCCACGCCAACCCCCACACCAACGCCCAGCCCCACACCAACGCCCGTACCCACTCCCAAGCCGACTCCGACACCAACGCCAACACCGATCCCAGTGGTAACGCCGACGCCGATCACGCCGACTCCTGTACCGACGCCAACCCCGAGCGTTCCGGCAGGCATCACCATCACGCGGATCGTCGCCAATCAGACATCCTGCGTCGTGGAGTTTACCGCGGTCGAAGGGGCCAAGGATTACCGTGTTTATGAACCGGGCCACAAACATGGGCAGTCGTTCATGTACAAATACTCTGGCGGTGGCCTGCGGATCGAGGTCAACGGGCTGGACCCGGCAAGCCCAGTGCAGCCGGATTACATCGTAGAAGCCGTGGATGTTCTGGGACCGTACCAGGCAATAACCGGCAGTACCCCGCACTCGGAGATGTACCACGTCAACGGGCAGGGCCCGAGTACTAACATTCCAAAAGTTCTCGCTTCCTCCGCCCCGTTCAAACCCGTGACCGCAAAGCAGCCCTGGCCCACACAGACGGGCGGTGTCAGCCTGTTTCGTGACACGCTAGAGGATACGAGCCTCGCCGCCACGGTGTTCAAATCCGTTCCTGTTCCGCCTCTGACGCCCACACAGGCAGGTATGAACCTGGAGTTCTGGGGCAAATGGCAGAGCCGGTTTGCCTCGAAGAACTGGCTGGTGGACTTTCTGGGCCATGAGCGAGGGTCGGAGTCCATCTTTATCCACCAGCGGCACATGATGGAGATGCTGCTCGACGGCGAGAAGCGCAACAACAACGCCTCTTCCGTTCTGCAGCCCCTCGTGGACGGCAAAGAAGTCGTCTTCGATCTCGCCGATGGCAAGATCGTCCACATCACCTGGGAGGTAGACGCGCACAATCAGGAGAGGCGCTGGACCGAGCTGCAGTTAAAGCCTGCGGGCGAGACCTTTCTGAATCCCGGTAAGTTCGTGGGCATCGGCACGACGCGCAGGCCAACCGAGTCGGGCAACCTAATTAGGTGGCAGCCGACACGGGAGTTTCACACGCTCTCGGTGTTCTACGGGACGCCCGACGCCACGAACCCCAACACCCCCAACACCTGGGACGCCTGGGGGGAGATGGACACGACTTATGGACCGGGAAACGAACGTCTTTCCATGATTGCCCGTACCGGATGGATTGGAGAGCCGATCATCAAAGGCAACTGGACGATGGAGGGCCTAGACCTTAGACACAAGTTCGATATGTATCTGAGCCTCACGGAGTACGCGCTGTATGAGGAGGGGGTCCTGATAAAGAAGGCACGGTGGAAGAACCCTCTGCCGTTCACAAAAATGAGTCCGGCCTTTATCCACCAGATCTATCACACGGAGGTCGAGACGTTGAACAGTGCAAGTGATGGTTACGCGCCAAACTACTACGTCAACGTCAATCAGACCGACGAGCGACACTGGAACAACTTCGGGATCGAGATCGTGCCACAGTTCCCTAAATAGTGTGACCATCGTGAAATGAAGTCCGATAAAGCGTGCTTTATCGAGAAGCCCCCGGATCATTGGATCCGGGGGCTTTCTTTTTGACAGTGCGCGACTTCTTCCCTTCTCGGGCGGCCCTCTCCCCTCGCCGACGTGGCTGCCACGGGATTCCGCTGGCGTCCCCGGATCGGACGTGTCCGCGGCCAGATCCGGCGCTTCGAACACCCAGACCACCACGAGGACGGGCGGCTTCTTGCCGGAGAGCCTCTCCTTCGCTTTGGCAAGAGCCACGATCCACGCGTGCTCTGGTGGCCGTGCCGAGTGTCGATAGTGTGGACTGCGCACTCTCCAATGCGCCGCACGTATCAACTCTCCGATGCTATCCGAGGAGGCGGCTATCGCCCGGCCAAATTCAGTGAAAGCCGCCGCTGCCTGGGCCATCGCCGCGTTCACGCCCCGTCCCCACGCCTGAAGGCTTTGCCGCTCGGCCTCCTGCCGTGCCAGCTCCTCCGGATTCGGGATACCAGGCTCTTCCCACCGCGAATCCAGATGATGCGGGCGGAACGCCTGGGCGCAGCCGGGGACGTGTCCGGGAACAAGGTACCCGCAGTTAGCGCAGTGCGTCTTCGAACGCATCCGAACATTGATCTTCAGCTGCGTTTTGCGGGCCGCACAGAAATCGGCGTAATCAAGACGCCATTGCATTGCAGGATCGAGAACCGGGGGGTCGATAGGGCGGTAGCCCCAGCTGAGGGGTTCCATGCGAGCCATCAGCATCCCGACCTGATCCGAGGCGAAATAGCGGCTCTCCTGGAACTCCAGACCTTCCGCCAGGACAACGGTGCGCATCTCGGCGGCGTAGTCAGGGTTGCAGACAAAGCGGGCTGGCTCCTTCCCCGCCGCGCGCATCTTGTCGATCTTGTCGCGTAGCCAGGCGCCGGCATTCCCCAGGAGAAGCACCATGTCTTCCCCTGGGCCGAACGGGACGGTCCGCTGCGCCTCGGACGCCATCAACCGCCGCACCTCTTGCATGGTCGCCCAAACGCTTTGAGCCGTCGCCTCCTGCCGCCAGCGCCGGTGATCCGCCTGGCCTGCCTCTACCCGGCTGGCGTCATCCGTCCCGACCAGATAAATCCCGTTCCGCAGAAAGACCGGGATGTCTTCAGGGTTGAACATCGGGCGCCTCGGTGTCTGCAGTCGGAAGCCGCAGCGCCTGGACCAGCCGGTCTGCCACCACTTCTATCGAATCGATATGCCGACAAAGCTCCGCAAAGCTGAGCGTGTAGAACCTGGTGACGAGGGACACGCCAAGGTTCTCGATCTCGCTTGCGAGCTCCACCTCGAAGACGGGGTGCTGATACGCGCGGTGGTGGAAATAGCCGGGGTCGTATTGCCAGATGTTCAGCGATACGTTGGGCCAGCGACGCGGCTGCCGCTGAAACAGATGCCTGTTCAGGTCGCGCATGTGGCAGGGGTAACAGCGATAGCCGCGTTCCGTCAGGAAGTGCAGGATTTCGTGCGCCGTCGGTTCGCTGATATAGGGGACGGGCTCTGTATCCGTTTGTGTCTCGCTCATGTCACTTGTTTCCTTTCGCCCTGGCCGACACCAGCACGGCGATCATCAGTACCAGCAGAAGAAGCGTAAGAAGGTCTCCCGGCGCGTGGGGAGCATCAAGGTTCTCCAGGAAGGTCATCAGAGCCAGGTTTCCGCGATGTTAATGTCGTCCTGGGGATACCGACCAAGATTCCGCAAACCCGGCGGAACTGCGGCGCGGGCCTCTTCCAGCGAGTCTGCAAGAACGCATTCTTGGTCCGGTACCGCCCGTCCATCAGGGCCGCTGACTTCCCAGCGGCGGACAACGAAGCGCCCGGGATAATCGAAAGGGCTGTCATAGATCGTCCACACGGACAGACTGCCGATCACGAGCCGGAACGGTGTATCAGATTGCATGGGAAGTACTCCTTCTGCCCGATTCGCGCTTGCGCGAATGCGGTGGCAGGATACGGTAACAGTCGGACATCAGAGCGCGACCGTCGCTCTCGCCGAATTCGATGACGCCGCAGGCCACCAGGTGCGCGATCAGATCCTTGACCTTGCCCCGATGATGGTCCGCGATGCCAGCAGCCTTGCGCATCTCGCCGATCTGCTTGTGCGTCTTCCAGTCGCTGCCTTTCCACTTTCCGAACAGGGCTTTGCGGCGCGAATGCCATATGTCGAGCGGCTGGGGTTCCTGCATCTGATGCAGGATCTCGGCGTTGCGGTAGACCACGCAGCCCTCGTGCAGCTCGTGAATCGGCGCGGCATCCGTGGCCCGGATGATGACGTCGTCGAAGATCACGCTCTCAACTTTGTAGAAGCCCTTCTCACGCCAGGAAGCGGCGGCGAGTGGCGGAAGACCCGATAGTTCCGGTTCCTGCGCCTCGGGAACGGCAGGGCGCTCCTTCAAGTACTCGAGGAGTTCGGCCCGGAACGTCGTGACCGTGGCGCGGACCTGGTCCGTAATCGCGGCCTTTGGCATGACGCGCAGCCCACCGCTGGTATCGAGAGAGACAGAAACCCCGAATCGCTGCAGCTCAGACAGAGTTGTTTCAGCGACGACAAAGGTATTCATCAGAACACCTCCGCATCATCGCCGGCAAAGGGATCGTCGGCGGAATCGCCAGGCGGTCCTTCTTCTTTACTCTCTTCTTCTTTCTTTTCTATAGGCGTAGAAGAAGAGGGTATTTCAGGACGGGCGCGCGCGACCCCTCCGCCTGGTGGCGATGGGGGCAGAGGTGTAACGGATGTAACGCCTGTAACGGCAGAATTGCCATTGTGACGCGCATAAGGCTTTTCCCCATTC
>JAZKEA010000186.1:0-7543 GCA_040387315.1 Armatimonadota bacterium | reverse complement strand
TACAGTACAGCAGAAAGTCTGGGGTATTTTACCCCGCCGGAATGATTTTCCCGGCAGCCCGGAATGTTCCGGGAACGAAAGAGGACGATACTGGGAGGCATACGGTTCACAAAGATTATTAAGGAGTAATGACAATGAGCACGCTGACGACTTCAGATGGCACGCAGATCTTTTACAAGGATTGGGGTACGGGACGCCCCATTGTCTTCTCACATGGCTGGCCCCTCAGTGCGGATGCCTGGGACGCCCAGATGGTCTTTTTCGGTGAACGCGGCTACCGCGTCATCGCCCACGACCGCAGGGGGCACGGCAGGTCCGATCAGACCTGGGACGGCAATGACATGGACACCTATGCCGATGATCTGTCCACTCTTTTCGAGACCCTGGACCTCAAAAACGCCGTCCTGGTGGGGCACTCCACCGGAGGTGGCGAAGTCGCCCGCTATATCGGCCGGCATGGCACCTCGCGACTTTCACTGGCAGTCCTTCTCGGCGCGGTTCCGCCCCTGATGCTCAAGACCGAGTCCAACCCCGGTGGTTTGCCTCTCGAAGTATTTGACGGTATCCGGAGCGGAACCTTTAATGATCGTTCGCAGTTCTTCAAGGACCTGAGCCTGCCGTTCTACGGCTACAACCGGGACGGTGCAAAAATCTCCGACGGTGTCCGGGACTCGTTCTGGCTGCAGGGGATGCAGGCGGGGATCAAGAGCGCACTGGACTGCATCAAGCAGTTTTCGGAAACGGACTTCACCGAAGATCTGAAGAAGTTCGATATTCCGACTTTGATCGCGCACGGGGATGATGACCAGATCGTTCCGATAGGGGCATCGGCGATGCTTTCGTCGAAGCTCGTCCAAGGGGCGACGCTGAAGATTTATTCCGGCGGCCCACACGGCCTTGCCACAACCCGGCAGGACGAGTTCAACAAAGACCTGCTCGCCTTCATTGAATCAGGAGACAAATCATGAGTAACGCCACCATTCTCTTTATCCACGGCCTGTGGATGACGCCTCGCAGCTGGGAGAAGTGGGCCGCCCACTATGAGGCCAGGGGCTATAACGTCCTGGCCCCAAGCTGGCCCGGTATGGAGGCCGAGGTCGAGGAGCTGAACCGGGATTCCGCGCCTATCGCCAAACTGGACGTGCTTCAGATCGCGGACCACTACGAGAAGATCATCCGCGATCTCCCCAGCCCACCCGTAATCTTTGGGCATTCGCTTGGCGGCACCCTGATGCAGATCCTGCTCGACCGCGGACTCGGCGCGGCGGGTGTCGGTATCGCGGCGGGCACCGTGAAAGGAGTTCCGGACCTGCCCCTTTCCACTATCTGGGCCACGCTTCCGGTCCTGGGAAACCCGTTCAACCCCGGCAAGGCCACTCCGCTCAGCTCGGATCAGTTCCACTACGCCTTCGCCAACACCCTCTCGAAGGAGGAGTCGGACAAGATCTATGAGCGCTACCATGTGCCCTGCGCCAACCGGGTTCTTTTCGAGGTCGCCTTTGCGAGCCTGAATCGCGATTCCCCAACCACGGTCTCTTTTACCAGGGAGGACCGAGCCCCCATGCTCCTGATCGCCTTCGAGCACGACCACATCGTTCCGCCCTCGGCGAGCCGCCATAACGCCGAAAAATACAGCGAATCGAAGGCGGTGACAGAGTTCCATGAGTTCCTGGCGCGCCCGCACTTCCCCGGCGCTCCCGGCTGGGAAGAGGTCGCGGATTTCGCCCTCGATTGGGTACAGCGGGCCGCCAAAGCGTAATCCGGAGAACGTTGCGGAGGAGACCGCCATGACCGTTGTTGAAACCCACGAAACGATTGACCGACTTCTGGAGCAGTGGCGTCCGAACCTTGGCGCGGACTTCCTTCCGTATCGGAACCACGTTTACCGTGTCTTCAACTTGTCGTGCCGACTGGCGAGCGCCACAGAAGAAGACACCGAGAAGCTGGCAATCGCCGCCGCCTTTCACGATATCGGGATCTGGATGGACAAAACGTTCGATTATCTCGAACCGTCGTCCCGGCGGGCGCTCGACTACCTGGAACAGGTTGACCGGCAGGACTGGTCGGAGAGTATTCACCAGATTATCGACTAGCATCATAAGGTACGTCCCTGGCGTGGTTCCGGAGCCGATCTCGTGGAGGCGTTTCGAAAGGCGGACTGGCTGGACGTCTGTTTGTTTGCGCTGCCGACGCGGATCGACAGGATCTTTCTGACCACGGTCCTCCGCACCTTTCCCCGCCTCGGATTTCATCGACGTCTGGTGCTTCTGGCCCTGCCATGGGCGTCCAGGCACCCACTCAATCCGCTGCCGATACTCAAGTGGTAGTCGGAAAAAGGAGCTGAAGATAGTATGAGCACCGCGATAACCCGGTACCGGTATGAACCGGAGCGGACAGGACTTCTGCTGGTTGATCCGTACAATGATTTCTTCAGCGAGGGGGGAAAGATGTGGCCCTTCGTAAAAGAGGTCGCCGAGGCCGTCCGTCTTCATGACCACTTGCGGGAGATACTTGCCGTCGTGCGCTCCGCGAGAATCCAGGTGTTTGTCGTTCCCCACCATAGGTGGTGCCGGGAGGACGCGACCGGATGGCGGCATCTGAATCCGGACCAGATCGGCGCTCGGGAAATGGAAGTGTTCGGCAAAGATACCTGGGGTGGGGAATGGTACCCGGAATTTGCGCCGCAGCCCGGCGACATCGTTATCCAGGAACACTGGGCGCAGAACGGGTTCGCGAACACGGACCTTGCGGTTCAGCTCCAGCAGCACGGCATCGAGAACGTGATTTGTGTCGGGATGCTGGCGAATAGCTGTATTGAGGCGACAGGCCGCTTCGCCATGGAACTCGGCTACCACGTCACGCTCGTCACGGATGCCACCGCGGCCTTCAGCCTGGATCGGATGCACGCGGCCCATGAACTGAACGGCCCGACTTTCGCCCACGCCATAGTCACTACCAAAACCCTGATCGATCTGCTGCGGCAGAGTGCGGCGCACCCCGTTCAGCCCGCACCCTCAGGATAAAAGCGGAGCGATTCTCGCCTCTGCTTTTGAGAAATTCGTACCGAAAGGCGAAAGATGCTAATGCCTGCTGAACCGGGCGTCGATGACGCCCACGAAAGGTTCAACAATCTTATTCTGCCGCACCGCGGACTGCTCGCCGCCAGGGCAAGACGCTTTACCGGCGGCAATCGCGCCGAAGCCGAGGATCTGGTACAGGAAACGCTGATACGGGCTTTCACCCACATCCACAATATCAACTGCGAGGCGACAATTCCAGGGTGGCTCTGCGCCACCCTGCGGAACCTGTACATCAACCGTTACAAACGGGAAATGCGGGGGCCACGGTCCCTTACACTCAATGAGAACGAAAACGAAGATATCCTTCAGCCGATGGTATGCCACCGACCGGCTTGTCCCGAGATGGTCCTGCTGCGCCGCCTGGAATACCGGGCGGCGCTCACAGCGCTTCGAAATATTCCGGAAGGGTATCGTCAGCCGGTCGTCCTGGCAGATATCGAAGGACTGTCCTACCAGGCCATCGCGGACCGATTGGATCTGCCGCTGGGAACCGTGCGCTCCCGCATCGCCCGTGGTCGCCGCCGGGTCCGCCGCTTGATGTACTCCTGGGACTGCCCTGGATAATCGAAGCCCATTCGCGCCCGACACTTCGTCACGGGCGCGAGTGTGCGTTTTCGGACGCCCCTGCCGATGGCACCGGGGCAATTTCTCCCAGCTTTCGGAGCAGGGGCGTCATGGTCAGGCCCTGCACAATGATCGAGAAGGCGACCACGCCAAAAGCGACTGTCGTGATGGTCTCCCGCATCGGCATGTCGTCCGGCAGCCCCAGAACGAGCGCGAGGGCCAGCGCCCCGCGAAGTCCTCCCCAGAACAGGATGTGCTGGTGCGCCGCGGACACCCGAAGAGCGGCGGAGCGAACAAAGAGCGCACAGCCGCCATAGACGGCAAGCGCTCGCCCCAGAAGCACCAGCAGGGTGACAACACCGATAGCCGCGCCGGTCGCGACAAAATCCTGATGGGCGAGCGGCATTCCGATCAAGAGGAAGATGAGGGAGTTTGCGACAAATCCCACGTACTCCCAGAACGACAGAACCGCTTCCCGGCCCCGATCGGTGATCGCGCCGAGCGTCCCCAGGTTCCCGAGCATCACGCCCGCGGTCAGGGTCGCCAGCACCCCGGAGAGATGGAAGTGTTCGGCGAGAAGGAACGAGCCGTACGCGGCGATAGTCGTGAACGTGATCTCCACCAGGTGGTCTTCTGTCCGCCCCGCCAGCAGAAGCGTCAGTCCTCCGACAACGGCTCCGCAGAGGATTCCGCCAAGAACCGTGATGAGAAAGGAAAGAAACACGCCACCTGGAGTAATGGTAATCGCTGCCGCCCCCGCGCCAACCGCTGCCAGGGCGACGCCGAAGAGAACCGCGGCGGTACCATCGTTGAACAGGCTTTCCGCCTCGACGAGCAGGCCAAGCCGTCCGTGAACCCCCGCTGCCTTGAACGTGGCGATGACGGAAACCGGGTCCGTCGCCGAGATCAGGACGCCGAAGACGATGGCAACCTCCCAGGCCCAGCCGAGGAGGAAGTGGATTCCCGCCGCGACCACTCCCGCCGACAGGACAACGCCAGCCGTGGCAAGCGTCAGCGTGACGGGCATGTCTTTCCGAAGTTCTTTCCAGGGCATCTGGAAGGCCGCCTCGAAGATAAGCGGGGGCAGAAAGGCGGTGAAGATAAGCGACTTGGTCAGGGCGAATCCGGGTGTCAGGGGCGTGAGCGCGATGAAGAATCCGGCAAAGACCAGCCCGACCGTATAGGGGAGCCGCAGACGCCGGGCGATCATGGACACGACCGCGGCGATCAGCAGCAGGACCTCTACGCGCTCAATGATTAGTTCCAAAGGGATGTCCTCGATATCGTCAAATTTCCAGCGATTCAGTTTTCCAGCGATTCAGTGGGGCAGGCCCGCTCCGGCACCGGGCCGCAGCAGGAGCAACATCGTGACGTAGACAGCGTACAGGACGAGAAGGACGCCGCCGCGGCTGCGGGGAAGCACGCCGCTTGCGGGCGGGTAGGCGCAGATCGTCAGGACAGCCCCGACGGCAAGACCCGCCGCCACGGAGGGCAAGGACAGGTGCACGGGAGCAATGACGGCGGCAACCCCGATGATGAACAGTCCGTTGAAGATGTTGCTCCCGAGGATCGTCCCCATGGCTACCTCCTGATGACCGCGCAGCTTCGCCAGCACCGTGGTTGCCAGCTCCGGCACCGAGGTTCCAAGCGCAACCACGGTCGCGCCGATGACAAAAGAATCCAGTCCAAAGGCGGACGCGATACCCACCGCCCCGGAAACGATGGTGCGGCCCGAGATTACCAGAAGCACGAGGCCGCCGAGCGACATCAGGACGGCAGCCGCGGGCTTGACCGACAGCACCTGCTCCGTCGCTTCGCCTTCGAGGGTGGCGGCACGAACCCGCCTCGCCTCGATAACCGTTGCGACGAGCCAGGCGACGAACAGGCAAAGCAGAATGAAGCCGTCTCCTCGGGACAGGTATCCATCCAGGGCGAGCAGCCCCAGCGCAACTGGGACAAGAAGAGCCGTCGGGAAGTCGCGCCGAAGTCCCTCGCGTGGCGCTCGGGTGGGGGACATGAGGAGGGCAATCCCCAGGATCGCCCCAATGTTGACGATGTTGCTGCCAACTGCATCTCCCACCGAGATCTGCGGCGTGCCCGCAAGCGACGACGAGATCGCCACGGAAAGCTCTGGGCTCGACGTTGCAAAGGCGGCAACGGTCGCCCCGATGATGCCCGCGGGGATGCGCGCCCAGGCAGCAAGACCGACAGCTCCTCGGATAAAGAGCTCTCCGCCGCCGCCCGCGCAAACGAGGCCTATAAGCAGGATAAATAAGTACTGGGTCATACTGGGGGGCACGGTATTACCGTCCTTTTCCTTCGGAAGCAGGTTCACAATCGCCGGGGCGAGAACCACGGCTCTGCCAGCGCGTCTTTTCGAAACGCGCCGAAAAGCGACAACAGACCGAATTGTCGAGCGTGTGCGCGACGGGAATCAGTTAAGCGACAAAAGGCGGATCGCGGGGCGATGGGGGAACTCCGCCCATGCGGGGACGCACGGCGGGTGGCGTCGCCTGAAGGCAGAGAAAAAACCGGGAAGTAGCAGGCGTGGTATGAGGCGCGGCATCGGACAGCCGCTCCTCGCCGTTGGGGACGAGAAGAGAGGCGTCTGGTGTCTTTTGAGCGCAAAATGCCATCGCCTTACTATACCCGCTCCGGCTGCCGATACGGAAAAAAATGCGCGTCCTGCTTTTACCGACACAGAGTGAGTCCTGTTTGCACCCTTTTGCGTCCTCACCGTATCTATTGGGATAAGAGGCCCCGGAATGCGGGACCATCAGGAAAAGGAAAGCAAAAAATGGATACGATAAATACCTGCTCGGTGGACGAACTGCGGGACAAACTGAAGGGCGGCAGCGTCACTCTTGTCGATGTGCGCGAATATCCCGAGTACACCGAGGCGCATATCGACGGCGCAAAGCTGGTCCCGCTCGGAATGCTCCGACAGAATCCCGCGCTTGCCGGGGAGGCAGGAGAGGTGTTTCTCCTCTGCCGAAGCGGACGCCGCGCCGGGGAGGCCGCGGGCATACTGAGCAAGGGCGGAAGGGTCAAGCCCATCGTTGTCAGCGGCGGTATCGAGGCGTGGAATCAGGCTGGGTATCCGGTAAAGAGCCAGAAGGGCCCTATCGCGCTGGAGAGGCAGGTCCGGATCGCGGCGGGCGCTCTGGTACTGACCGGACTTCTGGTTCCCGGTCTCGGATTTATCCCCTACGTGGTGGGCGCGGGCCTTGTCTTTGCCGGGATCAGCAACACCTGTGCGATGGGCATGTTTCTCGCCCGCCTCCCCTGGAACCGGACAAAAGCAAGTCCTGCCGCTGCCTGCCCGGTCGGTCAGTAGAAAAATAAAAGAGTCCGTGATGTGGACCGCTGGCGTATGGTCTGCCCTTGTTTTAAGCGGCGGCATCGGCCTATCGCTTGGCCTGATCGGCGGGGGCGGGTCGATCATCACTGTTCCTGTCCTGGTCTATGTGGCCGGCCTGCCGGTTCGGGAAGCGGTCGCACTTTCCCTTGCCGTTGTTGGCACGACCGCCGCCGTCGGTGCGCTCTTCCAGGCACGGGCGGGAAAGGTTCACGCGAAAGCCGCGCTTCTCTACGGCGGTATGGGCATGATCGGAGCGACATTTGGCGCACGGCTCACGCCGCTCGTGCCCGCCCCGGTCCTTCTGACGCTGTTCGCGCTGCTTATGATCTGGGTCGGCCTTCGCATGGTACGCGGCGAACCCGAGGAAGCGCTTCCCAGGAAAGCGGAATGCGTCACGGGGAAATGCGCTGTTGCGGGCCTTGTGATCGGCGTCCTGACCGGATTCCTCGGCGTCGGAGGCGGGTTTCTTATCGTCCCTGCGCTGATGCGGTTCGTGAAAATGCCGATGCCGCTGGCGATTGGAACCTCGATGGTCATT
>JAZKEA010000185.1:418-2170 GCA_040387315.1 Armatimonadota bacterium | reverse complement strand
ATCGCGGTCGGCAAGGCGATGTCCGCCCTGTATGAAGGTGGGGTGAGCGTCATCAAGAAGCTTAAGGAGATTGAGGGCAACCTCGTTCATCTGTCCCGGGCGGCGACGTGGAAACGGACGGATGCGGCCGACCCTGCGGTGTGGCTGCCGGGGGCGGCGAACGACTGGATTGTCGAGGAGGATTCGGAGAAGGTGACATTCCAGCCGGTGTGGGCGAGCGGTTACGCGGAGAACTACATTTTCAGCTGGATTCCGAAGGTGATACTGGTCAGTGCGACCGTCACCCCGAGAGACGCTCACTACCTCGGCATCACCCGTAGTCAGCTCGATTATTTCGAGTATCCGAGTCCGTTCCTGCGGAAGCGGAGGCCGGTGTATGTCGTGCCGACCGTGGCACTGCGCCGGGGCAACACGCCCGGGGAGGAAAAGCTGTGGCTGAATCAGATCGACCGCATTGTGGAGAAGGAAGCGGTGAATCGGAAGCTGAAGGGCATCATTCACGCCGTCAGCTACACCAGAGCGCTTATGATCAAGGAGCGTTCGAAGCACTCCGATATCATGATTGTCCACGACAAGCGGGACTTGCGCTCTACAGTGGAACGTTTCAAGGCGATGGCTGGGCCTGCTGTCCTGATTTCTCCTTCTGTCGGTACTGGATACGACTTTCCCGGCGACAACTGTCGGTTCCAGATTGTGGCGAAGTTGCCATTCATCGACAACCGACCGGCCATCGTTCAAGCACGAATGAAGATCGATCGCGACTATCTAAACCATGTGACGCTTGTGACGCTGATCCAGATGGTTGGACGCGGGGTTCGTTCCTCGACTGACTGGTGCCGGACCTACATCATTGACGACAACTGGGGCTGGTTCGCGAGGGCGACGAGCCGGATGATGCCCAAGTGGTTCAAGGCGGCGATTATCCGAGTGGACCGGCTAGGAGAAGTGAGATGACGGAGGAGGAAGCTAGGGCCGCGTATACTAAAGCGCGCACCGAGTGGTACGAATTGGCGGCCCACGCTGATAGCACTGACGTCATATCGTTCTACAACGAGATGGAAGTGGCGCTTGAGGCTCTGCTGGAGGCCGTCCGCAATCCAGTACAGAAGAAGGAGCCGAGGGCTGCCGCCTGCGAGAACTGTGGCTACCCGCTTCGACCTTATAACAAGACCGACACTTCGACGTGGCGTACTGACAATTTCTGTTCGGCGCGATGCAAGGGTAAGGCAGGACGATGAGCGCATCAAGTAAGAAGAATAAGGGCGTCGAGTGCACGTGGGAAAGGCAGGAGGCCTTGCTCGGCGGCGACCCTTGGTGGATGTCGAACTGTGGCATCGAGCAGCGAGTAGCTCCGGCCATAGGCGAATGTCCGCAGTGCGGCCGCGTGGTCAAGGTTACCAAGCGAAGGCCAGCGTGGAGCGACGCGAGAGAGAAAGGAGTGGTACATGAGCGAAGCTAGGTACATGGAAGTCTCACGGCGCGAAATCAGTTGTCATTTCCTGTGGGACTGCTTTCGACGGTTTGCCAATGTACACATTCAGCCGTACACGAGCGATGCTGGCAACCTTGTCATCATGTGGCGCGCAGAGTTCGACCGCCTGACAGGGGGGACGGACTCGGGGGCTGAGAAGACCGCTGCTCTGGTCCGACAGTTCCGTCTGTCAGCACGAGACTTTGAACACAAAGCGTACCAGCTGAACACCGTTGAAACGCAGCACCAGAAAGAGATAGCTCGAGCTCGCGCTGAAACGT
>JAZKEA010000185.1:0-408 GCA_040387315.1 Armatimonadota bacterium | reverse complement strand
CTTAGCCTTCTAGGCGCGGCGGCCGCTGGTGCCGTGCTCGACCCCGAGCGCTTACTCTGGGTGCCGGGACAGAAGACGATATTCCTACCCTCAATCGAGGTTTATCAGGGACAGGAGTTCGACTATCTCTTGATCGATGATAGCCCGTATGACCACATGCTCGACGCTCTTCGCTACGCGTACATGCCGACAATTCAGAAACTCGCACACAGGGAGTCAGCTATATGGACGATGGCGAACGGTTCGACGATCTCGATTGGCAACCCCGGATCTCGCTCGCGCCTCGCCCTTGGTGGCGGCGGGGACCGGCCGCTCGTGCTTTCTCCCGGTTCTTCCGTAAAAAGCGAGCGCAGTTTGCGCGGCTCTGGGCGGGTTGCTGGCCGAAACACAAGGGAGCGACCGTCCGGG
>JAZKEA010000184.1:0-5981 GCA_040387315.1 Armatimonadota bacterium | reverse complement strand
CGCGGGCTTTTCCATCTTCTTCGATATTGTGGTCGTGACGATGGGCACTGTCGCTGTCCTGATGAAGTCGAATTCTAATTTGATCGCCGCTGTCTCCGTGGGCGCGGGCGCAATGCCTACCCCCTCAGGTCGCACCGGCATGGTCCTGAGGCAGTTTGATCCTATTTCCGCGGTGACCATCGGTCCCGCCGACGTTCTCTTCGTGGCTCTTTTTCTGTCCGCGATTTACCAGATGAATCTGTCACGACGGCAGACGTTTCTCTGGATGTTCGGTCTGCTTGGAATCGCCCTGCTGATCGTTCAGACCACCTCACTGCCTATACCGGCGCTCGCCCCGATGGGGATTGCGGTGCTGGTCGCCAACCTACGGCATGCCGCTTTTACCTCGCAGGAGAAACGCGATCTGGGGATCGGGGCAGCTTTCGCCGTGTTCTGCGCGACGCTGATGGTAATCGGGGCACGAACCTTCCTTGTGCCTCCGCCTTCGCCTTCGCCTCCAAGCCTGGGTCTGAAGCTTGGCAGAGCACAGGGACCTCAAGGTCAGACGGGTCCCCCGGTAATCACGGAAATCAAGTCACAATCTCGTGCTGAAACAGCAGGATTAAAGCCTGGCGACGCAATCCTGGCCGTTAATGGCTCGCCGGCGACCGATGAACAGTTCGCCGCCGCCATAGCGGAACTTAGAGAACGGGGTGGAATGACACTGACGATCCAGCGTCGCGGAGAAACAAAGCCACGCCTGATCGAGGTCAAGGTGCCGAAAGGAAATTGAGGCTGTGGGTCTCCTACGGCTTTTCGTCGTAGATAACCTTCGCCAGAACATCACCGATAGTTTTCAGGGAAGCGGGGGAGCACTGCGCAGGTGTGTCATCCAGTGTGTGCCAGGGACCGTAGTCGAAGTCGATCAGGTCGATGGCTTTGATACCCGATTCCTGAAGAGGCAAATGGTCATCGGTAATTGTGAATTTGACACCGGGCTGGAATGCTTTCGCCCCTAAGGCCTCCGCCGCCTTCCAGACCTTGTCGTTGATCTCGCGAGCGTTGGTTTCACTGTACTGCTCGCGCCATATCTGCAGGTCTTTATCACCAATCATATCGATGAGGATTGCATAGGCGGGTAGCGGACGGGCAGGACGCCGGGCATAATAGCGCGCTCCCAGGTACATCTGCTCGTTACCCGGTCCGTAGTCCTCGCCATCAAAGAAAACAATCTGAACGCCT
This sequence comes from Armatimonadota bacterium, assembly GCA_040387315.1. Lineage (GTDB taxonomy): Bacteria > Armatimonadota > Armatimonadia > Armatimonadales > Armatimonadaceae > JACMJB01. The sequence continues at coordinate 4,760 of JAZKEA010000184.1, read as the reverse complement.
ACCGGTGGCGGCTTCGCGGCGAACTGCCGGGCCAACTCCAGAAGCACCGCGACGCCGGACGCGCCATCGTTCGCTCCGGGAATCGGCTGCTTTTTCTTGGCCGCGTCGATTTCCATGTCAGCAGTCGGTCGCGTGTCCCAGTGTGCGCACAGGAGCACCTGTTTTTTGGCGGTCGGGTTGAACTGCGCGATCACATTGGTCATCGGCAGACGTTTCCCGCCCAGCGGAGCGGTAAAATCCTGCCGCCGCACTCCCTGATCCCCGGCAGATTTTTTGAGCTCCGCCAGAAGCCAGTTCAACGCGTCCTCATGACCCTTTGTCTGTGAGACGCGCGGGCCGAAGGCTACCTGTTTCTGAAGATCGCCAAATGCGCGTTTGGAATCGAAAGCAGGACCCGCAGGAGCCAAAGACGCGGGCGGGGCCCCGTCAATGTTGCTTGCCGTGGCCCCGTTCTGACAGCCGGAGCCGACCGAGAGCGGGGCCACGAGCAGTAAAGCCAGAATCCCGCTGCGACAGAGGAGCCGCGGCGAAAAGCGATGGGTCTCCATGAACAACAGCCTACTTATCGACGGACGCGATGCGTCCGTCGATCATGGGCGAGAGCATTCCGCCGCGAGACCGCGCGAGTTCCGCAAGGGCCGAAGCCAGGGTTTTTGGCTCCCCGCCGGATTGGGCGATCTGGTCTTTGTCCCATATCTGGAAGTAGCCCTGCTGACCGTTGGCGAGCGGCCTCGTCGTGGCGACCTTATAGGTCTTCACGGCATCAATCGCTTTTCCGTCCAGCGTTGCGGAAACGACACGTTTACCGATGTCGCGACCACTGTCATAGCTGAAACGAACGCCGGATACCTGGAGAAAGCCCGCGGACGGCTGCGGGGCGAATGAAACCGACCGCTCCAGAGCCGCCAGCACCTGTGACCCGCGAAGGTTAAGGGTGACAATCTGGTCCGTGGCGGGCTCCAGCAGGCCCGCCATCTGCTCTCCTGTTGCCGGTTTAGAGACGCTCGCACCGGGCTTAAAGGCCGCGGCAGGGATGATTCCCATATCCGCGTCCGCCGCCAAGCGTACAGCGTCCGCCACCACGTTACCTGCTTCGGATTCCGACTGGCGGATATTTGCCGTGGACACGTTCCCACCCTGGGCCGCAGCCGCGTAAGCGGAGGAGTGCCTGGGGCTTAACGCCAGGGCGACAACCGAAACGCCGAAAAGAAGCGTCACGGTAATCGCCGCGGCAATGGGAGCCTTTGGAAGAGTAGAAACGTTCTCGTTTTTAGGGCAAATCTGCATTGGAATCCTCACTGGAACCGCTTCCGTCTCCTGAGCGCCAGCGCAGGTAGCCGGTTTGGAATGGCTCAACGTCACCATCCATCACTTTTTGTACATCACCTGTCTCCACGCTGTTCCGATGATCTTTCACCAGCGTGTACGGCTGGAAGACGTACGACCGTATCTGGCTGCCCCACTCGATAGCCCGCTGCTCCCCTCGGAGAGCCACCATCTTTGCCTCAGCTTCACGGTCCGCTCGTTCCGCGAGACGCCCTCGCAGGATTTTAAGAGCGACCTCTTTATTCTGATGCTGTGACCGTTCGTTCTGGCACTCTACTATTAGACCGCTGGGCTTGTGCTTTAGTCGCACCGCGGACGATGTTTTATTAACATGCTGCCCGCCCGCCCCACTGGCCCGGAAGTAATCCCACTCCAGGTCGTCTGGGTTGACTTCTACCTCACCGGCATCCTCGATTTGAGGCGAGACCTCGACAGCCGCAAAGGACGTCTGCCGCTTGCCGTTCGCATTGAACGGAGATATTCGCACCAGACGGTGGACGCCGTGCTCGCTTCGCAGCATCCCGTAGGCATTCGCCCCCGTGATGAAAACCGTCGCGGAGGAGATACCGGCAACATCTCCCGGTAGTTCATTTACGATGTCTGCTTTGAAACCGTTCCGCTCTGCCCAGCGCAGATACATGCGGAGCAGCATCGCCGCCCAGTCGCAAGCCTCAGTTCCACCCGCTCCCGGCTTCAATTCCAGGATCGCGTTAGAGGCATCATGGGGTCCGGAGAGCAGAGTCTGTATCTCCATCGCCTCCGCAGCGCTTTTCATCGCTGCGATCTCGGCGCGGATTTCACCCTCGAACTCTTCTCCGTCCACCTCGGCCTCCGCCATCTCCAGCAGCGTTCGGGCATCCTGATAGCGGGCGATCAGTTCCTTATAGGGAACAACGCTTTCTCGGGCGCGCGCCGCCGCCTGCATCGTCTTCTGCGCTTTTTCGGTGTCGTCCCATAAATCGGGCTGACCGACCGCGGCCTCCAGCCGCGCTAATTCCTGCTCGCGTTTCGGAAGGTCAAAGATGGCCACCCAATTCGTCGATGCGCTCGTGCAGCAAAATCATCTCTTTAGAGAGGTCACTGAGCAAGCTATTTCACATCCTTTCGTGCAAATGTGCTCAGGCAACAGAGTTACCTGTAGTCTATACCCAAACAGAGAGAGCCGCGTACCGAACACGGTAACGCGGCCCTCACCTTGTTTGAAAATAGATTTTCCGCATCTCTAGTATACCATGCGGACGATTTTTCAGAGCCCTCGGGTACAATTGCCAATGGTTCGGGGGAAGGCTGAGATGGGGAAAACGAGCGTAGATCGAAGGCACTGGTTTTCGTCCAGTCGCGGTCGGTCCAGAGAAAGGCGGTCGTAAATCTATGCGCAATGACGCACCGGTAAACTCACGAGCGGCAGCGGGAAGTTCCGCCGCGGAACAGCTAACGGATCTGGATGTCGAGATGGCACTGATGACTCTTTCTACTCAGGATATGGGAGAGCCGACCGAGGATATGGACTTGAGTGTGTTAACACCGAACGAGAAGCGTGTCCTTCTCGATCTCCTGCGCAAGCGTCTCGGCAATGTTCCGACTGCGGGAGCGCATCACCCCGCCGATACTGCTGCCTCCACTGTCTCTCCTGTGAAGGGAAAAGCAAGTGAGTGACAGCGACAGTCCCTCCCGCCCCTCAAAAAAGGGGGGGAATGCTCTTACGATTGTCGCTTTACTGCTCGTTGTCGCGGCCATTGGACTGATCGGCTACTATGGCTTTATTGAGACGGGGACCGCCAGGCAGGGGAAACCACTTCCGCCAACTCGGGCGATTCAGTCCACGCCAACTCCCCCGGCGTCTCCTTCCGCTACGCCTCTGTCCCGACCCCTGTAAAATAGCCACGATTGGGCGAGCAGGCAGGCGGGTACAATCGGTACTGCTATGCGCCCCCTTATTGAAGAATCTCGTTTCAACCGCCTTCTGCTCCGTGCGACGCTCCTGCCGCTGCTGCTCATGGCGCTTCTGTCCGCTTTGCTGATCGGGCAGATTCTTTATCTTGTCCAGGCGGCCCGCCGAACGCAGCATTCCAATGCGGTGATTGCCTGCGCCACTGAGGGAGTAAAGCTGATCCTGGACCAGGAGGTCGGGAAACGTGGCTTTCTCCTGATGGGGGAGCCGCAGTTTCTGGAGCCGTATCAGCGCTCCCTGGCAACTGTGCCGCCGCAGCTGGATCAGCTTGCCGATCTGGTTAAAGATAACCCCGCTCAGGCCAATCGCGTCGCGGCTATTCGCCCGCTCTATGACCAGCTGACGGAAGAGTCGAAGCTGCAGATCGCTCGGCGTCAGACCGGCGTGGCAAATGGCGCAGCGGGTGTTGACCTCGCGCGCACCAAACAGATTCTGGATGATCTGCGAACACGTACCGCGGAGTTTAACCGGGAAGAGGAAACCCTGCGGGAGGAGCGGGCCGCAAGAGCGATGCAGGCGGCGGAGGCAACGATAATATCTGCTCTGCTTGCCGCACTGTGTGGCGGCGGTATTCTTGCCGTCGTCTCGCGCGGTCAGCTTCGCGAACTCGCCGACGATTATAGCGCGGCCTCAGCGACGGTGCGCAGTCATGCCCAGGTGATCAAAAACCGCGAGATCTATCTTTCCACGACGCTGCAGAGTGTTGGCGAGGGCGTGATCGCGACGGATAACCACGGGATGGTTACGCTGATGAATCGGGAGGCGGAGCTGATGACAGGCGTTACCGCCGCCGACACTATAGGACGTAAGCTCGCGGATGATATTTTCTGTCTGATGGATGAGCAGCATCCCCGCCAGCGAGTATCCAGTCCTGTGCTTGGCGCGCTGCGGGATGGGCTGAGCCTGCGTGAGGAGGGTCTGCTGCAGACACCAAACGGTTTGGTTGGGCCCATTCTTGTTTCGGCGGCGCCGATACAGGCTGCCCGCGAGGAGGGGGAGGCTGCGGCTGCGGCGAGCGGGGTCGTTCTTGCGTTCCGCGATATCACCGAGCGTAAGCGGGCGGAAGAGGCCCTGCTCCAGGCGAAAGACGCCGCGGAATCCGCGAGCCGGACAAAATCCCTGTTCCTGGCGAACATGAGTCACGAACTTCGGACGCCGCTGAATGCCGTGATCGGCTACTCGGAGATGCTGCAGGAGGAGGCCGAGGATGAGGGCATGGAGCACTTCATCGATGACTTGCGCAAGATCAATGGTGCGGGAAAGCATCTGCTGGCCCTGATCAACGACATTCTGGACCTTTCCAAGATCGAAGCGGGAAAGATGGAGCTTTACCTGGAGACGTTCGATGTCTGCGCAACGGTCCAGGAGGTTGAAGGCACGGTGCAGACGCTGATCTCGCGGAAAAACAACACACTTATTGTTCACTGCGCAGAGGGTGTCACCACGATGCGCGCGGATCTTACCAAGGTCCGTCAGGCGCTCT
>JAZKEA010000183.1:3988-4876 GCA_040387315.1 Armatimonadota bacterium | reverse complement strand
CCGCAGCGGAAAATGACCGGCGTGTCTTTATCGCACCAGCTCGCATGAGCGAGCTTATGGGACTTCGCGAACAGGCGGATGAGGGAGGCGATATGGCGACCTTCGACATCGTCTGTGAGATACTGGCGCACTATCCAAAAGGTCTCGATTTTGTCGAAACCATCACCGAAGTCAACGTCGTTCGCCGCGTAACACGCCGCAAAGTAGCTTCTGTGCTCTCGAACTATTACTGCTTTGTTCAGAAGGCAGGACAGGATCAGTGGCGTTTCGACCCGAAAAAGCGCGATTTAGGAACTGACCGTGCAAAGCGACAGTATCTGAAGCGTTAAAACTGTTTTCCTACCATTGCCGCGGCTGCCCATCAGTCGTGGCAATGGTAGTGTTTTATTAAGGAGAAACCCCTAAGCATGGCAGCGACCAGCAGACCCCGAAATGTTTCCCGAACGGGGAGCGATTCACGCCGTGCGCGGCGCCACAGCGGACCCACCTGGGGACAGCGTATCCGTACCTTCCTGGGCGTGGTCCTCATGCTTCTGCTGATCATAACTGTCACGGGGATCGGCTATTTCGCCTACCTTTTCCACGAAACCACGAAGCGGCTCCCCAGCCCCGATAATTTCATCGATTACTCACCGGGTGGAATCACCGAAATTTTCGCCACGGACAAGGACCCGAAGACCGGGAAGTACATTGTTCTTGGACGAGTCGCCGCCCAGAACAAAGAGTTTATTCCGATCACCCAGATCCCCAAAGCGCTTCAAAACGCGACGGTCGCTATTGAAGACGAACGATTTTACGACCATCCGGGAATCGATCCACAGGGCATTGCCCGTGCAATCTACAAGGATATTACCGAGAAGAAGATGGGGCAGGGTGGCTCCACGCTTA
>JAZKEA010000183.1:0-3978 GCA_040387315.1 Armatimonadota bacterium | reverse complement strand
AAACGTTTACCTGACCCAGAAGAAAACGTTCAGCCGCAAATTTCAGGAGATGCTGCTCGCCATTCAGATAGAGAAGAATTACTCGAAAGAGCAGATTCTCGAGATGTATCTGAATGAAGTCTGCTATGGGGTGAACACATTTGGGGTCAAGGCCGCGGCAAAAGCGTACTTCGGTAAGCTCCCAAAAGCCCTGACGCTTTCGGAAGCGGCTCTTATAGCCGGTCTTCCCCAGCAGCCCGCCCGCTTGGAGCCGTTCGGTCACAAAAAGGCGGCGATAGAGCGGCGAAATGTCATTCTGAATAAAATGGCAGAGCTTGGCTATATCACCAAAAAGCAAGCAAAAGTGGCTCAAAAAGAGGGCGTCAGCCTCGTCCCCCAGCAAACGCTCCTCCAGACAGATTTCAAAGCTCCCTACTTTACAAACTACGTGCTTCGTCAGCTTGTGGACACCTACGGCTCTGATAAGGTCTACAAGAGCGGCATGAAGGTTTACACCACGCTCAACTGGAAGATGCAGCAGGAAGCGGAGCGGGCTCTGGTCAACGGTGTACAGCAGAATCGCGGTGACCGTGTCACAGAGGGGGCTCTGGTCTGTATCGAGCAGCAGACGGGGTACATCCGGGCGATGGCCGGTGGCGTCGATTACAAAAAAGATAACTTTAACTTCGCCACGCAGGGGTCGGGACGTCAGCCCGGCTCGGCCTTCAAAGCATTCGTGTACGCCGCAGCATTTGAAGCGCGTGACCGAGATGGAGACCGTCGGTGGGGCCCGGAATCGAGTATTGACGATTCTCAGCACACTTACAACGGTTATACGCCGGGTAACCACGGACGCTATCATGGCTGGGTTTCCGCGCGAACGGCATTTACTCATTCTTTCAATGCCGCTGCCGTATGGCTTGCCAACGAGGTAGGGATCAAGCGTGTTGTTGATGTCGCCGAGAAGATGGGACTGCCCCGCTCGAAGATGGCGCCAACGCTTTCCCTCGCTCTAGGGGCCTATAATATGACCCCGTTGGAAATGGCATCTGCTTACTCTGTCTTTCCCAATCACGGCAGCCGTGCGCGCCCCATGGCGATTCGGCGGATACTGGACGGGGAAGGCGTTGTTCTGGTAAGCAACAATCCGCAGGTATATCAGGCCGTCATTTCGGAATCCACGGCAGCCGGAGTATCGAGTATGATGGCGGATGTCGTCAGCCACGGCACTGCGGCAGGTGCGGCGGGTATCCACGACGTTGCAGGGGCTCGGGGTAAAACCGGTACGACAAATGATAGTCGAGATGCCTGGTTCGTGGGTTATACGCCGGAATTAACCACTGCGGTTTGGGTCTGTGGCCTACAGCGAGTAAAGAAGGATGGCAAAACTGTAGCGCGCTACCTGCCCATGGCGAACGTCTATGGCGGCAGCGCCTGTGCTCCCATCTGGGCACGATTTATGAAGGCCGCTGTTCCGATTCAGAGAAACTCAGGACAGCCTATCCAGCCGCTCCCTGAAAAGGTGGTCCCGGTTGCTTCGTCTTCTGAGTCGGGTGACGGTGAACCCCGTCGTCGTCGTCGCCGTCGCCGTCGCGCCGACAACCCACGAACCTATAGCAACGAGGGTTATGGGGTACCTGCAGCCACCAATGTTTCCACCCCTGCACCGAAGTCAACGACGGCGGCTCCCGAACAAGCCCCCGCTACGGTGGATGTAGACCCGGAAAATGCTGTCGTGGTTCCCGTCACTCCGGCAAATGACGGCAATACGGGCGAGGTGACTACCGGGGGGCGTACTGTGGGAAACGCGATCACCCGTATCCCCGCCGGTTCCAACACTGACGTATAACCGGAATGTCTCACTCTCTGCGAGATTTCAGGCCGTCGGCGCCCGCCGTCACGGATACGGCGGCGCCTCTGGTTCGCGTTCGGTTATACGCTGTGGTTATCGCCGTCCTGATTGCTATCCTGGTCGCCCGGATGTGGTACCTGCAGATCCTGCGTGGAGACGAGTTTCGCGAAAAAGCGCTGTCTAACCAGATCAGTTCCGTACGATCACCAGCCCCTCGCGGGATTATCCAGGACAGTCATGGTCGCCCGCTGGTTACCAATGGGGCGCAATTCACGGTTGTTGTGTCGCCTGTTGACCTGCCGAAAAAGAAGGCGGAACGCGCCATCGTGTATCGACGCCTGGCGATGCTGCTTGATCAGACGGAGGAAGACCTTGTACGGGTAATCCGCCGGGCAAATGGCCGCCCGTCTGATCCGATTGTCGTGGCGGAAGGGGTCAACTACCACACGTTGACGCGCATCGCGGAAAGCCACAATTATCTCCCGGGAGTCGCATCCCGCGTTGAGCCTGTCCGAAAGTATCCGAGCGGTACGCTTGCCGCGCATCTTCTGGGATATATCGGTCAGATCGACGACAAGGAGATCAAGGATAAAGATATCCTGAGAATGGGGTATATCGGTACGGATTTTATCGGCAAGTCCGGTATCGAAAAAGAGTACGATAGGTATCTCAACGGTCAGCCTGGTGAAATGCAGTACGAGGTAGACGCCCGACAGCGGCGTCTGCGATTACTGCGAGAGATTGAGCCGAGGCCCGGTGCCACTCTCACGCTTGCACTCAGTGTCGATGTTCAGAAAGCTTGTGAGTCGGCCCTGGCAGGACGTAAAGGGGCCGCGGTTGCGATTGATCCGCGTGATGGACGCGTTATCGCGATGGCGAGTTTCCCCACCTACGACCCGAATCTTCTGGCGCGACGTCCTCTCCTGAAGCGCATTTATAAGGAGAAGATCGCTCCCGGCCTCTTTAACCGAGCGACGATGGCTGCTCAGCCGCCCGGTTCAACTTTTAAGATTATTACCTCCGCCGCCGGACTCGCGACCGGGCAAATCACGGATCATACCTGGGACAACTGTCCCGGCTATATTATGCTCGGAAAGGCGCGAAAGCGGTGTCATAGCTCCCATGGGGGCGTCAACCTGTCGCGAGCTCTGGAGGCCTCCTGTGACGTTTTTTACTACCATGCGGCGCTGCGCACCGGGCCGACAAAATTAGCGGAATGGTCGGAGAGATTCGGTCTGGGACAGAAGACAGGCATTGACCTTCCCGTCGAGATTCGTGGAACGGTGCCATCGCCTGCGTGGAAAAAGATCATGGCGCCGAAGTTTCACAATCCCGACTCCGGCTGGTACCCCGGCGATACGGCGAATATGTCTATAGGACAGGGGGATGTGCAGGCTACGCCGCTCCAGATGGCGCAGGTAGCCGGCGCCATTGCGAGTGGTGGGGTCATCTATGAGCCCCATGTACTGCTGAATGCAGTGGATGCGGCTACCGGCAAACTCCTTTATGAGGCTGCCCCGAAGATAACCCGTAAACTGGATCTTCCGGCACCGGAGCTATCCCAGATTGCGCAAGGGATGCGGCAGGTGGTGATTGGTTCGCGGGGAACGAGTCACGCGGCGAATCTTAAAGGGATTGCTGTTGCCGGCAAATCCGGTTCGGCGGAGCGCCGCGGCGGGCAGTCGCATGGCGCGACCGACGCCTGGTTCGTGTGCTATGCGCCCTATGACAAGCCCACCATCGCTATCTGCGTCTTCCTCGAAACTAGTGGGGAGAACCTTCATGGCGGATCTGATGCCGCGCCGGTCGCCCGTAAGATGATGGCTGCGTATTTTAAAGTCCCCGACGTGGTCGCCGGACTATCCGGGGGTGGACGCGGAGACTGAGCGGCGGCGGTAAACTACAGTTATGAATACGACAATGCATGCGACGACAATCGTCGGTGTACGACGCGATGGACAGGTTGCGCTTGCCGGTGACGGTCAGGTTACCTTCGAAAAGATTATCATGAAGGCGGGCGCTCGGAAAATCCGGCGCATGTACCAGGGGCGGGTTCTGGCGGGCTTTGCCGGAAGCGTCGCCGATGCGCAGTCCCTCGCGGATAAATTCGAGGGTAAGCTGGAGCAGACCGCGGGAAACTTACGCCG
>JAZKEA010000182.1:17050-20025 GCA_040387315.1 Armatimonadota bacterium | reverse complement strand
ACCCGCTCGATCGCCGCACGGCAGGACAGGTGCTTTGCGGCGAACGGGGTCATGTCGTCCTTCCACAGGCCGAGGGTCTCGTCAGAAAACGCGCTCTCGTCGAGAGACTTCCCGTACTGCGTCCCCGGCTTTGTTCCCCACTGGGTCAGGAAGTCGGCGGTGATTAACGCCTGAAGTTCCGGCAGAGTGGCCTGCGCCTGTTGGAGCAGCGCACGCAGCTCGTTGCCGGACAGATCGGGAAAGGAGGGAGCCTCACCCGAGGGAGTGCGAAGATCGGCGGCGCCCAGCGGAATCACGAGCCGGCACTGGTAACCCGCGTCCGCATCGCTGCACTGAAGATAAACCGAGTGGGTAAGGTACGTCTCCGTCTGTTCCATTTGCGACAGGACCTCACCGACCTTGATGAGCACACCGGTAAGAGGACCCCATGCCGTATTCGGCTCTCCGATACTCCGGATACTCTCCGAGGTCTCTGAGATCTTCGAGGCATTTGGGGGACGCAGGCTGCCAAACACCGCTCCTATCTCGGGCTCATCCCAAAAGTTCGGTGAGTCGTGCTGGGCTACGTCTTGGACCGTATTCTCGCTCTGGTTCTCCATGGTTTGTTGTTGATTACTCTTCTCGAAAGCTTTTTTGGCTCTCTGTATTCCTGAATTTCAGGAATGTTACCATACTAATACACAATCGGGGGTGCAGAAGAGCATCCATACCGATCAGCAGCAAGTGTTCCAGGAGATGCTGCGGCAGGCGCGCCAAAAGGCTGGTCTGACGCAGAAGGAGCTTGCCTCAAAGCTGGGCACGCCGCACACGCGGATCAGCGACTATGAGCGGGGAGAGCGGCGCATGGACCTCGTGCAGTTGATGCGCTACTGCAAGGCGCTGGGAACCGACCTGCGAACCTTCGTTGACCAGTTCCTCGAACGTTCTAGCAGCAATCCATAGCGCAGCTTATTCTTGTCCCACTCGAAACCTCTAAACGAGGAGCGGGCATTCAAACAAGGAGCAGGCGTTATGTTACAATTAGCCACCGATAGAAACTGTTGAAAACTGTCGGTGGGTTGGTAGGGTTGGTGGGGATCACTTGTGGAAAGCAATGGCCAGCGACGGCCAGCGACGGGCAGTGACAGTCAGCGTTCGCCTTCTCGGATTTCACTACCCCATTTGATTACCCGATTTGACTACCCCGTTTCCCAGTTCTGGAGAGTGTCTGGTAATGGTTTCCCTGCTTCGCCCCCTTTGTACATCTCGCCCCTCAGTCCCAGTCCAGTCGTTGTTTGCATTGTTTGCTGTTTCGACCGTGGCTGTTGTAACGCTCGGAGTGACGCCCAGGCCGGTTGAGGCCGCGCGGGCACAGTCGAAGCCGAATGTCGCTCGCTATCCCTTTGTTGTTGTCCCACTCCCTGCCCGCCGCCTCTGCTACGACCCCGTCACGCGGAAACTGTACGTTACCGTGGATGCGAAAGGGCCCGGTGCGACCGCGAACAGTGTTACCGCCATCGATCCGCTGACGGGGAAAGTGGGGGCATCCGTGTTTGTCGGTGACAACCCGGCAGCCATGACGGTTTCGGCAGGCGGCAAGTACCTGTATGTGGCGGTCAGCGATGGCAGCGGTGTGCGACGTATTGATCTGGCGACCATGACGGCCGGCCCGCTGTATCCCATGCCGAACAAGCCGGTGAAGGCATTGCTGCCCCTTGCGGGCAATGCTGATGGCTTTATCTGCCTCCGGGGGAACCACGCCCGCTACGACGACGGCCTGAGCATCTATGTCGACGGCAAGCTGGTCGGGACCGAATCGGGCAGTGGCACGACCCTGGGCGTGGGTATCGCACCGTCCCGGCTGTTCACCTATCAGAACCAGCTCTCGTCCTGGGATTTTGACGGCTATGATATCGATGCTGATGGTGTTTATCATCGACGCCATAATCAGGGTGTGATGCAGGGAGCCTACGGGGTCGTCGGGTCGCTCAACGGCCTTGTAATCACCGAAAACGGCGGGGTGATCGATCCTGAGTTGGAACAGGTGATCGGCCGGCTTAACTTCGAGGAGCCCAAACGCGGCAGTCTGGTGGTTGACCCGCGCATCGGCTATGTTTACTCGATCAGCGAAGACAAAGACGGTCACGCTATCGCTGCCTGCGATGTTCGCAATTTCCGGGCTCTGGGGTCAGTCCCGCTTCGCTTTGGGGTCAAGGGCGGCGTGGGCAGCCCCGTCCGCTGGGGAGCCGACGGCTTCGCGTATACAGCAGATAACAAGATCGTTCTCTTTCGGATGCCCTCGGGCGTGCCGCTGCCTCCCGTTGATCTTGCCGTTGAGCGGTCGGCACTTCCCGAGCTTGGCAGTGACAACAAGCTACACTATCAGCTGACGGTTACGAACCGAGGAGCGCAGCCCGCCAGTGCCGCCTTTGTGTCCGATCAGTACCCTGCCGGCGCCGATGTGCTGTCCGTCAAAGCAAGCCAGGGCAGCAGCGCCACCGCGGCTGAGGGAAAAGTGCGGGTTGAACTCGGGCGACTCGCGCCAGGCGCAAAAGCGACGGTTGATGTCGATCTGCAGTTTCGTGATGTGCGTGACGTCCGGTTTACCGCGGTTGTTCGGGGCCATGAGCCGGATCCCCAGCCGGAAAACAACATTCTGCGAACGGCTCCCCTGGAAACTATCTCACCGCTTGCGGACCTGCTCGGCGAGTGGATCGATCTGCGTCAGGTTTCTCAGGGAGCGGGCGATCGTCTTCAGACGGGTCTCGTGGGAGCCTTTCGGGTTCGAAACGCGGGCAAAGCAACATCTCGCCCGGCGACCGTTCGTTTCTATGTTTCCGCCTATCCGCGTTTCGAGGCAAAGGAGAGTCTTCTGGTGCAGGAGGTAACGCTTCCTCCCCTGCGGGCTTCAGGAGCCTTTGAGGCTGTTCTGCGCGCTCCGCTCGACAGTTTCGGCGATGTTTCCGGCTTTCATCTTTTTGCCGTCATCGATGCCG
>JAZKEA010000182.1:12973-17040 GCA_040387315.1 Armatimonadota bacterium | reverse complement strand
GATAACCGGGTGGAAGAAGCGACCAAATCCAACAACATCAGTGGCAAACGTATCCCGTAGTGGCAAGGCGCGGCCATTATGGGCGTTACAGGTCATATGGGCCACTACAGGCAGTAGCAATATGCGCCTAGCGTGCCCAAAGCCTTGAATATCCGTTATGAGGATAGAACATCAGCGACCTCTTCTGGCATGGTGAAGTGGGGGAAGGTGAAATGGGGGAACAAGTCGCTTTTGGTAGATTGCCCCCAAAGAGAAACAATATTCTCCTTTGGGGGCGGTTGTAGGATCCCAATGACGTCTGTTATAGCGTCTCCTACGGAGATGGAGACAGAGACGGACGACTTGATCGGTCTCGGTTGACGAAACTCCCAAACTGTATCTTCTTTGACCAGGAAGTCGGCCCTTGTCCCGGTGCACCATGGCGTGCACTGCCCCGGCCAACGAACCTTCCTGCGCTGTCTCTGAAGGTGTACTGAACCGCTCCGGGAACCGTCAACAAGGCTCTTGGCGCGAACACACGGGTATGCTCCCGCGCGGGAGTGTTGGGAGCATCAGGAGCAGCGGGCTTGGAGGAATCCACGCTCTTCTGCAGAGACTTCAGAAGAGCCAGGGAGCGGGTGCCGATGAGCTTACCCGTTTCATCCTCAAGGGTCATCTGCCCCGCCTCTGTTGCCAAACGTACCTCCGTCACCCGGTCCGGGCCATTCCCGGAGCGGTTGGGGCTCATCAGAGTGAAGTCTGTCCCACGCCGAACAAGGATCACCGGCTCTTTAGGCAGCGTGCCCGACCACAGCACCCGCTTCTCATCATCGGTGACCGTGACCGCGCCGTTGTCCTTGCCGTCTTTACCATCTTTCCCGGTGGCGCTGATGTGGATGCCGCTGCTGTCGATCTGATAGCCACGGATCACCCCGCGGGTCACCTTGGAGTCGCCTGGCACGCCCGGCAGCGTCCCCGACCACAGAAGGGTGCCCCCTTTGCCCAGGAGCTTTGCGTCCCCGGTTTGGGTGCTCTGAAGGAAAAGGTCCGGATCGGCGGTCTCTTTGGCATTGGTCCACAGAATGCGCCCATCCCGGTGCCTCAGCGTATCTACCCCGGCTTTTATCTCGTGGACAAACTGCGCCTCGGCGACAGGTCCGGTCCATACGGGTGCTTTAGTCTGCGACTGCCGCGGAGTGAAGGTGAGACGTCCCGCTTCGGTCCTCTGTACCCGATGGAGCATGCCTCCTTCCTCAATGAGGATCTGGCTGCCCACGAGCTTTACGCTCAGAAACGGCAGACCGGTCAGCGGCCCCATGCTGCTTGGCCCGAACTCGATGTCATTGATGGTCACGTTGCCTGCAGGCAACGTCGGTACTGCTTGCAAGCTGTTAGTGCCGATAGTGCCGACAGTGCCGACAGTGCTCTGCGGGAAGGGCGGCGTCTTCGGCACCTCGGGTGTCTGGGGCGCTGCAAACGCGGGAGCGGCCACGAGCCAGGCGGCTGAGGCGGCTGAGGCGACCGAGGTGGAAAGTGTGAGAATCACCTGCGGCTTTCGCGAGAGGGTGTTACGGGACAAAAGAGACAAAAGGCCCATTGCGGGAACCTCCTTGTAAGGCGCACCATCGAGTGTTGGTCGAGTACGGGTATCAGCCCCGTCATTACCGGCGGAGCAGAACGTTGTTGTCAGCCTACGTCGTCAGCCCATAGCTCATAGTCCGTAGCCATTGCTGTCAACGCTGACCGCCCATTATGACACCAAGAAGCATTGGATTGTTTCGGCTAACAACGTTGCAGCATTTAGCAACCGATCTTACCCGGTCTTACCCGGTCTTACCCGGTCTTGCTGCGATACCCCATGGAGACCTGGTTTTCTAGGGGACCTCATGGAGGATTGCGCCAAGCCGTCAGTAAAGAAGTCGGTTGGAACAAGTTGGGATGGGAACCGGTGCGCAGTTGCACAGAGTTGCACAGAGTTGCACAGAGTTGCACTAAGTCGCACACAAAAAGGCGAATTGGAACAATCCAATTCGCCTTCCTGTCACACTACATGTGCTGGGCGCGTCTTTTTCACGCCGCACAGTCGTAAGCATCATACAGACATCAGATAGATACACAGACTCTGTCTCCCGGATACTGCCTAGTACAGCCAAGGAGAGGACAGAGCAGATAGAGGAGACACACAATGTACGATCCCCAAACACCAGAGCAGTGGCAGACCGCGCTTGATGCCGTGGTCACAATGCTGGATCGCGATGGAACCATTGCCCGAACGTATGGTATGGCTACCGTAAACGTTGCCCGCTGCGGAGAAATAGTGAGGCGGGCAAAGGCGATGGGATATCGTCCTTCGCGCCCTGCCGTTGAGCGACTTCGGCAGCTCGCATCCCGGCTTTCTGTAGAGGAGGCCCAAGCGTTGATGGAAGTGTTCCTTGAGCGACTGCTGCCCGACGAGCGGCTAATGTCCGACGGGACCGCGAGAGACGCCCCAACTCATCCACAATCTCAGCGACCTCAGCGACCTCAGCGACCTCAGCGACCTCAGCGACTCCAGCACTGTTGCGAAAAGTCGTAGTGACAGGTATTGCTCACCGTCTGCCTGTGGACACTATGGACACTGCAGGCAGACGGTGCCTTATCGTTTTTCTGGTGGCTGCCTGAGTATTGATACGAAAGGAATTATCAGTACCTAGAACCGTCGTGGAATACCTGGAGTGCGTCCGGAAGCAGGCTTTCTCTTCCTCTCGTGCCACAACAGGTAATGAAAAGCAGTATCCTCAGCTGCCCTAGTCCTAATCTCTTCACTGCTGTTGTGCCGGGTATTTTCGGGGGCTGGGGCTTCCCCATGCATGCTCGCATGTAATTAGTTACTCAGCTAATCAACCCGGCGTAGAGCGCAGTAGAGGGAAATGATAGAGATCAGGGCGGATAAGACCAACACCCTAAATTCTATTAAAATATAACGATCCCTTTTGACGAAACTATGTCATCATTGATTCGTCTGACCAAATCCGAAGGTGAGAAATAGAATCAATGAAGATTTATTCCCTAGATACGCCGGATGTAGGTGATGTAGGTGATGTAGGTGATGTACGTAACGGGGGTAACGGAGGGAACGTCGGCACCAGGAAGTCTGCCTCTCGTAAACCACCTGCTTTTCGCTTCACTTTCTGCGTGCTGACAGCGCTCATAGTCAGCTGCTTGATGATCTCAGCCGAGTCTTTGGTCGACGTGATCCTGTACTCGCGTGTAGATTTTCCTGTTCGACGTGCGCTCGTACAACTCTCGAGGGCAGTGGGAATACTACCGCTTTATGTCTTCGGGGTATATTACTGGCCGCCGATATTTATCGTTTCTCTCTGGGCCGGCTTCACTCACTACACAAAGGGGCTCCTGTACTCCTGTTTGGGAGTAGCTGTTTTCCTGATTCTTCTCCACAACTTCCGATGTTTCGGGACGCATCACAATGTCTTTGAAACGGCAGAAGCCATACGGCAAAGTACGAAGACGCATCAACCGCCTTCGGAGTTCTGGGACATTGCGTATCTTGCCTGCGCCTTCATAGGGGGCCTAATGGGCATGTTCTTGAATGTAAAGTTCAAGAACAAGGACGTGAAAGACAGCAATGATAGCGGCCCAGGTGCCAGGGCAAATCCCCAAGCAGTCGTCAAGACGGCACTGATCTTCGGGACCCTTTGCATGATTTTCGGGTTTGTCGAGTTTGCGATCCAGCTTTCCCTCGAACGAAACATGTTGTATTCATCGCTGCCAGCAATGACGCATTGTTATGCCATAGTCGCGATGGGCCTGCTCACGGTGGGGGCTGCTCTGTATAAAGATCACTATCAGGAGGCAGCCGTGATCTGAGGATTTGAGGATCTGAGGATATATGGCGCATTTGATGTGATTCTGAAGATGCCATGCCTCGTCCGCACCTGACCTTGGTAATTTTCAGGGGATAAAAGGATAAACCGATGCTTTTACCATGCAGTAATATCCATCACACTAGATCGAAGTATAGGTATTCGCGAGGCGTATCCCTGGTCGAAATCGTTGTCGTCCTGGCGATAATTGTCCTGCTGTATGGC
>JAZKEA010000182.1:9776-12963 GCA_040387315.1 Armatimonadota bacterium | reverse complement strand
GCATAAGGCCAATGAGACAAAATGCACGTCAAACTTAAAGCAGATCTACGCTGCCTTGCAGATGTATAAATCAGATGGTGGTGATTATCCCCATTTTAGTCCCTCGGAGCAGCTCACTCCTACCTATGTTTCCGAGCCAAGCATCTTGATCTGCCCCGCGGAAGAGCGTGATCTGAATCAACTGCATCCAGGCGACATCAAGCCAAAACATCCATCCTCTTACGTTTGGCCGTGTATACCAAGCAAGGCACGCAACGAGGCGTATAAAAGAAGGGGAGAACTAACCCCCCTGGTCTTTTGTGGAGTCCACTCACGGAGGACAGGCAACTATCTGGTACTCCGTTCGGCGGGAAATGTTGACACCGTTTCGGGAATTTCGATAAGCACCGCTCAGGAAGCTGGTTCCAGTTATGATTACTGAGTCGGAGTTAGTCTAGGCGAAGAGTTCTTCAGGGGGCGTTATCAGAAGCAACTACTGTCTGAATCTAGCTTCTGATCACCGCTGAGAAACGTGCTTCGAAAGGTACAATCGCTATCACCCTCCTTTCCATTGTTTCCGTTCCTTAGGTACCACCCGATGCAGACTAAGCCCCGGCAGACAAAGCTCCGAAGGTCCTTTCGACGGGAGTGTCGCCGCGCTGGCTATTACCTGTCGAATGACTGGTGGCTTATCTTCCGTCGTCCCAGGTACATGAAAATGTCTCTTCTCGCTGTTGCGGAAACGGGAGAACGGCGTCACGGCTTTAAGATCTCGTCCTACGATCCGGAAGAGCCGTACGCCCGTACCTTTATCCATGCGATGTCAGCCGCGCTGCGCCTGGTTGCGCAGCACGACCCGCGCCGCTACAAAACAGTGGTACGACAGTTAAAGGTGATTCATTGCGATCCTCGCCTGACGACTGCCAGTGCCCTCTATGTTCGCTTGTTCCGTTTGTGTGTGGTCGGTCACGGGGACTACTTCAAAACGGCCGGAACCAATGAAAAGCGGGATGTGACCCAACTTGAAGCGATCTTTTTCGCAGTGATGCTAATCCACGAAGCCACCCATGGCAGAATAGATTCCTTCTTTATCTCGTACAGCAGTGACCGGAGAGAGCGAATCGAGCGGCTTTGTGCCAAGGAGGAGTACCGCTTCCTCAAACGATTAGAGAAACGGGGTTTTGACGTGGCTCCTCTTTATAACGATAGGATCTGTGCGGCGAGAGATAGTTACGCGTGATCGATTTCAGCTTGTTTCAGCCTGCAAAATAGCTGCGTTATAGGTTATGAGAATACCATTGCTGGAAAAGCATTGATGTGAACCGGGTTCGGCAGATCCTGGACGATGAATTGAACCGGGAGCCGTATGTCTGATGAACCAAAACAACTATGTGATACTTTGTAATCGTGTGTCGTTTTAGGATGAAACAAAGAGTAAGAATAGCAATGAAGGCTTTAACAGAAGTAAAGGGTGCGTTTCCTGCCACGGGTCTTTTGGCAACTTTATTGACAGGATGCGTTCTTCTGAGTCCGGTTGCAATGGTGTCTGCTCATGCTCAGGCTGCAGGTGAGGCACCGGATAAAGCCCTTCCTCCGATCACGCTTGATCTTCAGGATGCGCCGGTTCGTCAGGTATTGGAACAGCTTTTTAACAATGCTAAGGTGAGCTTCTCTATCGCTAACGAGATCCAGGGATTCGTGACGCTCAAGATCACGGATCAGCCATTTGAGAATGCGCTTCGTCTGATCCTACGCTCCTCCAGTGTCCCACTTACTTTTGTTGAGGAAAAGGGCGTTTTTATCGTTAAACCACGAACGATGGATATAGATCTGGTGATCTTGTGTAACCTTGAGCCTCCTATTACCAACGCTAATACCAACACGTCACCGAAGGTGGCTTACGATCAGATACGTCTGATTTATCTTGATCCGTCGGATGTGGAAGATGTTCTGGAAATCACTCTGATCCGCACCTTTTCCCGAACAGGAAATAGCCGTTTACGGTAGCGTCGGCAGCAACTGCTCGTCAGTCTTTCACCAAATTGCCGGGACGTCCAAAAACGAAACGCTATTGACACTTGTTCCTCACCAGCGATACGGGTTTGTGGGACGGAGTGTTTGTGTACGGTTGTGTTCTCCTGAGTTCGATAAACGCTCTTTGCGGACACAACTGGTTCCGGCGCGGGGGACTGTGGTACTGTATGCCCAATCGCTCAATCGCTATCAAACGGAACCGGAGTACCTCAGCCACATCCCATGGATGAACAAAAACAGCGGATAAAAGCTGACCCGCATCTTCGAGGTATTGCCCAGTCGGTCGTTGCGCTTCTCTTCGGTGCCCTGTGGCTCGCGACGAACAGCCGGCCTGAAAGAGCCTGGGTAATAACACAGTTGCAGATATGCTGTGTCCTGGCGAGTTTTGCCATGCTCACACGGTGGGTTCTTCGGTACAGCGAACTGAGCCGTACCCCATTCCTCCTGTCGCCATGGGTGAAGGCCGTTTTGAATATAGGATCCGGGGCAGCCATCGTAGGGAGCTTGTTGTTCATGATTTACCTCTTCGTCACAACCACGCGCTGGTGAAAGGTGAAAGGGATCGTCGGCTGGACCGGAAGAACAATTGTCAAACATGAAAAAAATAAGATGGTCACCAGGATTCTTTCCCTCGCTGATTCTTCCGGCAGTCATTGCCGCGCTCCCGTTGCCGGCCCGTGCGTACTCGATACAAACACGGGTCACCCCTGCCAACATCACAACACATTCTGCTCTCTTTGAGATCCGCAGTGTTGCGAGCCGTGCTGTTCCCAGTGCGAACCACGGTACGAAACGTATTGCCTACGATATTGTGATAACCCGTAAAGAGGCGATGGATCCGGTTCTCTTCAAGAGATGTAGAGATGGAATGCTGTTGCGGGTCACGCGCAATGAATCGGAATTTACCACAGAGGGCGTCGGGAGAGATAACTCCGTGAAGAAGGAGGTGGTGGGAACCGACCGGATTCGGTTTCGCTTCACCGCAACGCCGGCAGAGGTGGCACACCTGAGTTTCCAGGTAGCCTTTCCGCACTACACGAAAATAGGAGAAAACAAATCTATGAAATGTTTTTCTCCTATTTAATCTATTACTAAATCTAATCTATTTTTCTTAAATCACCTAACTAATTTATAATATTAATTAATCTTCCAAGTTATACATCACTTTCAATTT
>JAZKEA010000182.1:1540-9766 GCA_040387315.1 Armatimonadota bacterium | reverse complement strand
AAACAAATCTGTGGTTTTTTCCTCGTCCGGCTACTACTTCCATCTCAAAGACTTCGTGCCAAAGCGGTAGGGTCTTTGCTGCCGATTCCTGAGTGCCAAAACAGCCCCAAAACAGCCCAAACGAAACGTGCCTTCGTTGGATGCCCTACTTCCTCGGCAACATCATCGACTCTCTGCCCTCTGCCCTCTGCCCTTAGCACTGCCGGTGGAGGCCGTCTATGACAGCGACACGCCGACTCTGCGCCAATAGTCATCGGCGTTGTCTGGTACAGCGTACAGCTGTACCAGCGTATAATGATGAACAATCATTAACCGCTAATCCTGTAAACCTAATGACGGAGATGATACCAATGATACTGACCTCCTATCAGAACCAGAAGGCAGTGGCATTCCTAACGTTCTGTTGCTTCCCGCTTCTTTGCGGCAGCGTGTCTGTGGATCCCCCGTCAAAATCAACGCCGGTCACTGCAGTAACTGCAGTTACTGAGGAAGTGGTCTACACCAAATGGGGAAATGCTCCTGATGGCAACCCCAGAAAAGTGACTCTATATTCCGGTGGGCACAGAGACTGGTTTTCCAGCAAAAGGATCAAGACGGTCTCTGATCTGGAAGCGGCATCGAAACTGATTGTTGTCGTCCGACCACGGGAGGATATTACCGAGCGTCAGCAACTTCTGCTGTTTCACGAGGATGGTGATACGTATCCAGACCTTGGCTACTCGGTCGCTCAGGTAGAGGTCGTAAAGGTCATCAAAAAGCCCGCAGGATTTCGGATGCCATCCTCGGGCATGCTTCCCATTTGTGAGCCTTCGTTTATATATCCGCATCCGGAGGCGGGCCCGGATGGCCTGGTTCTGGATCGAATGGTGGCTGGATACCGCGAGATGAAAAAGGGCGAAGCGTATCTGCTTTTTCTTACCGTAGAGCCCAAAGACGATATCAAAAGGAACGCGGGGATTTTGTACGGGGTTGTGGAACCTCATCTGGGCAAGTACAACCTCGGTGGAGGAGACCCCCAGGACGATGTGGTGGACGTGGAGCGGGCAAAGATGCTCCGCGATCGACTTCCCGTCGCACAACGCGGTGAATGGAAAGCGCCGGTATCGCAGAAGGCGAAATGGAAGAACATCATCCTGAGAAGATACGCGGCGCACCTACGCTGATGCCTGGTGCTGGTTTCTGATGTACCTCCTGCAAGGCTGATCAGCCAACTCCCCTCTACGGAATTCCACAACGGGCTGTAGGTTGTAGGTTATCGGACACCGTGTCTCGCAACGTCTTCAAAACGGATTGGTGCCACTGACTCATGGTTGAGCACCTCCGTTTCAGTCTGCAAAACAGGCCGCTTTCAGCCCTTAGAATAGGTTATGAGAATAGCTCTTCCGGAACCATTGCAAACCCATCCCAAAACCAGGCGGAAGACGAACAAAAAGCCACCCGTTACAGCGCATCGGGTGGCTTTAGTCATGGAGAGCATAGAGAGCACGCCTGCTTTCTATTCTCATTACTCTCATCATTCTCATTACTCTCACCACTTGTCCTGATTATTCATCCTAAGATTCCGAGAATTAGATTATGCGAAGACAAGTGACAAGTTCCGGGGGAGCAGGAGCCGAGGGGGAGGCCGAGGCGCTGCGCCATCATTTTATTCAGGCGGTGAAACAGAAAAAGACTCAAGATAATGCCGGGCGACATTCTGAATACGGTGATGCATCTGACCTGGAGCGGGACACGGCACAACAAGCCTTTTGCGGCTGGACCTACACCCAGATCGCCCGCTGGGCTGAGGAGAATGGGGTAACCGTAGACTTCCTGTCCGCAGGGGCGTTGCGCTTACGAGATTTTGACTATCCACCGACTAACATCGATTAACCACCCTACAGGGTAAAAACTTACAAGCCACGAGGTAAGAACTCGCTCTTATTCATTCGTCCTTATTCATTCGTCCTTATTCGTCGTAGAATAATCAGGCGTGCGTGGTATTCACCACGAGGCCAAGGGCGGACTGGCTGATGCGGTTGGCCTTCTCCTGCTTTCCGCGTCGAAGTCCGACACGGCCAAAGCGCGGATCTTCGCCCGCAGTGGTCAGCCCCCCTGTTGGAACCGGTTTCGAGGGGCTAGGGTACCAGGGTACTAGGGTACTAGGGTACTAGGGTACTAGGGGACTAGGGGACTAGGGCGTAGGCGGTTACAGGATTGTCTATGCCCTTTAGAGTAAGCGATCTTTGTTGTGCACCGGGGAACCTGTCGCGCACCTGATCAAACACCTCTTGAGTAATTATGACTTCCCCGATGCCAGCAGCCCCTTGAAGTCTCGACGTCAAGTTAACTACGGGACCTATGGCGGTGAAATCTTTGTACGTGGTGCCCACTTCCCCGATCTGGCATTCCCCGGTGTGAATTCCGATGCCTACCCCGAGCGTCTGGGCATCACTCAGACCGATCTCCTCCTTGAGATTCCTGCACTCTCTTTGCAGCTGAAGAGCGGCCTCTACCGCATTTTGTACATGCTGTTCCCGAATGAGCGGGAAGTTGAAGATGGCAAGCACGGCATCGCCGATGAACTTGTTGACGATGCCGTCCTTCTCCCAGACAGAGGAGCAGCACCGGTCATAGAATCGGTGCAGCAGATCGTTCATCTGCGCACTCTCTATCTGCTGTGACAGATCCGTGTAGCCGCGAATATCAGCGAAGAGGATGGTGGTCGAAACGGGTACCTGCTTATGCTTCATTATCTTCATGAAGTTGGTTTCGCAAAAAGTGCACATGTTGGGGTGCATCTTGCTTTTTCCGATACCAAATGTCTTGAAGAGGGGAGAAAAAGGACCGCGTATAGCCGTGGGCATGTGCATATGCTCCCAGCAGCCCTGACAGACTTTTGTTTCTTTCAAGTTGCTCGTGATTTCTATTGTGGAAAGTGAGGCTGCACTCGCGTCTCGCATTTCTTGTGTGCGAGTAACAAGCCGCAGAAGGGGCAGGCAGCGCCGCCTAAATTAGGCGCAGACTCAGTGTGACTATGCGACTAGATGACTACTTTGTCCTGGATGCGAAAATACCGCAGGGAGGGGCGCGTTCGTCGATGAAGCGGCTGCCGTGTCCTTCCCGAGCGGTTGGGTGATTATACTCAGGTCCCTGGGCTCTGTCAATCGGTTATCAGCCTGTTGTCAATCTGTTGTCAATCGGTCAAGAGGGCGTGGTGTTGATAATGACCGTTTCCTATAGCAAACCCAACAGACAGAAAAAGCCTGCTCGGGATGCTATTTTAGCAGTCCCGACAGGCTTTTAATTAGTTCGGCGCTTTGGCGGTTACGCTATTGTAGTGCCGGTCTTAACAACCTTGCGTCGCCGTGCCCTTACCATCAGTCCCATCACCGATGTTCCTGCCATGCCCATCGCCAGCCACTCAGAGGGCTCGGGAACGGCGGCGGTGACGCTGGTGGGCGTACCGTTGATACGCACCGCAGAGGTGCGAGAGCCTGAAGAGTAAGACCATGGCTGCGCATCCGAGTCCCGGAAGGCCATCCCAAATGCCCCGATGTTATTCTGGTTGATGACGATGTTGCTGCTCGGGCTGGCATCTTCTACCAGGAAGTAGCTGCTCCCACCGGTCACGGTGACACCGGCCGCCGAGACATTAAACACGCTCAGGGGGGCAGGGTTACCAAAGGCGGGGAGGTTCGTAAACGTGCCCAGCGTGCCCAGGCTCGCACCGGGAACGTTGCCGACCCCAACGCTCGCGAGCGAGAACGTGGTGGACGCGCCGGGCGTACCAAGCTGGCTGATTGGCAATTCCAGACTGGTGAGCGTAAAGGTTCCGGTTCCCGCGACCGTGAAGCCGATCGCCAGGTCGAAGCCCGTGATGCCACCATTGGCCACCACGTTATAGCTGTTTCCGGCCCCCAGGTTGGTGAACAGCACGTCGGCGCATGCGGCGGGGGTGCCGGAACCGATGCCGATGCCGATGCCCAGGGTCAGGGCGAGGCCACCGGTGGCGAGAGCGGTCGAAATGGAGCGCATAGGAATGTCTTTTCTACCTTCTGAGAAAGTGCGTGCCGTCGTTGTGCTCAAAGATTCCAGAGATTCACAGAGATTCAGGGACTGAATCTTGTCTCTGCCGGGCGGCGACAATCGCGGCAGGAGCGCTGGGAACAGGGAACAGGGAACTGGGAACTGGAACTTCAAAACTGTAGAAAAGCATCAGAGTTCCCGTGCCCTGAAACAGTAACACAGCTTTCTGTAACTCCGACCAGCCGACTATGAGAGGAGGGGCGTTTGTAACCTCCTCCCTTCGTCTATCCTCACAGCGTCACTCTTTCCGTGAGAAGTCCTTGGAATATTTCTGCTTTAGCCTCGGATTTAGCCTCGGATAGGGCTGGGTTCAGCTTTTCCCTGTTGCCCGTTTTTCCGGCTCTGTGCCCGTTCGCTGGCTGATTGTAGCGGAAGAAGTGCCGAGAAATAGGGGTGTGCCAGAAAGTGTAACGCTTTCTTGCGCGAAAGCCCCTCCAACCCTTTGCATTACCGTCTCACCGCATTACCGCGTTTGGGGAAACTCCCAGAAACGATCCAGCGCGTCTATCTGGCGGCGCAGATGCCCGTCGTTGGGGGTTTTCAGGACGGCATACGCACGCAGCTGCCAGTCCCTCGCCTCAAGTGGCTGACCCATCCGCCCGTAGATCTCGGCGCGTGCGATCGCTTCATGGGCATACAAATCCTGCCCTTCGGGGGTTGTGCTGGGCAGGTGGTCAAGGGCTTCTTCGAACCGACCCGCTCGCATCAGCGACCCGCTATAATCGAGCTGCCGCATAAAGCGATCCCCGCCATCAGCGCCAAAATCCATGACGCTCAGCCCTTTGCTCACAATTTTTACGCCTTGGTCTGCGTGCCCTGCGAGACTGTGGTACTTCCCCAGGTTGGCTAAGATCCAGGCGGAGAAAACCGGAATCGTCGAGCGGGTGAGATAGCTCTGGAGTGCATGGATTCCGTTATCGGGTGTCACCTGATGCCCCCCGTAGACCGATGCCTCGGCGTGCATCAGGGCCGCCCGCAGCACATACTCGGGTTCCTCCTTCTGACGGGGAACCAGGGCGAGAGCGCGTCGTGCTACGGCTCCCGACTCCGACCAGCGCCGGTGGTTGCTAAGCTCGTGGGAGTAGTGCGCCAGAGTCTCCGCAAGCAGAGGTTTTGCCGCTTCGTGCTCTGTCGCCAGGAGCCAAGCTTTATGCTGCTGTGTCAGGTAGAAAAGGTCCCCCGGCAGGGTGATCTCCCCTCGGATGAACTGGTCCCGCTGCTGCCGAAGTGCAGCGGCATGCTCGTCCCAGGGCAGTCTCCTGTTGGAGCCCGTGGAGCCTGACTCGGAAAAAGCGCTGGCGGTGAGAAAGATCAGCTCCGCCTCACGAGCTTGGAGAACGTAGCACAGAGTTTGTATCTCAGAACTGCGGGGAATTCGCTCACCGTTTTCCCAGCGCACGACAGCCGTGCGACCGACACCGACCCGGTCCGCGACTTCGCCCTGGGTCCAGCCGCCGCGCAGGCGCATCGCTTTGAGAAGGTCACCCAGGATCGGTGGCGCGCCCAGAGTACTGGGCGATTCGCGCAGATGACGAATGCCGCGCGACGCCTTGATACGAAAAAAAGCGAGCGCCCGCTGGGCGGCGTTAGCATCGAGGGCATCGAGCAGCGCCTCAAGCTCGGGGATGCGTGGCTGATAGTCTCCGGATTCCCAGCGCGAGATCGTGGCTTTGCTGATGCCGGACCTCTGGGAAAGCTGACCCATCGTCCACCCTGCTGAGGTGCGCAAAGTCCGCAGAAACGTCCCGAGCGGCACTGTTTCTCGCTGCTCTCTTGCGCTGGTCAAAGGTAGTACGCCTTAGGAAGCCCGCCCCCAAATTTCACAGGTCTGTTGCTTCTCCCACCGGGATTATCGTTCCTTTTGTCCCGTTGGGAATCCTCCCAAACTGTTGCCAGAACTGGCCCATCGGCACCAAAACCCGCACTCTGTTGT
This sequence comes from Armatimonadota bacterium, assembly GCA_040387315.1. Lineage (GTDB taxonomy): Bacteria > Armatimonadota > Armatimonadia > Armatimonadales > Armatimonadaceae > JACMJB01. Next base: position 3,765 of record JAZKEA010000182.1, on the reverse strand, counting down.
GGGCAGCGGCAAGGCAACAGCCACCATCTTCATCACCATGAAGTGCCCCGTTTCCCTCCAATACAGGAAAACGGGGCGCGGGATCATGAGGATACCGTCAGGGGCAACGTCATCGTGATCCCCACTCTGTTTCTGCCATACCGAGGCAACGTTTTGTCAACGCTATTTGCTTCGCCGTAGCCCGGCTAATCTGTCCGGCTGCGCTTTGTCAGTCCTTCGGTATCCTTCGGTATCCTTCGGTATCCTTCGGTATCCTTCGGCGTCCTGTCCAGCACGACGCCGGCCAAGCTGTATGAGCCCCGCGGGATGAACCCGTATGAACCCGCCTAAGGCGAGAAAAAGCCCCTGGACAAAGGGGGTAGAGCTGTCCAGGGGCCTCCACTTGCGTGGAGAAGAGGATTCATATAGCTTACAGGCCCCTTCTACCCATTTTGCCTAGTTTGCCCTGATGCAGAGCATATCTTCCACCTGAGCCTGTGGAAACGAAACCAATCTTTCACATGCATGCACGTGAAAGGATGGTGAAGAGTTGGTGAAAGGTCACTACATTATTGTGAAAGGTTCGTGCAAGACTATGCTTTTAGTGCCCGGTGGGTCACGACACCGGCGATGCTGTACTTGCTGTACTTGCCCTTCTCGGTGCCGCTGCCTCGGTTGTCCCAGAGATCCCCGTTACCATGCTCTGCTAGTTTGCGGCTCTGCTTTTTTCGTCGCAGATCAGTCCCGCACGCAGCCAGTCCGCTAGGAACCGCTTGCCTGCCAAAAAGTGACAGGACTGTTCCTCTGTATCCGCTGTATCCGCCACGTCCTGACGAGCCGCTTCCAAAGCTTCTTCATAGTGGGAGAAGTACCGAGCGCCGCAGTAAGCCAGAGCCTGAATCGCAACGATATCCTCAACACGACATTCCTGCAGGAAGGCGACAAGGTCTTCATGGGCCCCTTTGTCTCCTCTTGCAGATGGTCCCGTAGCTTCTTGAGGATAAGCCATACCTGCAAGATCCATCACACGGTTGACAATCTCCGAGCGCGTCAATACATACGCGGTTGGCGCATCCAATATAGATATAGATATAGACGTTGGCATAGATGGCATAGACATGTACGAACCTCACTTTCACTCAGTCTATGCCACGAATCAGGTAGTTTTATCTATAATTTTTTGCAAGTCGTGGTCAGTTTTTACTCAGGACTGACCACGACCTGCAACGCCTCTTCAGCGTGACACCAGCATCTGATCTTCATGACGGATGGAACTACTCGTACAACCGGGATAACCAGCACTACAGAGACAGATTCCCGCTATACGGAAACAGGCAATCCCTGATCCTCAGGCACTGGAGCGGACTGGGCGTACATCCGAGCAGGGTTCGTGATTATTCCCTCGATTAGAGGCTCGGAGAAGTAAAATGATGTGAGTGATTTTCACAACTGATGAATGTATGAATACCATGAATACCCGGATCTATGCGGGAGAACTCGAGTCTGGCTTCAGCGCGAAGCTAGTGTCTAAAGTCGGTCTGTTTCTCCAGCTTCTCCAGCCGTGCCTTCATCATCCGCTCGGGCAAGAGACAGGTGATACTCCTCTAACAGCTGCGCCATGGGCGGGTTGACAAATCGCAAAGCGACCGCCTGCAGAGGAAGGTTCATTAATCCGGGCCGTGATGGATTTGCACCCGCTTCCAGTAGTTTCCGCGCAATGACCGCATTCCCACTGCGAACCGCTTCCTCGAAGAGCGTTCCCGTAAAAGAGTCACCCAGGTTCACTTCGGCGCCGTGGGCCAGAAGAAGATCCAGCATTTCTGGCCGCTTGAACGCGACTGCGACCCAAATCGGGGTCGTGTTGGGAGGGGCTTTTGTGACGGCACCTCGAGGATTCGCACCCGCCTCCAGAAGCATTTGCGCCGCTTCAACATCTCCCCCTAACACGGCTCGGGCCAGGGCACCGGCACCGTTACGGGCGGCAGCAGTGGGATCCGCGCCGGCATCTAAAAGCAGGCGCACCAGGGGCGCGGCATTCGTGCGGTTAGCAGCCCCCATCAGAGGCGTGATATTCATTGAGGCACTCCGGGCGTCCACCGCCGCGCCCGCGTCCAGCAGCTGCCGAATCCTCGCCGCATCGCCCTCACGGGCAGCGATCGATAAGGGTGTCCGCCCCTTGGCGTCCTGAGGAATAACTGCTTTTACCGCGCCTTCGGCCTCATCATTCAAGGGAGATGACGATACCG
>JAZKEA010000182.1:0-1530 GCA_040387315.1 Armatimonadota bacterium | reverse complement strand
GTACAGGCTTTGTTTTCATTTTTGTTTTTCAAACGAAGTACGGTAAGTTTCGTCGTGTCCGACTTAGCCCGTTTATCACGGCATTAACGGAACGAGTTCCGTTAATCGGAACCGGTGCAGCAGGGCAGCGCAGGCACATACATCCAGTGAGTCACGCTTTCTTTTCCCGGCCAGGTGCCGTTCGGCAGTACCCATTGTTCTACGACGCTTGCGGTGTTTCGCCGCGCGACCTGCACCGTTTCCGACTTGAGGCGTGGCCCAAGACCGGGTGTGAAAATCAAGACGCTGCGGCTGAGCGAGGTGTTCGGTTCCGGGGAAGGTAGGGCCTCTGTCACCGATGTCCACCCCACTCCTACAACTCCTCTGGTTCCTGCGACTCGTGTTGAATCTGGCAGCATTCAATTATCCTCCTGTCTTGCGGTCTCCAATTTGTGGACCGCATCGAAGCGTCGGTCCCGTGGGCTTTTTCTCAAAGCCATCTGTACCCCGGCGAAGTTGCAGCCATCCTGGAACAGAATGATGTTAGCAACGGGATTTCCCTGCCGGTCCTCCGCGTTGGAGGAGTGAATCACCGCTCCCTGTAACATAGCGGCCTCTTTATACCAGGAGAGTTCCGGACTGTGTACCCGGTCGGGATTGGGCACCGTCGCGAGCAGGACGCCGGGAAGACGAGAAACCTCTTTGAAGCGCAAAGCCTCCTCAACGGCTTCCGTGGCATAGGGAAGAAGCTCCTCATGCGTGTACCTCGGGTCGATGTAAACTTCGTCTAGAATGTCAATTTCCTCTCGTCGCGTGTGTTATCCGTTGTTATCCGTTGTTATCCGTTGTTATCCGTTGTTCTCCGTTGTTCTCCGTTGTTCTCCGTTGTTCTCCGTTGTTCTCACAGGTTCGAACGCGGGGTTCGTTGAGTCAATTGTTGGTTCAATGGTCACCTCAATCGGTGTTCAGTTGATGTTCAATCGGTGGTTCAGGTCGTAGCCACCCTGCTGCATCCGGGAGACATCCTCGGCGGAGAAGGCCGCTCCCGAGGACCGGCAGAGCCATCGATCTTCGCCTCCTGGAGGAATATGACGGCGCCGCGGAGTAGGAGTAAATGTAAGCATTCGTCCGCACCGCGGGCACGCAGGCTGTTCCGGCGACGTAATCTTGAAAATCGGCAGTGCGTACACCAGCATCTCCGAAATGCGGCTTCGGAGCAGGACGCGATTGCCACTCGAATCTTGAGCCACAAGATCCAGATGAAACAGCCCGGACTGGACAGCAGGCGAAGTTGCGGCGTTTCCTTCCGGCTCTCGCAGGCTGCAGTACAGGAACCCACCGGACTAGCTGCCACGAACCTGCTCAACGGAAGCGTTTTTTGCATTCCGAATGGTAATCCGCTCAACCTCTACCGGAACTATTGCATTTACTGGATTTACTGGAACTGCCACTCCATCGGGCACGGAAAATATCGGTGACGCAGGAACTCCTGCCAGAGCGGTCGAGCCAGTAGACCCGGTCGATTTGCTAATCACCAGATAGCCGTGTGTT
>JAZKEA010000181.1:0-7624 GCA_040387315.1 Armatimonadota bacterium | reverse complement strand
TTGCCTCCGGTCAGGCCCCAGAGGACGAGCAGGCAGAGCAGCGGTATCCAGGCGAGACCGATATTGATCAGCATCGGATAGTTGATCGGGTACGTCGAAAAGACGCCCCGCGCCACGAGAATGACGACGGTCAGGAGCGTCAGCCCTGTGAGCAAAGCGAGACGGGAATAGGTAGTATTGGAGAGTCTGTGCAAGCGGCGGGAAAGTTCTTTCTGCGGTTACATTTTGTCATATGGGCCGCAATGCCCTGCCGTGACCGTAGATGGCGGCAAAAAATCCCGGAGAGAGACCGACATCGGCAGACAATGATGCAAATAAGGAGCAAGCGATGAGACTGGGTGGTCATATCGAGGGGAAGTTCGAGACACCGGAGGACTGGGTGGCGGCAGTGCAAGCGAAAGGGTACCGTGCGGCCTACTGCCCCGTGGGCGATGGTGCCGACGACGCGACAATCCGAGCCTATGCCGACGCGGCGCGGGCTTCCGACATCGTGATCGCCGAGGTGGGCGCGTGGAGTAATCCCGTCAGCCCGGACCCGGAAATCAGGAGCGCCGCGATAGCGAAGTGCCAGCTTGGCCTTGCGCTCGCCGATAAGATCGGGGCACTCTGCTGCGTCAATATTTCCGGGTCTCGTGGGCCGATCTGGGACGGCCCGGACCCGCAGAATCTGACCCCGGAAACGTTTGACCGCATCGTTGAGACCGTTCGGGAGATTATCGACGCGGTTCAGCCGGAACGCGCGTTCTACACGCTGGAAACCATGCCGTGGATGTATCCGGATTCCGTCGAGAGCTATCGTGACCTGCTTAACGCCATCGACCGGAGGCAGTTTGCCGTTCACCTGGACCCGGTGAATCTGATCTGCAGTCCGCAGCGCTACTTTGCGAATGGGGCACTAATCCGTGACTGCTTCGAGATACTCGGACCTTTCATCAAGGGCTGTCACGCGAAAGACATCACGCTTTCCCCGAAGCTGACCACGCATCTGGACGAGGTGCGTCCGGGGCTTGGCGCACTGGATTATCGCGTTCTGCTGCAGGAGATGACGAAACTCGACCCGGACACTCCCCTGATGCTGGAGCACCTGCCGACTCAGGAAGAGTACACGCTCGCCGCCCAGTACGTGCGCCGGGTCGCCGATGAGCTTGGGATTTCTCTCTGAAAAATGCCGGGGGTTTCACCCCTCCCCCCCGCCGCCGGGAAGGAGAATAGGGTTCTATAGAGGAACTTCACCGTGACGCAGAAGACTCGCGCACGATGTGGGCAGTGCTGCTCCGGGAGAAACAGTTCCGATGAAACCTTTTAAAATCGTGGCCGTCGCCACGATCGTGGCGGCGTCCGCGACGGCGGCGGTTGTAGCGCAGCAGAATGCCGTACGGCAGGCGGCGGAAGATGTCCGCACAGCAGCGGTTCGGACACGGGCAGGAATCAAGCCCAACCAGAACCTCCTTTTTAACGGATGGGGACTGACCCCCGCCGGTAAGCCCGTGTCCCTCGAAGGGGACATGCCGCTTCGAATGGTCGTCTCGCCCGACAAGCGTTTCCTGGCAACAGTCACCTGCGGGTATCAGGGCGTCGGTCTGTCGCTCCTCGATATCGCGTCTCAGAAGGTGACGCAGTTTGTGCCCCTGAAGAACGCCTGGAACGGCCTTTGCTGGACCAAGGACGGCAAGCGTCTCCTGGTGTCCGGCGGGAGCGCGGGTGTTCTTCATGTGTTCGACTATGCGGACGGCAAAGTGACGCTTAAGGAATCCCTCGCGGTCGAACCCGCGCCCGCGCCCCCCGCGGGCAAGAATCGGCGGCAGCGGCGGCAGGCGGCGAAAGCGGCTGCCGCGGTCGGTCTGCCCACCTTTATCTCCGGGATCGCGGTCCATCCCGTTACCGGCAAAGTTTATGTCTGCAACGAGGGAGCCCATGAGGTCTGGGTGCTCAATGCGGCGACGCTGCAGCGGGAGGAGGTTATTCCGGTCGGTTCGCATCCGCACTCCTGCGCGGTCGGCGGCGACGGCAACTACCTTTATGTCTCCAACTGGGGGGGACGAACCGTCAGTGTGGTGGATCTCCTGACCAATGAACGGGTACGGGATATCCCGGTCGGGGTTCGGCCCAACGATATGGCGCTCGCGCCCGACGGTCGCCTTTTTGTCGCCTGCTCCGGCGACAATACGATCCATGTCGTCACGACCGGCAAGCTGGAGACGGTCGAGGCCGAGGCGGACCCCAACCGCAGACCGCCCGAGAGCGCCCGCGAGATTATCGCGACCTCGCTGTACGCCTCGTCACCGGAGGGCAGCACCCCGGCGGGCGTGGCCGTCTCTTCCGACGGCAAAACGCTCTTTGTCGCCAATGCCGATAATAACAGCGTCCTGGTCGCCGATATCACCGAACCCGCGACAACGGTGGTTTCCGGCTTCATCCCGGTCGGCTGGTACCCGACCGCGGTCGCTGTCTCGCCCGACAGCAACACCTTGATTGTCGCAAACGGCAAAGGACTGCGTTCCCTTCCGAGCAATCCGCCGTCTCTCCCCGCCCCCCGCAGGCTCCATAACGGCGTTTTGTTCAATCATCCCGGACAGCTGCTGGAGGGTTCTGTCTCGTTTATTGCGCGTCCTACCCAGACGGAACTGGTCCGCTATACCGAACAAGTGCGCAAAAACTCGCCGTACACGCCCGAGACGCTGCGCCAGTCCCCGATTGCGCGGGGCAGCAGTGTCGTGCCGGAACGGGTCGGAGCGCCGTGTCCGATAGAGCATGTTCTGTACATCATCAAGGAGAACCGGACCTACGACCAGGTTTACGGGGATATGACCAATGCTGCGGGGAAACCTATCGGCAATGGCGAGCCCAAACTGGTTCTCTATGGCGAGGACATTACGCCGAATCAGCACCAGCTGGCACGGGACTATGTGCTTCTGGATAACCTCTACTGCAACAGCGAAGTAAGTGTCGACGGTCATAGCTGGAGTGATGCCGCGATGGCGACCGACTGGAATCAGCGGTCGTGGACGATGAGCTATTCCAAACACGGGACCCTGCCCGGAAACGCCGAGATGAGCACACCGACCGCGGGATACCTCTGGGACCTCTGCAAGCGTAACGGGATCAGCTTCAAGTGCTACGGCGAGGGGGCGAAGTTCGTCCCGACGGCAAACCGGGGTACGTGGAGCGGAGGCCGCGACATGAACCGGGTAAGCGGCTGGATATCGGACCTGCAGGCCGCCGAGAAGACAGGGAATTTGCCCCGGTTTATGATCATGTCCCTGGGCGAGAACCACACCAAGGGCAAGACGCCCGGCGAATTCACACCGGAAGCCGCCGTCGCGAGCAATGATATCGGGGTCGGGAAGATTGTGGCGGCGGCAAGCCGCAGCAAGTTCTGGCCAAAGATGGCGATCTTTATCATCGAGGATGACGCCCAGAACGGCCCGGACCACGTGGATGCACACCGAACGGCGGGCCTCGTCATCAGCCCCTATACGCGTCAGGGAATTGTGGACAGCACGCAGTACACAACCGCCAGCATGATCCGGACGATGGAGCTGATTCTGGGGATGCCTCCCCTGACGCAGTACGATGCGGGAGCCACACCGATGTTCCGCAGCTTCGGGGCCACGCCAAAAGCCGTCCCGTTTGCGCTGAAAACACCGAAAGTCGATGTCCTGGCTAAAAACGCCGCGACAGGACCGGGCGCGGAGGCATCCGCACGCATGAACTGGGAGAAGTACGACGACTTCGATGAGGACGGCGAAGACACGCTGAACCGCATCCTCTGGGCGGCCGCGAAAGGCCCGAACGTTCCGTATCCGGCTCCCATTCACCGCGTCCTGTTCAGCCGTTAGTTGAGGGGCGAGTACCTACAGCGCCCCGCCGTTCACGCGCAGCGCCTGTCCGGTCACAAAGCCGGACAGGTCGCTGCAAAGAAACAGCACCGCGCCCGCGACATCGTCGGGGACGCCGCGACGCCGCAGGGCATTGGGTAAGTCCTGATTCTGGAGCATCATCGGGGATGGTGCATTCTCCTGGTACGCGTTGTCCGTGCTGCCGGGCGAGACGACATTCGCGCGTACTCCGAGTGGGCCCACCTCCTGTGCCAGATCCGCGATGAACATCGTCAGTGCTGCCTTTGTCGCACCGTAAAATGCAAGACCGGGAATCGGGTCATGGCCCGCGCCGCTTCCGATAGCAACGATGCTGCCGCCCTGCCGCAGTACGGGAATCAAGCCCCGTGCCAGCAGAAACGCCGACCCGAGATTGACATCCAGAAGCCGTCGCCATTGCTCCGGCTCAACCTCGGCGACATTCCCGCGAAGCCCGATACCGGCATTCAGAACCAGAAAGTCCAGCCCCCCGGTAAACTCCGTGCGGGTAACCGACACAAGATGCTGCACGTCCGCTTCCTCGCCGATGTCCGCCTGGATATTGGAATGCGTTCCGGTCCCGAACGCCTGCCGCTCCGCCAGGGAAGCGCGTGCCGATTCTTCGTCGCCCCGGTACACGGCAAGCGTGTTTGCGCCCGCTTCCGCCAGTCGCCGCGTGATCGCGCGACCGATACTGCGGGTTCCTCCGGTGACCAGGGCATTTCGCCCGGTCAGATCAATGGTAAGCAACGCCCCTGCCCCTTTCGCTGCCGCTCAAACCGTCAGTTCGAGGACGACTTGGAGGACGTATCAAAGACACGCCGATACTGAGACTCGACCATGAACGAGTAGAGCCCGTATGCGACCAGGCCCGCCGCGACCGTTCCGAGCAGCCAGGGGCCATACGCCTGCTGCGCCAATACCTTCAGCGCGCCATCGAGCCCGCGCGCCTCGTTTGCGTTCGCTGTCAGCCCTGCCTGGATAAGAAACACACCAATGATTCCCGACACGATACCCTTGGCGGTGTAGCCAATCTTCGCGACGATGCCGGCCCACTTCTGCTCGGGCGGGCTCATCTCATTCCACTTCAGCGTCTCCTGGAACTTCTCCTTGACAGCGGTATAGATCGAATTAAGCCCGATCCCGATCATAATCAAACCGACTGCCATCACCAGAAGCTTTCCGAGCGGCAGGGCGAGGAGCCGCGCGGTCATATCCTGAGTCTTCCCGCTGTCACCGCCGGATTTCGCGCCCTGAAGAATCCTCACGGCGCTCAGGGCAAGTCCGGAATAGGCGATACCACTGATGAAATAACCGATACGCTTGAAGATTCCTTTTGCATCGGAGCCTTTGTGCTGGGGATCGAACAGCGCCTGGACGAAGCGCCAGAGCGCATACCCCGCGAGCCCGACCGCGACTGCCACCATAAGGAGCTGCCCGAACGGCTGCTCGGCGATAGTGGATAACGCCCCGTCCGCGCTGGTCTTCTTTCCGCCGAGCCCCAGAGCCGCCATGAGCGCGAGCCAGCCGATAACCGTGTAAACAAGGCCCTTTGCCGTATAACCAAGCCGCGCAAGCCGCTCTACCCAGGGCTTTGCTTCGTGGGCCGCCTGCTGCGCCCCCTCCTGTGCAGCGTTCATCATCGATCCCTGCGTTTTTGGCAAAGACGTCATTTTTTTGTCCTTTGTACTGTCTCCCCTTCACCTTTGGGTACGTTCCGGGGAGGGCGGGCAAACCGCCGCACCAGTATATACCCCTATACCTGCCTGCTTACTCGGGAACATCATGCGGCATAAACGCCTGGCAATTTAAGCAGTGCACTATCGGGGCACGATACAGGATTGACTATGCAGACAAAGAAACGTGTGTCCCAAGCAAACTACGAAATCCGTGCCAAATACGATGACTATTCGATTGTGGTGTACCAGGCGTTTTCAGATGCCATAGCCGATGCCGCCTTAGCCTCGGGTATGTTTGTCACGCCATTTTCGTATAACCGCATGACGTGGGTAAAGCCGTCTTTTTTGTGGCTGATGGAACGCAGCAATTGGGGAGCCAAGCCGGGTCAGGAGCGAACCCTTGCCATCCGTATCTGCCGTTCCGGGTGGGATGAGGCTCTGGCTCTGGGCGTTTTGACCCACCCTATACCAAAGATACATAAAACCGTAGAGGACTGGAACCGGCTCTTTGAGGCCGCCACGGTTCATGTGCAATGGGACCCGGAGCGAGATTTACGTGGCGTAACTCAAAGCAATTATTCGATTCAAGTAGGGATCAGTCGCCACTTGATCGAGCGATACGTCAACGAATGGGTTCTGGAGATCACGGACCTGACCGCCGATGTTCGGAAGATGCGAAACCTGATAAGAGCCGGACGTGCAGGTCAGGCAAAGTCATTCCTTCCCCCAGAGCGAATCTACCCGGTGTCTCCGGAAACAGCGAAGCGGATTGGCATGGGGTAATAGTGACTTTGGTGCGACGAAACAAGAAAACGCCGTCGGTTGAAACCGCGGCTTCGGAAAACACAAAGCCCACCTCCGTGGGCTGGAGACGCGAGAGCGACACCTCTTTTCAGTGCGCGGAGGCGCACTTCGTGTTTTCCGAAGCCGCGGTTTCAACCGACGGAATTTACCAATGGCCTGACTCTACGAGAACCCGGCGACGGGGTGCGGGATGTAGGGCTCTTCCAGGTTCCCGATCTCGTCGTCGGTTAGCTTGACCGACAGGGCCGCGACGGCATCTTCAAGATGATGCGGTTTGGACGCGCCGACAATCGGCGCGGTAATGACCGACTTGCTGAGCATCCAGGCGAGGGCTACCTGGGCACGCGGAACGCTGTGCGCTGCGGCTACCTGGGCAACACGGTCCACGATCTGCCTATCGGAATCAACGGCGGCGTTGTAGAGTGTTTTGCCGAAAGCATCGGTCTGGCTGCGCTCGGTCGTATCATCCCAGTCACGCGTCAGGCGACCGCGGGCAAGCGGACTCCACGGGATCACACCGATCCCCTCGGAGGCGCAAAGACCCAGCATCTCCCGCTCCTCCTCGCGGTACAGCAGATTGTAGTGGTTCTGCATGGAGACGAAGCGGGTCCAGCTGTGCTTGTCGGCGAGATAGAGCGCCTTGGCGAACTGCCACGAATACATCGACGACGCCCCGATGTAGCGCGCCTTGCCTGCCTTCACCACATCATGCAGGGCTTCCAGGGTCTCCTCAATCGGGGTGCTGTTGTCCCATCGATGGATCTGGTACAGATCGATGTAGTCCGTCCCGAGGCGCGTGAGACTGGCGTTGATCTCCGCCATAATCGATTTACGCGACAGGCCCGCGCCGTTCGGGCCGGGCCGCATCCGTCCATGGACCTTGGTGGCGATCACGACCTCCTCGCGCTTGGCGAAGTCCCGGAGGGCACGCCCGGTAAACTCCTCGCTCGTGCCGTCGGAGTAGACATTCGCCGTGTCGAAAAAGTTGATGCCAAGCTCGATAGCCCGCTGAAAAAACGGACGGCTCTGTTCTTCCGGAAGGCTCCACGGATGCGTTCCGCGTTCGGGCACCCCGTAGGTCATGCAGCCCAAGCAGATGCGGGAGACCTGGAGACCGGTCTTCCCAAGATTCACATATTCCATCCCTGTACTCTCTTTTTGGCCTGTTGCCACCTGATTGTACCCATTCTCAGACTCGCCACCGAATCCGAGGGTTCTGCGGGTACCGTGGGGTTAGCGGGCGGCGACAGGGAAGTTCTGCCCTCGCCCAAACGGAACCGGGTA
>JAZKEA010000180.1:0-2100 GCA_040387315.1 Armatimonadota bacterium | reverse complement strand
CCCTCGCCCGTCTGCGGGAGAGGGGCCGGGGGTGAGGGCCAATTGCTTACTATTCAGCCCCGCCGCTGATTCCGTTCAGGCGCTTCTCGAAGTCGGCGACGCTGAGTCGCCCGGTGATCCGAAGCGCCTTATTCTCTTTGCCGTCTTTATCCAGCAGAACGATAGTCGGGAGCGCCCCGAAGCCGAACTCCTTCTGAAGGGCAGCGCTCGCCGGGTCCGCCCACTTGGTGAGATCAGCGCGGAGCGTCACGACCTCGCGGCTCAGCCTCTCGGCTACCGCGGGCTGCTCGAAGACCTCTTTCTCGATCTGCTTGCAGTTCACGCACCAGTCCGCGGTGAAGTCGATCACCACGGGTTTACCGGCGGCTTTCGCCTTCGCAACGGCCTCCGGGGAGTAGGCTGCCCAGGCCGCCTCGGCAGACGCTTCGGTGGCAGGCGACTCCGGTGTGGTAGGGGCGATGGTAACGGAGCCCGTCAGGAAGTCGGAGAAACCACCAACGGTCTGGACCCCGGCGGTCTTCGCCACCACATTTCCGGTCGCACTGTCCACGACGCCATAGAGCGGGAGGGCGATATCGCCGAACTTGGTCTCCTGCAGCTTCTGGTTTTTCGGGCCATCCGCGCCGCCGTCCGTGTAAAGCTGAACGAGCACGTACTTGCTCAATGCCTCTTTAACGCCGGCATCCGGGAAAACGTTCCGTTCATTCCAGCGGCAGTTGGTGCAGGTATAGCCGGTGAAATCGATAAACAGTGGCTTACCTTCGGCCTTCGCCTTCGCAAGGGCGGCATCGTAGTCCGTCATCCACTCCAGGCCGTCGGCATGGGCGGCGGAACCTGCCGCTCCCGCACCGACCCCGTAACCGGGAGGCGGGAGGAACGTCTCAACCGCCGGGTGCAGCGGTCGGCCCGACAGCCCCCAGAAGCAGTAGAGGGCAATCCCCGCGAAAAGTCCCGCGAACAGGCCGCGTGTCGGCGAGACGCGATCCGGGCCGGTCTCCGTCTCCGCGATGACGCCAAAGCGAACGACGCCCAGCAGGTACATCGCCGCCAGCAGGAAGAGAAGCGCCCAGGCCGCGAGCAGAACGGGCTGCGGCAGCAGCTTCCAGCCCCAGACCATGTCCGCATTCGAAAGGAATTTCAGCGCGGCAGCAAGCTCGATAAAACCGAGGGTCGCCTTAACCCGCGCCAGCCACGCGCCGCCTTTGGGAATACGGGTCAGGGCGGCGGCATCGAGCGGGCCCTTTTTGACCGCGGCAATCAGGGCGAAAAGCAGGAACGGTGAGGTGAAGGCTAAAGCAAAGACCGTCATTCCAAGCAGAGGCCGCAGCCGCTCCCCGCCCGCCGATGCCACCAGCAGTGTCCCGATAAACGGCGCGGTACAGGTGAACGAGGCCAGCACGAAGACGATGCCGAGCAAAATCAGGCTGACCAATCCGCTCTGGGACGAGCGCGCTTTGCCGTGGACGGCTCCTGTCAGGCTGGACGGGACACCGATCTGAATGGTTTCAAAGAACGAGAGTGCGAAGACCACGAAGACCGCGAACGCGAACAGGTTCACCCACGGATTCGCGGCAAGCTGACTGACCCCTGCCGCGCCCGCGAGGATAGACATCAGCCCGCCGACTCCGACATACAGCCCGGCGACACCGAGGGCATACCCCGCGGCGAGACGCGCCATCTTGGTACGGTCGCCATTTGCCTGCTTGGCGAAGGAGGCAAGGGTGATGGGGATCAGTGGGAAGACGCAGGGGGTGATCAGGGCCAGAAGGCCCGCCCCCGCCGCGGCAAGAAAGAACCAGGGGCCGGAAAGCTCGCTTCCGGTCGCACCGCTATCGGCTGTCGCCATGGCCGGGTTCGCCGCCGAGGCCGAAGCCTTCGGGGCGACCGCGCCCTGCGGCGCGTCCTTGTATTCGGGCCGGATCTCTCCGGTCGCAACGGTCAATGTGACCGGAAGTTCGACCGTGGTCGGCGGCAGGCAAACCTTGTCGTCGCAGGTCTGGTAGTGGACCGAGACCGTGGGCGGCGCGGCGCTGACGTTGTCGGGCACCCGGACCGTTCGCGAAATGGTGGCGGTATCGGCGTACAGCGCGACGTCGGCGC
>JAZKEA010000179.1:1762-2018 GCA_040387315.1 Armatimonadota bacterium | reverse complement strand
GTCGTGTATCTAATACTTAGATACACGACTTCCCTTCTTTTTTGTGGATCTCGATTTTGAGCACAATCGCCTGTCATAGAAAAGCGGCGGAAAGTCCAGGCAGACATTGAGAACATAAATTCGTATCGTCACTCAGGGCAATGTATTCAAATTGCTGATGGAGATGCTTGTCTATTCGGTAAACGGGCAAGAGTGGGGATGGGCCAGACCTCGTGGGGACAGGACATGGAGGACTAAGATAGCGCGACCGAGTATG
>JAZKEA010000179.1:0-1752 GCA_040387315.1 Armatimonadota bacterium | reverse complement strand
AAGTTATCCTGTCCGCTCTGGTCGAAAAAGTCGTCATAGAAGAAAAAGACCATGTATCTCTGCGACTGTCGCCAGTCACCGAAGTACACGGTCTGCGGACCATCCCACCCTCAGTTGAAGGCATTCACGATGATGTGTTCGAAATAAAGTTCGATAAAGGGACGGTAATAACCTTAACGACCAAGTTATAATCCCTCCATCTTCTCGCCTTACGATCCCTGTTTACCTGAACGGTAACAAAGGGGGTGCCGAATGAGCGCACTCCCTTCCAGTACCACACCGGCCCCGCTACTCCGTCCTCGTTTTGACACTATCCCCGCTGCCTTACGAACCCTGGATCAATGGGTCGTCTGGAAAGGGGAGTGGCTGCCCGACAAGAACAAGTATAGCAAAGTCCCCTTCAATGCCCGCACGGGTGGCAAAGGATCGTCCACGGATACATCAACGTGGAGCAGTTTCGAACAGGCTCGCCGCGCCTGCGAGGAGAAGCCTACCTGCTATGATGGTGTCGGCTTCGTACTGCATCCTGACGACCCGTTCGCCGGTGTCGATCTTGACCACGCGATAACCGGCAAGCAGATATCTTCTGAGGCAGAGCGGTTCGTCACTTTGCTGAACTCCTACACGGAGGTATCGCCGTCCGGAACAGGGCTTCGCATCTTCGTCATGGGCAGTCTGCCACCCGTGGGCCGAAAAAAAGGCGATATCGAGATGTACGCCGCGGGCCGCTTCCTGACGATGACCGGTCGCAGCTGGCCCGGAACACCGGCAACCATTGAGCCCCGGCAGGATGTCATCGAAGCGGTTCATGCGGAAATATGGCCGCCTGCGCCCCCTCGCGCTCCGTCCGGGCCACGAACGAATCCTGCTGATCTGCCCGCCGATGATACTGACCTTCTTAAGATCGCATACGCGGCAAAGAACGGCGCGAAGATTGAGGCGCTTTACCGGGGCGACACCAGCGGTTATCCCGGCGCATCAGAAGCGGATCTAGCCCTGTCCTCACTACTTGCCTTCTATACCGGGGATGATCCCGTACGGCTTGACCGTATGTTCCGCGGTTCGGGATTGATGCGGGACAAGTGGGATGAAGTCCATTATTCAGGCGGGGAGACCTATGGAGAGCACACCGTTAGCAAAGCCATTGCCGCCTGCTCTGAGTTTTACAGTCCGCCCGGTGTCCTGTCCGCAAACTTTGCCGAGAAGGTAAAGAAGGCTGCAAAACACTCCCAGGTGATGCCGCGGACCGATTCTCTGGAAGGCGATAATTCCCCTTCAGAAGCAGCGCGCACCCTCGCAGACTTCGAGAACACGGATGGAGGGAATGCGGATCGGTTCTCCTTTCTGTTCGGCGGCGAGGTTCGTTATGTTCCGGGCCTTGGCTGGCGGTGCTGGACAGGCGCGCGGTGGAACGGCGGTCAGCAGAGCGCCCAGACACGCTCACGGGACACCGTACGCGCCCTGTATGCCTATGCCGGGGAATTGACGGAGAGCCTGCGTCTTATCGAGGACCAGGACGAGCGTAAGATGGTTGCGCAACGTGCCGAGGAACTGCTCAAGCATTCCCGTAAAAGCGACTCAGCGCCCCGTATAGCCGCGATAGCCACTCTTGCGGCAGCTGATCCAAGCCTTGCCGCCGACACTGCCGATTTCGAGCCTAAACCCTGGTGTGTCGGTTTCCCGAATGGCACCTGGGACAAAGGCGAGTTTCGCGACCACCGGAAGACCGACTACATCGAGAACCTGACAGCC
>JAZKEA010000178.1:0-3189 GCA_040387315.1 Armatimonadota bacterium | reverse complement strand
GGGCAGGGGCCGGCGGCGGTGTGATCGCTTCGGCGCTTTCCGGGGCAGGGAAGCGCGTTCTTCTGCTGGAACGAGGGCCCGCGAGCCTGGACCTCACCTCCACAGGACGCGACCATTTGCGGAATCAGCGGCTGGCCGCGTATGGCGTAAATGCGGGCCCCTCCAGAGAACATCCCCGTGTTTTTGTGGACTGGAAGACGGGCGAGGAGCGTACGGTTCTCGCGCACCAGGGGGGCTATGGAAATAATGCCGCCGGTGTTGGCGGGGGAACCCCGGTCTACGGAGCGCAGGCATGGCGCTTCCACCCACTCGATTTTCGAATGGCCTCCACCTACGGAGTACCGGAAGGTTCCTCCCTTGCAGACTGGCCTATCAGTTATGACGATCTTGCTCCCTTTTACGAACAGGTTGAGCATGAATTAGGAGTGGCAGGCGATGCCGACTGTATGGCGCACCTGCCTGCGTACGGAAAAAACTACCCCATGCCGCCGTTTCCGCAGACCGCACAGGGGCGCACTCTTCAGCGAGGTGCGGATGCCCTCGGATGGCAGACTCTTCCGCCTCCGCTTGCCATAAATACGGTTCCCTATGGGGGACGACCCGCCTGTATTCGCTGTCAGCACTGTGTGGGCTTCGCCTGCCCGGTCAGCGCAAAAAACGGATCGCACAACGCGTTTATTCCCCTTGCCCTTAAATCCGGGAACTGTGACCTCGCTACGGGCGTTATGGTAGAAACTCTGGAAACAAATACAGAGGGACGCGTGGTGGGGGTTCGGTTCTTTGATGCCGACAGCAAGCCCGTGTCTGTCCATGCCGATGTTGTCGTTCTTGCGGGCGGCGCGGTCGAGACGGCGCGGCTACTGCTGAACTCCCGGTCCGCCGCTCATCCGCAGGGGATCGGAAATGATCACGATCAGGTAGGGCGCAACCTGCAGGGACACTACTACCCTACGGTTTTTGGGCTCTTTTCCGAAGATATATGGGACGGCGATGGGCCGGGCGTCTCGACGGCGATTACGCGGTTCAATCATGGTAACGAGGGAATCATCGGTGGGGCGATGCTTGCTGATGATTTTGTCCAGGTTCCTATAATGACGTGGAAGGGACGCCGTGATCCCGATCTGCCTTTCTGGGGGCAGGAGGCTAAAGACTGGATGCGAATGAACTTTCGCCGGGTCACCGACGTCAAAGGGCCTGTGCAGGAGATTCCTTCGCCGGAGGCGCGCGTCTCGATTGATGCGAAGGTGACCGATGGGTGGGGTATTCCGGTGGCACGGCTGTCGGGGACTTCGCACCCGGAAACGGTTCGCACGGCGGCGTTTATGTTTGACCGTGGTGCCGAATGGCTAAAGGCTTCAGGCGCATTGAAAATTTGGGGAACGCCTCCGGGTCGGTATCTTTCGGGAGGACAGCATCAGGCGGGTACCTGCCGCATGGGGGATGACCCGCAGTCCAGTGTTGTCGATCGTTTCTGCCGGGTTCACGGACACGATAACCTTTATCTTGGCGATGGTTCAGTGCACGTTACAAACGGTGGCTTTAACCCGTTTTTGACGATCATGGCCCTCGCGTATCGCACCGCGATGCATATTTCAAACGAATGGTAAGTCCGCATAGGCCGGAATCTTACGGTAAAATAGCAAAGCATGCAAAGTCGCTCGCCACAGTTTATTCTCACGTTATCCGCACTGCCACTTGCGGGGATGGTCCTCTGCGCCAGCTTCGCTGCGCCTCCCGCCAAAAAATCAGTCAAAGCGGCAGCAAAAGCGAAAACCACCGCAGCGGCTCCTGACCCGGCTGTTTTCAAGCGGGAAATTTTGCCCCTTCTCGATGAGTACTGCGTTCCCTGCCATACGGGCAGTGATGCGTCCGCGGGTATGTCCCTCGCCGGGGAGAAAGACGCGGCATCTATTCTCTCCCACCGTGACATCTGGGAAAAGATCGCGGACAGCGTCGAGTCAAAGCATATGCCGCCCAAAGGCATGCCCGCTCCCTCCGCCGCGCAGCGAGCACGGCTGGTGGCTTATGTCCAATCGACTCTATCCCAATCCAGCTGCGACGTTAAAGATCCGGGCCGCGTTACCGCGCGCCGCCTTAACAAAGCCGAGTATGAAAACACGATTCGTGATCTGCTGGGAGTTTCACTTCCTGGGCTGACCGATGACTTTCCCTCCGATGATGTGGGCTACGGCTTCGACAACATCGGCGACGTTTTGACGCTCTCGCCGCTGCACATGGAGAAGTACCTCGCCGCAGCGGGTAAAATCTCCCGCGCTGTGATCTATGCCCCGGAAGACAAGAGTACGCAGGCGAAAGCGCGAGGCCCGCGCGTGATTCCCGGTGATCAGCTGGATGTCACTAAAGGGGGAGAGGCGCGGGACGGTTATTATCATCTGGGTACGGACGGCAGCAGCGCCGGTATCCGCTATGAGTTCCCTGCACCAGGTTTGTACCGGGTAAAGGTTGTCGCGTGGGAGGAACATGCCGGGCCTGACGTGGCGAAGATGGCATTCCAGCTGGATAACCAGACCGTTCAGACGGTGAACGTTTCCGCGACCAAAGACAAGCCAGGCACGTATGAGGCGACGGTCGAGGTGCGCAGAGCACGAGTGCGAAATGTTGTTGTCTCCTTTGTGAACAACTACAACAAAAGTGCTAAAGATGTTGCGGACCCAAAACTGCAGGGGGATCGTAACCTCAGTATAGCGTCCCTGGAAATTCATCCGATGGGGGACGCCGGGAAAGCACCGACCGAAGATGCGCTTTCCGTCGCCCAGAAGCGCCTGATTCGAGTTCAGCCTGCCGCCGCCACGGAAGCCGCCAAAGACGCAGCCACTAAAAAGAACCTCGCCGCGTTTCTCTACCGCGCTTACCGCCGCCCTGCTACGGAGATTGAACTGGACCGGCTGGTGAAGCTGGCCGCGCGGGTTCGCGGCCAGGGCAGCAGCTTTGAGCGAAGTATGCAGATTGCGGTGCAGGCCGCTCTTGTTTCACCTAACTTCCTGTTCCGCATCGAACAGGACCCGGACCCGAACAACCCGAAAGCGCAGCGCCCTCTGACGGATTATGAGCTCGCGACCCGGCTCTCCTATTTCCTCTGGAGCAGCATGCCGGATGATCGCCTGCTCGCCCTGGCTGCCGCGAAAAAGCTGAGCAGCCCACTAACGCTTCAGGTTGAGGCCAAGCGGA
>JAZKEA010000177.1:0-2866 GCA_040387315.1 Armatimonadota bacterium | reverse complement strand
GCGTTAGGGTTATACTACTAAGCGTAATGGATAACGGAAACGACGACGAAAAAACAGGGGTGTCTCTTCGGGGCGGGGATGCCGATTCCCGCAGGCTTGCGGCGAGTCTCATGGGGAGCGCTTCGACCGAGCGGAAGAAAGCCACCAGCGCCGCGAACGGCAGACTCTCGAAGAACGGCGGCAGGCCGGTTCTGCCGCTCTCGGAGATACCGTGCTCCTGCAGCGCTGGCATGGCGCTGGAAGGGCACACGGCGCGTTGCCTGCGGGGCCAAGCCATTAAACGACGGAAGGCACAGGGGAAACTATGATTAAGGGAACAGACCAGGCCGAACTGCTGAACCGCGCGGCAGCCGATGCCGACAAGGGCTGCGAGCAGATCGCCCTCGGGTACTTTGCGGTCGTCAACGGGGATCCGGAAAAAGCCAAGGACCTGCTGCGTGATGCTCAGGATACAGTCCAGGCGGTGATGCGGCGCCTCGCCGAAGCCGGCGCGGGTCCGGTTCCCGCCTGGCGTAAGCTCGGGCCACAGACGCCGCTGGAGCTGCTCGACACGCCGAAGTCACGCGCCCTGCTCGAAGCGCTGAGGAACATCGTGCCGATTGCCGAGGCGGTGGATGCGGAGCGCGGTCATGTGATCCCGGACGAGATCCCGCTCGGGCCGGGGGAATCGCGGGGCACGGGCTGGGCGGAGACGCTCTCCACGCTGGTGCTGCAGCTCTCGCTCGATGTCGAGGGACCGAAGGGTCGAGACTGATAGACGCATTGCGACAGATCGAGGGGACAAAATGAGCCACATCAAAATCACCACGATTCACAGCACGACGAAACAGCAGCGGGAGGACCTGGCTGTTTTGGCGCAGGAGCTTTCGGGCGCGGCGGACGAGACAGCCCGGCGGCGTGGCCTCGCACTGGCAACGCTGTTGCTGGAGCACGATAATCTGATGAGCAAAATTCGCGACCTGATAGTGGCAGCGGCTGGAGCGACATTCGACCACCAGGAAATCGTACTCACACCACGACCGGCAAAGGGGGAATGAGGATGAGCCGGAAACCTATACGAATCACGCCACACGCGACGGCCGAGTTCGAGCCGGAGCCGGAGCCGGTTCCGCCAGTCCGCAAGCCAGGCACGTACTGCGTTTGGTGCAAAGAGCCGCTGACTGCCGCCGCATCTTCCGCGCAGCTTGTGTACAGAGACAGCAGCGGCATTTACGATCTTCTGCATAAACGATGCTTTCTCGCTTGGGACGAAGACAGAGCAGATTACGAACATGAAAGGCGCGTTGACAATGGTGCCGACGCCGATGATTACTAACCGGATGCGACGCAGCGGCTTTGTCGTCGCCGCACTCGTGCTCATCGCCGCTGTCTGGTTTGGCGTCCGCTTAGGTCCGCGCGAAGGTGTGCCCGATCCGACCAGGGCGACGCCGGAGTCGGCACAATGGCTGGCCGATGGTTTCGTGCGTCGGGCTCTGGCGCAGCGCGGCGGCAGTGTCCAGTCGCTCCACGCGGACAAAACGAACCGGGACGGAGCGGAGTGGATTATCAGTGGCACAGCGACAACGACGATGCGCGACCGCCCCGGCCTGCAGCATGTCCACTGGGAGACGCGTCAGATCTGGGACAATACTGAGTGGAAACTAAAAGCGCTCAGCGTGACCCGAGCCGCGCAAGCGCGTCAGACCCGTGAGAAGGGAAGAGACTAATCAAGCAATGCCCCAACCAGAAGAGATATCAGAGGAGACGCTCGCCGGGGTCTCCGCCCTCATCGGTACGCTAAAAGTATACATACCAAGAGGTAACACGGCGCATTTTGTTCGTCACTACCCGGATCGAGACGAAGTTTATATCTTCTGCAATCGGTATGTGGGAAAGTACTCTGGCCGCCTCTACGCAATGAACGATAGTAAAACTCTTGACACACTATCAGCGCGCCCATGTGAGAAATGTGCGACCGCAATCCAAGG
The DNA here is from genome assembly GCA_040387315.1 of Armatimonadota bacterium. Taxonomy (GTDB): domain Bacteria; phylum Armatimonadota; class Armatimonadia; order Armatimonadales; family Armatimonadaceae; genus JACMJB01. The sequence continues at coordinate 899 of JAZKEA010000177.1, read as the reverse complement.
CACTTTAGAACGATTTTTTGTACTTTGTGGCAGGCATCCCTCTGAGCTTCCAGCAGAGGATGAACCATAATATTGTCCCGTTGTCACATCAAGACAACGCACCGTAAAAAGCGAATCACCCCAGTCCAAATGGACTGGGGCGGTTCTTCGGGTGGGGGGCCATGCCGGCCTGCATCTTAAGTGCAAACGAGAACAGCAGGAGTACTGCTGTGGTCATGCTACGATCCGCCGCAATGCAGCTTGGCGGATCACACTCCCTGCCGGTGCTCTCTTGTGCGGACAAGAGAGCGGCCCCTTTTGAGGGGAATTCTCCGGTACCGGCTTAATGCATTTGCAAGGACACTAGGCCAGCACCTGCCGAGATGATAGCACACGTTGACGTAATGTGACAACGGGTCAACTCTCGGTCGATAGCTTTCGAGAATCGTTATTCTCATAACCTAACCCGATTTTGAGAGGCGGAAAACTTCGGTGCCGCCTGGGCCTGCCCCTCGCTGAACCAAAAGCCTTGCGCAGCAGTCCCTTATACAGGAGATCCGCTGTGTTGAACTCTGACAAAATGACTGTTTGCCTGTTGACGTGTTGTGACATCCCGTCAACGGTCCCCACAAACCCTTGTTTTGAGAGGAGATGACGTGTTGTGACAACGCGGCAACATTGTAAAAAGAACGGCTGTTTGGTAAACTTATACCAGCGTTTCCCTCTCCACTCACCCGGCCGAGCAGCGTCCGGGGAAAGGCCTCACTTTGGTTGTTTACCGCCATGACGCTCCCAGCCGAAACTGCACCACAGCCGGCACCGATCTGCATTGTTCTCGCCGAGGCGCCTGCCCCGGTCGTGCCACTGCGCATACCGATTAGCAGCGCCCACTATTCCTACGCGCAGCTGGTAGTCAACGG
>JAZKEA010000176.1:0-17333 GCA_040387315.1 Armatimonadota bacterium | reverse complement strand
GTTGTGACCCGCGGCGGACGGTCGCACCGTCAGCTTCGAGTTACGGAACGGCTGTGTTGCGGTGGCAAGAGCCGGGCTGGCAAGCTGCGCGGCGAAGCCCTGGCGATCGTCCTTGAGGATGACATCACCGTTGTCATCGCACAGATTGTAGACGAGGTCGTGCGCGGCGGCGCCTTGATTGAGTTTCTCGCGTCGGATAAGTTTCATAGGGATTCCTGACCATGAGGGCGTGCCGGGGGGGCATCACCGTATTGTTTTGATTGCTGCGCTACGCAGCCATCAGAATGGCAGGAAGTAAACGTACGGCAGGCCCATAGTATCACGGTCGCCTCGCGCGACGGCGACCGAAGCGGCAGGGAAACGAACGGTCCGGAGGTCGTGCGGGTATAATATCGCATGACTTCCGGCCACGATTTTGTCCCCGACCCCGCCTTGCTGCACGACCGCGCCACGCGCGGCGAAACGCTCTCCCCCGCTGAGCAGGCTGCGCTTGACGCCTGGTACGCCGACAGCGACCGGGCCGAGTCCGAGACTCTCGGACAAGAAAGCGCGTCCGTCGCGGACGATGTCGCCGTCCTTCGTGCCCAGGTCGCCGCCGCGCAGGAAAAACTGTACAAGAGCATCGACCGCGTCCGCCAGATCAGCGACGAGAACGAGCAGATGCGTCAGGAGATCGCCCAGATGCGCTCCCGCCTGACCGCGCCGCTCCCCCAGGCCGCGTGACCTTCCCAATCTGCAAATTGAAGAGAAAACAGAAATGTCTATCCAAATTCGACACCGCGTAACCGGAGCGGTTTTGCTTACCGTGGAGGCGGAGTCGCTGGCGGGGCTCGAACTGGAAGCAGAGGATCCGGCAGAGATAAACCTCAACGGAGCAGACCTCGCGGGCGCTGATTTATCAGGCGTCTGCTTTGAGCGTGTCAGTCTTGCGGGAGCCGATCTCGGCGGCGTAAATCTGTCGGACAGTACCCTTCTCCATGTGACTATCAATGAGGCAAACCTTCAGGGAGCGAACCTGGCAGGCTGCACGTTGACCTTCGCCGATGTCATGCGCGCGAATCTGCGAGGGGCGAACTTAGTTGCCGCGATCCTCTGTCATGTCGCCCTGGACGGAACAGATATGAGGGATGTAGACGCGCGGGCCGCCAGATTCGGGGACATTCGTATGATCGGTACAGATATTACCGGACTCAAGTACGGGCCACGCAGCAAATGGGACGGCATTGAATTTCTAAAAAACGACCAATTCCCGCAACCTAACCGGGCTATTTACACAGAGATAAGCCCGGACGAGTTTTTGACACCCGATCGCGAGATGCAGCTATCTATTGAGGAGGCAAGCGCCTGGAGTATATTTGATTGGGACTCGGAGGAAACAGACAAACCCAACAAGCCTGTGGCGTCTGGTCCACGACCGGAGAAGAAGAAAACGAAGAGGTTTTCTTCAGCAGTGCAGAACGTTGTCGCGGTCCGTCGGCAGAACGGAAGTATTGGTCAAAGACTAAGACAGCGTCCAAGTTAACGGGAGCGGCACGTACGCGCGTCATCAGGCGCAGAGACCCTCGACGGCTATTTCGTTGCAGGTTTCACGGGCGCGGTGGGCTTCACGGAGACAGGAAGTGAAGTAGGCATTTTAGGAGCCTGCGGCTGAGGTTTGGGAAGGTTTTTATCTTTCAGGCAGGGGCAGACGAACTTCCCCTTCTGGTTAAGGACCACGCGAAGCTTTTCCTTGAGCGTCATGTCCCCGAAGATCCCGTTCAAAGTCTTGCAGCACGCCACGAGATTTTCTGCCTCGTTGGTGCCGCAGCGTGACTTTGGAAGAAGATGATCGACGCTCGCCTCGTCGTTAGAAAGCGTCTTGTTACAGAAAAAACAGAGGCCGCCCTGCAGGAACAGCGCTTTGTCCAGCGGTGATACGGACACGAATACATCTCCTGACCAAAGGGATTTCTGCAGCCTGCAGACTTCCCTTATGGTCGGCTCCGGTTCGCGTCTTCTTTACCCGCCGACGATGCTGAAGTAGTGGTCGAAGAACGCCGCGGCGTTGACGTCGGCGGCGATGCGGTGCGGCCCCTCGGCATACGCCTTCCACTTTGTCAGGCCCGCGAACTCGTCGTTGTCGATGTGGACATCGGCGAGTCCCGCGACCTCCCGGCCCAGTGACGGCTCGAAGATCCAGGCGGCGGCAAGCGGGTCGTGGAAAGTGATATGCGGCACCTTCTGGAACCAGACCTCCGCCATCTGCCCCACTACGCCGAGCGCCCCGCCCGCCGCGGTGAAGCGCTGTCGGCACTCGTCGGCGGGCATCCGGCACTTCTCGGTGACATCCAGACCGACACCTAAAAGTTTGTGGCGACCGCCCTTGTACACCATGCCCGTGGCGACGGGATCGACGAGCGCGTTCCACTCCCGTGCGCCGGGGCTGTGATTCGCGGCTCCCGTGTACACCCCGCACATCAGCACCAGGCTTTTCAGCAGCGAGGGGATCTCCGGGTCAAGCGCGAACAGGGCCGCAACATTGGTCATCGGCCCAACCGCGAGAAGCGTGATTTCGCCGGGATGGGCGCGGATCGTGTCGCGCAGGAACAGCACCGCCCCGGCGCCGGGCGTGTAATCCCGGCGATGCGGCTGAGAGGCCACCGCCTCGTACTGGGGAACGTGGGGCTGTCCGGGGCCATGAAGGATCGGCCCCGTCAGCCCGGCATAGATCGGGATATCCTCGCGTCCGCCCGCGCGGCAGATGATCTCCGCAAGGGCCGCGCGCTGCGCCGTGTCCCCGGTAACCGTCGTGATCCCGAGAACCTGGCACTCGCGCTGCTTCAGCAGATACGCGAGGGCGACCGCATCATCGATATCGGAGCCGATGTCCGTGTCGAACAGTAGGGGCGTCATGTATGCTCTGTGCTCCGATAGTTACTCGTCGGTGTCCGTATCTTCTTTGCCGATCTCTTCAATGACCGCTTCCGCCATATAGATCGGGCAGCGGGCACGGAGAGCGAGGGCGATCGCATCGGAGGGGCGGGCATCGATGTCCTGCGTCTCGGTCCCCTTCTGGGAAACCGTAATCTTCGCGTAGAATGTTCCCTGCCACAGATCATCGATGGTAATTCGCTCGATGGTTCCGCCAAGGCGGTCGATGGCGTTTTTCAGGAGGTCATGGGTCATCGGGCGTTCCGGCGTCTGACCTTCCAGCGCAAGCTGGATAGCCATCGTCTCGAACGAGCCGATAAAGATCGGGGCTTTACGTCCCCGGTTGTCCCGGAGAAGGACAAAAGTCTGTTTGGGCGGCCCGTCCGGATTGGCGGGGTCCTGCGCTCCCCAAATCCCCATGACTTTGACCTCCTTCTCATTCAGAGCCCGCGGAACACGGTTCTCTGTTTCGCCGGTGGTCTCGTAGGGACTGGCGTTCGGGTCGGGGTTCTCTCCCTCGCCCCGGTCAGGACGCGGCGCATCTTCGCCGCCGGGCTGCCAGTTTTTGAACAGGTCTCGGAAGTCGTCGGCCATCGTCACTCTCGCTTGCAGCGTGAGACGGCACGGGCAGCCATTCGCCGGAATGAGCTGGCGACGCCGTCAACGTCGCTGTTTCTTTCTTCTTACTGGATTTATTATAGACCAAAAACCGCCGGGCCGAAATCGGCCCGGCGTAAAGCTGCCTCAAGTATCCCAGATAGCGGGATGCAGCACACGTACCTTGCTAGTCGTTATCCTTGTTGGATTTGTTCACCATGCCCAAAAAGTCGCTGTTGGACTTTGTTTTGTTCAGACGGTCGATCAGCAGTTCAGTGGACTCTTTGGTGCCCAGCCCCGCGAGAACGCGGTGAAGCTGCCAGATCTTCTTGAGGTCATCTTCCGGATAGAGAAGCTCGTCCTTGCGGGTACCGGACGCCTTGATGTCGATCGCCGGATAGATACGCTGCTCGGCGAGCGAGCGATCCAGCTTGACCTCCATGTTGCCGGTGCCTTTGAACTCCTCGAAGATGATGTCGTCCATACGCGACCCGGTTTCTACAAGAGCCGTCGCGATAATCGTCAGGCTGCCGCCGCCCTCGATGTTTCGTGCCGCTCCCAGGAAGCGCTTGGGCCGATAGATAGCCGCCGGGTCCAGACCACCCTGGAGCGTACGCCCGGAAGGGTTGACAGTAAGGTTAGACGCACGAGAAAGTCGCGTGATCGAGTCCAGAAGGACAACAACATCGCGCCCCATCTCCACCATTCGCTTGGCCTTTTCCAGCACCATATCCGCGACCCGCATATGGTTTTCCGGCTGCTCGTCGAACGTGGACGCAACCACTTCGCCCTGCACGGAGCGCCGAATGTCGGTAACCTCTTCCGGTCGCTCATCGATCAGCAGAACGATCAGCGTCATATCCGGGTGGTTTGCCGTGACGGAGTTCGCGATGCTCTTCAGAAGGATCGTCTTACCGGCTTTCGGCGGGGCGACAATCAGGCCGCGCTGTCCCTTACCGATGGGCGCAATCAGGTCGATGAAACGGGCTGCCGTATTCTTAGGGTCCGTCTCGAGAATAATGCGCTCGTCGGGGTAGATCGGTGTCAGCTCGTCGAAATTCGGACGAGCGCGAGCCACCTCCGGGTCAACGCCGTTCACCTGCTCGACCCGCAGCAGACTGAAGTACTTCTCCGACTCTTTTGGCTTCCGGATCGCCCCGGTTACCGTATCGCCGGTTTTCAGAGCGAAACGCTTGATCTGTGCCTGAGCGACGTATATATCGTCGTTGTGCGCGTCGAAGTTGTTATGCCGGAGAAAACCGAACCCTTCCCCGGTGATTTCCAGGACGCCCTGACCGAGTATCTGTTCCTCAACCTCGGCCTCACGCGGCGGTGGCTGATTGTTGCGTCGGTCTCGGCGGTCACCGCCATCCTGATTATCACGAGGTCCGTAGGGATTGACACCCCGGGCCGGTCGCATTGCATAGCCGGTGCCGGGTTCGTTCCGGTCTCCCCCGCGCTGTCGCCCACGACCGTTATCAGAATTACGGTTGTTATCACGTCCGCCACCGCCGCCGCTGCTGCCGCTATCACCATCACGGCCTCGGTAGTCGCGGTTTTCTCGCGGCTCACGACCGCCATCGCGCCCATCACGGCCATCGCGTCCGTCGCTCTTTTCACGTCCTTCTCGGGAGACAAAGGGCGATACCAGCGCAGCAGGGGCAGGAGTACGCTTCTCAGCCACCGCCGCTTCCCCAAAAACGGAGGGAGGTAGCACAATGGGAGGGGCAGAAATAATGGGGGCGGGAATGGGCGCAGGCGCACTTTCCGAAGCCGCACGGGAATCACCGACCGGCTCAGCTGCCGCCGTCCGGCTTGTGGCAGAGGACGCAAAAAGGCTGCCAGGCACCGCAGCGGGTTCAGCTACGGAGGCGGCTGCCTTTTTCGCTGCCGCTGTCGTCCTTGCAGAGGAGCGTGGTGCTTTTGGAGCGGGGACAGGCTCTACAGACGCCACACTGGGGGCGGCATCAGCAGCCAGAGTTTCAGTAGCAGTCTCGGCAGCCGCCTTCGCGCGGGGCGTTCGTGTTGTCGTACGGCGACGGGCAGGAGCCGACGGGGCGGCGGGGGTTTCGACAGCGCTTGTCGATTCGGTGTTTTCCATCGCGATTGTCTCGGTGGATTCCATTACTAATTGTCCTTGGGTTTTTCTTCTAATACGGGCGAGGCGGAAAGTCTAAGAGGGAGAAGCGGGCTTGCTGTCGTCCCATGCCTTTGTCAGGGCGCTATCAATGGCAGGATATATGATGATCTTCGGCAGATTGATGAGACGGAAGCACCCATGGAAGCACGAGAGTGGTGATACTTGGGATACTGTATCGATGTCCTGGCGCTAACTTAACCCAACATGCCACTCAACATCGTCTGAAATTAATCTGTGTTCGCGATGCTCAAAGGCGAACCGGACGCAATGCGGCGCGATCACAGCAACTGCCACGAAAGGCGGTTAGATGCAAAAGCGAGGACGGCGCTCGAAAATTGGGATACCCCGCCGGGGAATGCAGAAGCAAACAGAGTCGGGGAAGTGGGTTAAACAGATAAAGCCGTACGGATATACGTCTTCACACAGATTATACCACGGGCCGCAAGAATCGAAACGCGCTTATTCCGACTATTCCATGTTACCCGCCGCCGTAGATGATGGGTTTTAGAACTCCAATATAAGGTAATGAGCGGTAGCGCCCCAGATAATCCATCCCATAACCGACCAGATACTCTTCGTCCACTTCAAAACCACAGTAGTCGGGCGCGATGGCTCCGGAAGTCCGCCGACGGGAGGTCTTGTCCAGCAGTGTTCCGACACGAACCGACGCCGCCCGTCGAGAGCGCAGATTGTCCAACAGATACGAAAGGCGCAGGGCCATACGCGGGTTCATCACATCCTCGATGACGAGTACATGACGACTTTCTACCGGTTCATCCAGATCTTTCAGAATGCGAACGACACCGGTGGAGCGGGTGTCCGACCCGTAGGAGCTGACGGCAACGAAGTCAAAAGAAAGGGGAATGTTGATACGGCGTACCAGGTCCGCCAGGAAAAGCGTCGATCCCGTCAGGATACCAACGAGGATCAGGTCTTTCCCCTCGTAGTCCCGGCTGATCTCTCGCCCCAGCGCTTCGACTCGTTCCGCAATCTCCTGCTCGGAAAGACGTACGGCCTCAATATCAGAATGTGGATAGGTTTGTGCCATCAGTACCGTTTTACCCTGAAAATGCAGCCTGCCGGAGGCAGCGCCGCATTTATTACACCTGACTGCCTGGGTCGGTTCCCGGTCAATGCCGGGATTTGGATTACTCCCACTCGATAGTGCCGGGCGGCTTGGAGGTAATGTCGTAGACCACTCGGTTGACACCGTGAACTTCACTCACGATGCGGTTGGAGATGCGCTCCAGGACCTCGTAGGGCAGTCGGGCCCAGTCGGCGGTCATGGCATCCTCGCTGGAAACAACGCGGAGGACGATGGGGTATTCATAGGTGCGCTGATCCCCCATAACCCCTACTGAGCGTGTATCGGGTAAAACGGCAAAACTCTGCCAGACGCGGCGGTACAGACCCGCCTTCTTGATCTCCTCCGAAACGATGGCATCCGCATTTCGGATGATCTCCAGCTTATCGAAGGTCACCTCGCCCAGAACGCGGATCGCGAGACCCGGTCCGGGGAACGGCTGACGCCACACCATATCGGACGGAAGGCCAAGTTCCTCGGCGACCCGGCGTACTTCGTCCTTAAACAGGAAGCGAAGCGGCTCGACGAGCTTCATCCGCATGTTTTCGGGAAGACCGCCGACATTGTGGTGCGTCTTGATCTTCGCCGCATTACTCGTGCCGGACTCGATGACATCGGGGTACAGCGTCCCCTGAGCCAGATAATCGACGTTCTCGATAGTCCCGGCGATCTCATCGAAAACCTGGACAAACTCGTTGCCGATGATCTTGCGCTTCTTTTCCGGATCGGTGACACCGGCAAGTTTCTGGAGGAACCGCTCTTTTTCGTCGGCGTAGACGAGCTTAATATTGAACGCGTCCGCGAACTGCTGGCGTACCTGAGTTCCCTCATCTTTACGCATCAGACCAGTGTTGACAAAGATGCAGGTAAGCTGATCGCCGATGGCCTTGTGAACCAGCGCGGCGACGGTACAGGAGTCGATTCCCCCGGACAGGCCACAGACCACGCGCCGGTCCCCCACCTGGGTTCGGACTGCAGCGACTGCCTCCTCGATAAACGAGGCCATGGTCCAGGAGCCGGTAGCCCCGCACCAATTATAAAGGAAGTTGCGGATGATCTCCGTTCCCCAGGGAGTGTGAACGACCTCGGGATGGAACTGGACACCGAAAAGGCGGCGCTCTTTGTTTGCGATTGCCGCGACGGGAACGCCGGGTGTCGAAGCCGTGACGGCGAATCCGGCCGGAGGCTTCAGCACGGAGTCACCATGGCTCATCCAGCAGACCAGCTCTTTGTTGAGTCCGGCGAACAGGTCTGTGTCATCGGAGACATCCAGCGGCGTCTTGCCATACTCGCGCTTATCGGCGGGGACGACATCGCCGCCAAGCTGGAGAGACATCAACTGCATGCCGTAGCAGATGCCGAGTACGGGGATGCCCAAATCGAAGATGCGCGGGTCTACCTGCGGCGCACCCTCGTCATAACAGGACGAAGGTCCGCCGGAGAAGACAATCCCGATAGGCTTACGTTCAATGATCTTGTCCAGGTCCGTATCGGACGGGACAATCTCACAGTAAACGCGGCATTCTCGCACGCGACGGGCGATTAATTGAGTATATTGGGCGCCAAAATCGAGAACAACGACGTTTTCTTCAGGGCGGGGAATGGAAGCTAAAGTAGGTGGCACGTTATTATCCTACCCGACACCCTGGGCACGCTGCAAGGATTTTCCCTCGGAAGCAATCGAGGGTGCAATTAGCATCTCGGCTTTTTGCATCTCCTGAATGTTATGCGCGCCAAGCGAACCCATCGAAAGCTTGAGAGCGCCGACAAGGTTCATGGTTCCGTCATCGCGGTGCGCGGGACCAAAGAGGATATCCTGCAGCGTTCCCGACACCCCGACCTTGATTCGGGTTCCCCGGGGTAGGTCGGCGCTCGATGTCGCCATTCCCCAGGAGAAACCGGGCGCGGGCGCTTCCGCGGCCGCAGCTATGGTCGAACCCAGCATGACCGCGTCGGCACCGGCTGCTACCGCCTTGGCGATATCGCCCCCGTTCCGGATGCCGCCATCGGTGATGATTGGCACATAGCGTCCTGTTCGAGCGTGGAAATCATCGCGGGCGGCGGCACAGTCGGCGGTCGCGGTAATCTGCGGGACGCCGATACCAAGCACCTTCCGTGACGTGCAGATATGACCGGGTCCGACCCCGACAAGCACCCCGGCGGCTCCTGCCTCCATCAGTTCGATGGTCGCCTGATAACCGACGGTGTTTCCTACAATGACAGGGATTGGTGCGTTCTTGCAGAATTCCGCGACTGGAAACTCCGGAATCTGCGAGGACTCAAAGCGAACGCTTCCAACCGTGCTCTGAATAAAGAAGAAGTCAGCGCCCGCCTCGACCGCAGCCTCGGCGGCCTTCTGGGCGGAATGCGGGGCGGCGGAAACCGCGACGACGCCTCCCTCATCCTTGATTTGCTTCACACGGCGTGCGATCAGGTCCATGCGAACGGGAGCCTCGGCATAGAGCTTCTGAATAAACGCAATAATGCCTTCCGAGGGGGCATCCGCGATGCTCTGAAGTACCGCCTCAGCATCCTCGTACCGTGCCTGAATGCCATCAAGGTTCAGTACGGCAAGCCCGCCCATCTGACTCATCTTTATGGCAAGAGCGGGATTGACCGCCCCATCGAGTGCGGCGGCGATAATCGGTATCTCGATTTTGCGCCCGCCGAGTGTCCAGGAAACATCAACGTCGCGGGCATCGATTACCAGCGGCCCCGGTGCGAGCGCCACCTCATCGAACCCGTACGAGCGCCTGGCCCGTTTATTACCCCCGACGACAACCTCCACGGGAAACCTCCAAAAGCGGTGAAAAAAAAGCGCTGAGACAGCGCTGGAGAGACAAAAAACGGAAAAAGCAGCCTGTTCGGCGATTGGCCTATGGTACAGCCCAGCCTTGTAGGTGTCAAGACAACGCGGCAGGCGGGAAAGTTCCCGGAGCGCCACCGGTGAAAACGTGTCCGGTGTAACGAGCGGCCATATGGGTATGTTTATGGCAGAAAGCTGGCAGCGATGCCACCAAAGAAGGGAGCTTTCACCTTGACAGAAAGAAGCACAGCATCAGTCGCCCCCTGGCAGATTTGGCAGTCCGGCATCGGCGGTCCCCTGATCGCAACGGCTATACACGATGGTCATGCATCACGCCCCGAAGTCACTGACCGGTTTGCACTGAATGATGCCGAACGCCTGCGGGAAGAGGACCCTTTTACCGCCGCCTGGGTCGACGTCGCACCGGTACGAGTCGTCGCCGCCCACTCCCGATTTGAAGTGGACCTGAACCGACCACGTGACAAAGCCGTTTACCAGGTGCCCGAGGATGCCTGGGGCTTGAACGTCTGGAAAGAAGGGCCTTTATCAGATGCGGTAGTAATGCGTTCTCTTGCCGACTACGACGCCTTCTATGCCGACGTTTATACGCTTCTTCAAAAGGTAGAACGCGAACACGGCGCCTTTGTCGTTTTGGACCTTCATACCTATAACCATCGCAGAGACGGTGTGAACGCCGCACCCGCCTCAGCCCTGGAGAATCCCGAAGTAAATATAGGAACAGGCACGATGGCGGACCGCGCCGCCTGGGCTTCTTTTATAGATCGCTTTATCTCGGACTTTCGCCGTTTTGACTACCAGGGTCGTTCGCTTGATGTACGCGAAAACGTCAAGTTCAAAGGCGGGCAATTCGGCCGGTGGATTCATGAGAAGTTTCCCCGAAGCGGCTGCGCGCTGTCCGTCGAGTTCAAGAAGTTCTTTATGGACGAGTGGTCAGGAGAACCCGACCCTGCCCAAGTGGATGCCCTACGGCAGGCGCTTGCTTCGACAGTTCCGGGGATTCTTGAATCGCTTGCGGCGATGAAGCGCAGAGCGGCCGCATGACAGGCTCAGGCGGCAGAACCCCCGTACGAGTTGCAGAGCCACTCTCTGACGGTTTTATAACCGCCGTCGGCGAGCGGCTTGCCAGAGGGCAGCACGTGCGGCGATTTCTGCCGGAAAAGGGACGTCTGCATATAGATCGCCCGCTCCCTTTCCTTTGTGTCTTCCGGACGCCGGGTGAGCGCAGCGGGGACCTGAGCGGGCGTGCCATGGTGCGGGGCGAAGGGTCCTACCTGATCGCGCCGGGAGGCATGGAATGGGACGAGCGGGTCAGCGCACTTGTCGAGACGGTAGTCCGAACGCAGGCCGATGCCCTGGGGGCGTTCCTGCTGCTGGAAATCTGGATCGGACCACCGGACTCCCAGGTGTTTCGTGTGGTCACCGCGCCTCAGCGCCCGGACGGCCCGCACCAGGAACCGACCACGATCGCCGTACTGGTAGAAGCTCTCCGTCAAAATACCCAGCCGGGCGTCCGCCTCACCACTCCGGACAAAAGGGCGGAGGCGCAGCCGGGGATTACCGCGCCACCCGGCTTCCCTCCCCTGCTCACGACAAGTGAGGTAGAAAAACAGGGCTGCCTGGTTCTTGGCCTGGAGATACCGCCTCTGCACCGCAGCGATGAAGGCGTTCTGCTGCCTCTGGTGCTGCGGCGTCTTCAGGCACAGCTTTCCCTGGCACTGAGAAAAGCGTTTTTCGACTTCGCGCGGGTACAGTCGAGCCACCAGCCACCACACTATCAGGCCCTTGGGCGGCGCGCCGTCGTGCGGGCAGTGTGGGACGCCGACCGTGAACTGGCGTCCTTGGATAGCGCTTTTGATTTTCTGCTGAGCGTCACCCCGGTCAACAGCGAGGAAGCATGGTCAGAGTTCGAACAGAGTGGCTTTGAGCGCACTCCGACGTTTCATTATCGCCTGCTGCCGATAGACCCGGACAGACTAAAACGGCGTCTTCATAACATTGCGCTGCAGGGTATCGAAGATACGACGCTGGGGCATCTTTTCCGGGAGAAGCGGCGCGAGCTCGACCGCCAGATCACCCTGATCGAGGACCGCGATACACCGGCATTTCTGGGGGGAAGCCTGAGCCTTTACGGCGACGTCTCCGATGATCTGTTTGCTGAGGCGGAATGTATATTGCGGAACGTTTCGCGAGAGCCGGTCAGAGAGAATGGTGACAATCTCGATGCGTCAGCAATCACGGAGCGGGCTCAAAAAGAAATCGATTTCTACCGCGCTCAGCTGCCTTCTCTCGACGCTCAGGTCCAGATCCGAAGTGATATTCCCGGCGTGATGGTATCCGGGGGGAACCTGCTGGTCGGGCAGCGTGCACGGACAGCCGCCCGCCGAGTGGACGCCCTGATGCACCACGAGATCGGCACCCATATCCTGACCCGCGCGAACGGTGCGGCACAGCCGCTGAAGCTGCTTGTACGCGGCCTGCCGAACTACGACGAGCTTCAGGAAGGGCTTGCCGTCCTCGCGGAGTACCTTTCGGGCGGACTGACAAAATCACGACTGCGCCTGCTGGCGGCGCGTGTGATCGCCGTCCGTTGTCTGACACGGGGGAAAACGTTTCCCGATGTCTTTCATATCCTCCATGAGAGTCATGGGTTTACACCACGTACCGCCTTTAACATCACGATGCGGGTCTTTCGCGGCGGTGGGCTAACCAAAGACGCGGTCTACCTTCGAGGTCTCCTTTTTGTACTCCGCTACCTGCGCGCGGGGAACGACACCGAGGCTTTGTGGATCGGGAAAGTCGGCGCGGAACACCTGCCAATGATTGAGGAACTACGCTGGCGAGAGGTGCTTCATCCGCCCCCTCTTCGCCCGCGTTATCTGGAGGAACCGGAAGCATCTGCCCGGTTTGCCGTCCTGCGCAGTCGGGAGACTCGGCTGACGGAACTTGTTTGAGAGAAAATAAGAGAGCGACTATAGAGGCTACTACTATGAGAATCGGATTTGTGGTGAATGATGTTCAGACGGAGGAGGCGGGTTATACAACCACCCGCCTGGCGGTTACGGCCAAGCACGAGGGCCATGAGGCCTGGGTTATGGGAGTCGGGGACCTTGCCTGTGATCCCGATGACACCATTCGGGCGCATGCGCTGTCCGCCCCGGCCAAGTCCTACAAGTCGGGAGATACGTATCTGCGGGACCTTTTGAGCGACAAGGCTCTGCAGGAGCGAATCTGCGTCGAGGATCTTGACGTCCTTATGCTGCGCAATGACCCCGCCGCCGATGCCGCCGCTCGCCCCTGGGCCCAAAGCGCGGGTATTGTTTTCGGCGAGCAGGCGGCCCGCAAGGGTGTGATCGTGGTGAATCACCCTGCCACACTCGCCTATGCGATCAATAAGATGTATTTCCAGAGTTTTCCGGAGGCGGTTCGCCCGCGCACACTCATCTCGCGATCTGTGGATGACCTGAAGGCGTTTGTGGCTCAGGAGAACGATAGAGTCGTTCTCAAGCCGCTCCAGGGTTCCGGCGGACAGAGTGTCTTTCTGGCACGGACCGAGGATAAGGCGAACATCAGCCAGATGATCGAGGCGATCACCCGCGATGGTTACTGCATCGCCCAGGAGTATCTTCCTGCCGCCGCCGACGGGGACACACGCCTTTTTGTGATGAACGGTCAGCCGCTGATGGAGAACGGCAAGTATGCGGCCTTCCGCCGGGTCAGCAAGCAGGGAGATGTCCGGAGTAATCTCCACGCGGGTGGGAAAATCGAGAAGGCCGTCGTTACCGATGAGATGCTGCGACTGGTGGAGCTGGTCAGCCCAAAACTTATTCAAGACGGAATGTTCCTGGTCGGTCTGGATGTCGTGGGCGACAAGCTGATGGAGATCAATGTCTTCAGTCCGGGAGGGCTGGGAAGTGCGGACAAAATGGAGTCGCAGGACTTCACTCATACGGTTATTTCCGCGATGGAGCGGAAGGTCCGCCACAAGTCGGATTATAAAGGCGTCCTGAGCAATATATCTCTGGCGTCGCTTTAACCGTTGTCTTGTCTCCGCCGAATATGGCGGAGACAGGAAGCTCTACCCACACTACTCGGCGATGTCGTCCTGTCTTCTCTCACGGTACGCGCGAAAACGACAAACCAGGATTTCCGCGCCGACACCAATAACGACGCCTGCCGTATAGGCCACAAGATCTCCCGCAGAAAACGTGGAGCCGAGGACCATATGTCCGAGGGTCGTGCCGCGAATCGCGCTGATCCACGGTTCCTGATAGAGCTGACCGATTTCCACCAGAAACGAGATCATCAGAGCATAGACCCCGCGCTTCACCGGCGACCAGCGAGGCAGGACGATACCCAGACCAAAAAACACCATCAGCGTCCAGAGTGCGTCTCCTGGGTATTTGCCGAGCAGAACGGGAAATAGACCGGGAAATTTGCGCGAGGCAATTCCCAGAAGAACGATGCCAAGTGTGACCGCGCCATACGCAAAACGACTGCGCTTACTGATCTTCGGCTCCGGCATGTTCTGGAGTTATCATTTCGGTGATCCGTTGCTTTGTCCTACGGAGCAAAAGAGTGTCATAATAAA
Organism: Armatimonadota bacterium; assembly: GCA_040387315.1. Taxonomy (GTDB): domain Bacteria; phylum Armatimonadota; class Armatimonadia; order Armatimonadales; family Armatimonadaceae; genus JACMJB01. The sequence goes on along the minus strand of JAZKEA010000176.1, from coordinate 3,187 downwards.
CAATCCGCTGTCAGTTTATCTCTTTCCAAACGGTAACCACTTTGATCACACCCCCTCTGCCTACGATCTCGGCCCCGCGCCGCTCTCGCCTTCGCTTGTGGCTGACACTGATCGGTGTTTTCGCTTTTATTGTGCTCGGCACTATGCTCACGCTTCTTTACCGTATCGGGAAACGTTTCGACAAGGAATATGCCCCGGTCGCGGCCACTCTGCCTGCGGAACTGGCATCCGCCAAAAAAGAAGGACTGCCAACGACACTTGCGGAAATGCGCCCCAACCCGCCGGTATCGACGACGGAGAATGCCGCGCCTCTCTACCGGAAGATGACCGCACTTTATAAAAAGGAATCGGGTGGTGATACCGAAAAAGCGTTTTTTGAAGCGCATCCGGAGGTGTTAAAGGAGACACCAAGGAGCACAAAAGACGACCAGGCTATACGCGAATTTTTACAGACTCGCGCTGCATTTCTCCAGATTACGGAGCAGGCGGCACAGAAACCGAGATGCGATTTTGCACGTGACTGGAGCGGAGGTCTGGATGTCGCCTTTCCGGAGTATCCGGTCATGCGGGCAAGCGCCCGTCTCTTGATGCTGCGTGCCGCGCTGCTCAGCGACGAAAATCAGCCGGGTCTGGCGCTTCAGGACGTGGCACGAGCGGCAAATATCGCACGTCATACCGGCTCAGACCCCACGGTCATCAACGCCCTTGTGAAAATCGCGATCCAGACCATCGCCCACCGACGCTTTATCGAGATATTGCAGCGACACGGTGCCGATCCGGCGGTTCTTCCTGCAGCGCGGGAAGCGGCAAAAGCCCTGAGCGATCCCATCGATGTCCGTCGCGCTTTTTCAGGAGAGATGGTGCTGGCTGGTGAGACATTCAAAGAGATTCGCAACTCTCCCGATTTCACCGAAAGAATGCGCCGCCAGGGACTTCGCATTCCGACCTCGAATCCACAGGTTCAGCAGCAGATAGCCGACGCCTGGCAGTCACGCTCTGTTGCGTACTGGCGCAAGTTTCATTCCCGCCTCTCGGCCTCTGGCGGCGATATGCTCGCTTTTGAAAAGGCGCTGAAGAGCATTCAAGACGAGGAAGATACCAACCGCTTTGCACCCGGCTACGAGATGAACGCGATCCTTACCTACGTTTTTCTTGAAATGCCCTCGAAGTTGATGCAAGCTCAGGCGTCAAACCATCTTCGCCAAGAGATGCTCGGATTGCTGGAGTACAAACAGAAAACCGGTGCATTCCCGGAAGCGCTGAACGATCTCCCGAAAACGACAGTACGGACAGATCCATTCACAAACCAACCACTCAAGTACAAAAAGATGGACAACGGTTTCGTGCTCTACAGTGTCGGCAACAACCGAAAAGATGATGGCGGCAGCAAAAAGAGCATAAAACAGGGTAACTCGAACCGACCGGAGGACATCGTTGTCTCTTATCCGTAAATTGACGGCTATTAGGAAACGACTATCAAGACGATGAATCAAGAGAACACACCTGCTCCCCTTCCCGTTCTTACCTCTTCACGGTTTCGACGCCCATTCTGGATCGGGTTAGGTGCGGTTGCTCTAATCCTGATCGGCCTCGGAACATTTATTTATCTTGTCTCGGTTGGTGTCCATATGTCTAACGGATGGATGACAGTCGCACAAACTCTGCCTGCCGAGCAGAAAGCCGCGCGTAAACAGGGCCTGCCGCTCCAACCCGAAGATTTATGGCGTGTACCTCCGGTTGCGCCCGATAAGAATGCTGCCGTCCTTTACCGTCGCATCGACACTCTTTACCGCCGTGACTCTGAAGCCAGTCGCAACGAAGAGGGAGAGGCACTTTCTGAATTTTTGAAACGGAAGACACGTGATAAGCGGCGAAGACAAGTGGAGGGCATTCTCCGTCGTCGCCAGAAAATGATACGCCTGGCGCAGCAGGCAGCAAATCTGACTGTATGTGATTATGACCGCCCTTGGGAGCAGGGGTTTAATACTACTTTTGGCGAGCTTGTCACCATGCGCCATCTCGCCCGTCTCTTTGCGGCAAGCGCGATTCTGAACAAAGAGATAGGTAAACCGGAAGCGGCGCTGCAGGATGTTGCCTACGGAGCAAAGATCGGGGTTCATGCAGCACAAGACAGGTTCCTAATCGCTTTTCTGGTTCGAATCGCATTGCAGGCCATCATGAATCAACCTTTTGTTGAGATCCTGCAGAAATATGGAGATAACACAGAAGTGCTGCGTCTTGCAGAAGAGACGCAAGCTTCCTTCGGCGCGACGCCAAATTTGCGGGATTGCTACCTGGCAGAGAACGTGATGACGCTGGTTCAGATGGAAACCTACCGAGATCCTCAGGTGCCAACACCGAACGGCATAAGCAAAGCTACCCTTCCCATACTGAATGAAAGTACACGCAGCATTCAAGTCGATGCGTGGGAATCACGGCTTATCGCCTTCTGGCGGCAGATGGATTCCGGTATCCGGGATTCGGGTGGCAATCTGCGTAAGGGACAAATGGCATGGAAAAGGATTATGGAAAGGGAAAATAAGCTCTCAGAATCGCCAGGGTACGAGATGAATGCCCTTCTTGTGCCTGTGTTCGATAAAGTGCCTGAAAAGACGATGCTAATCGAAGCTAACTACCAGCTTCGTAATCAGATGATCGCATTGCTGCAGCACCGGATAAAAACTCAAACGTTTCCTCAAACACTCGATATTCTTCCGAAGGGGAAACGCTTCTTCGATCCGTTCAACAACGAGCCTTTGATCTACCATAAAACGACGAACGGCTTTATTTTGTATAGCGTCGGCGCAAATCTCAAAGATAACGGAGGCGACGAAACCCGTGACAAAGACAAGTACCAGCGGGATATAGTGGTCCGATATCCGTAAGTGAGAGACCTACTTAGCGTCCTCGGCTTTGTCGCTACCAGCGGGCGCTCCCGGTCCCAGCGTCATTACCCAGCGGACCTGAAGAACATCCCATTCATACACGGCTTTGTCGCCGTCGCCGTTCCAGTAGCGGACCCCGGTTTTGGAGTAGCCCGCAAGCGGTCCTGCTCCTGGGGCTACTGCCGGACGCTCCCGGTCCCCCGCAGGGTCGTTCACCAGCAGCCGACCATCGGTCAGGTAGCCTCGTGCGACCATAATATGTCCGGCGCTGGTCACTTTCGTCCCCAGAATGCAGGGCCGAC
>JAZKEA010000175.1:2801-3634 GCA_040387315.1 Armatimonadota bacterium | reverse complement strand
GTTGGGCCGAAGGTAGATATCCGCATCGGTTCCCGCTCCGCTGTCCCGCGCCGTTTTGAGGCGGACGCGCAGGAAGTATTCCTCGGCGCTCAGCGTTTCCGGTGGGTATTTCCCCGCCGACAGAAAGGTATACGGGAACTTGGCATAGTTTTCGAACTGCTGCTGGCGTGTCGGCTGGTCCGTGCCCTGGGTCTTTACCTTCTGCCAGAAAGCCGCGGATTCCGGTCCATCCTTCGTCATGTTGGCTTCGAGGGTGAGCAGCCACTGCTTCGACGTTTCGAAGGCGAGCGCGCGGGCGGTCTCAAAGGCCACCTTGCCGGTCATGTCCGTCAAACCGCGTTCCTTGACACCAATCTCGGCGAGCCACAGGTTGTCGAGCGCGATACCGGTCGGGGCCTGGTAGATCACATTCTCGGGAATCTTGACGCCACGGACATCGAATCGGACCGCGGTCCCCTTTGTCGCAGCATCGTAGGCTTTGCACATATCGCTGTTGCCAAGCGGCGATCCCGCTCCGCAGACCACCGACATAATCTGCTTGACGCCCGGCTGGTTCATGACAGTCGCCTCAAACAGGTACTTGCCGTGATGCTTGACGCCCTGGTGCGCCTCCTGTTCGTAGGCACCGGTGTAGAGCGGCAGACTGGTGCGGGAGTTCAGCGGTGTATTAAAAAAGGTGACCTGCCGCCGCGCGGGGGCATCCACCCAGTTCGAGTGTGAATAAAAATCCTGGAGCGCATGGAGCGACACACCGATGATGTTCTGCGCAGCGGCGACATCGTCGTGTTCCCTGGCCCAGATCAGGCCCGCCATTGTTCCGGAGACGTAGCGCC
>JAZKEA010000175.1:0-2791 GCA_040387315.1 Armatimonadota bacterium | reverse complement strand
TCGAACAGATCGTCGAAATGGACTTTTTCCAGCTCCGGTGCGGTCGCGAGGGCGACCTTGAAGCGGCTAATTCCGCCCGGAGCCCACCAGAGAGGATTGTAAAGATACGAATCGACGTAGTCGGCATGCCAGGCAATCGCCTCCGCCGCTTTGTCGCCTGACCGCCGGGGATCGTCGCTGAACATGGTCGCCAGAGTGGGCACCGGGGCATTCTCGGTATCGATGCGAGGATTAAAACTGAAGCCGACTGCCTTCGCGGCGTCACGGCTGATTTTCTCATGGTGCCACGGATTGCCGAGAACGGGGTCCTCGCCGCCAAAGGCGCAGGCCGTATCCGTTTGTATAAGTGCTGAAAAGACCGTGGTCAGCAGGACCAGGGCAAGCGTACGGTGTCGAATGATGGATCTCATGGGTGTCGTGGGGATTTCCTTAGAGTCTGCGTGCAAATGGCACTGGCCCTCAGCGTACACACCGACCGTGTGCGCAGCGTGTGCAGTCGGAGGGCAAAACGTGAACACCAAAAGCGGCCGGTTTTAGACGGGGATGTTCCATCCTCCGGTGGAAGCCTTCACATTCACGCAAGCGTGAATAGGCTTGCGTTTCCTTCGGAAACAAGAGGGCCAGGTAAAACACGTAAGGCTCAGGACTGCACGGGAGTCGTTCCCGACAGGGAACCCAAGCCGAAGGCTTCCACCGGAGGATGGAACATCCCCGTTCTCTTCACGCAGCGGCATTTATGGTGCTGAAGACCATGCGGCATAGGACGTCCATGGAAGGGGAATCAGGGGCGGGAGAAAGTAGGCAGGTTTGTTTTTTCACGATAGTTTATGCGCTCCCGGAGGTATTGCCGGGTGGCGGCGGGAACGCATCACTATCTTAGGGGACGGCGCGGAGAGGTTATTGAACGCCTTTGCGTCTATAGAAGAATCTTGCGCCTATTTCGCCGTGGGGTAAGAAGATTCGGCGTCGTTCCCAGCAGCCGCTTCATGTGGCGGGTTAGATGGCTCTGATCGGCGAAACCGCACCGGAACGCGACCTGGGAGAGGGGAAGGTCGGCATCGGTTAGAAGCTGACGCGCCCGTTCGACGCGGCGCGCGATCAGATACTGGTGCGGTGAGGTTCCCACAGTCGCCTTGAAGCAGCGGGCGAAGTGATAGGGACTCAGCCGCGCGATCCGCGCCATGTCGTCGAGGCTGATGTCGCTTTGCAGATGCTCTTCGATAAATTCGCGGACAGCGCGGAGGCTGCGCGGCGATAATGCGCCCGATGCGGGCGGCGCGGCAGGGGTGGCGCTGTAGCGCTGCAGCACGCACGACGCAAGAGCGGTCGCCAGCGATTCGCCGAAGACGCGGCCCAGTGGATAACCCGCGGCCGCCTCCGCCCACAGGGCATTGCCGATGTGTGCAACCTGGGTATCGCAGTCACCGTGACGCTCGGGAATCTCCACCGCGCCGCGAAGGTTCAAATTCGCGGCGGTCTCGGTCACAATCGCGGGCGTGAGCGCCACCCGGAGTATCTCAATGGTATCGGTCCAGCGCAGCGACATCGGATCGTGGGCCGGACCGATACAGAGAGCGCCCGGAGTCATAGAGGTCCTGCGGTACCGGCTGCCCCGTTTCCACTCCAGCGGATAGGGACGGCTGAGGTGCACATCGATATTGTAGACCGGTGACGACAGATCGGAAAACTCATCCGGCGGAATCCGATGCCGCGCGACGGTGACCCCGCGCCACGGAGCGGGGGCGATGTCAAAGGTCGCGGGTATCACTGGGAATCTCGCTCCGTCATATCGGTCAGCTCAAGAGTCGGAGCCGACGTGTTCTGCCCCTCCAATTCGAGGACGATGATCTCATTCTCGCCCACTCGCAGCAGGGGGCCGGGTATATAAAGGTGATGCTCCGGCGGCATCGTGGACCAGTAGCGGCCCAGATTGAAGCCGTTCACGAAGCACACTCCCTTGCTCCAGCCCTGGTCAACAGAGAGCTTGACAAAGGTATCGGCGGGTTCCTCGATCTGCACCGTGCCCCGGTAGAACGCGGGTTCCGGCTGCGGTGACACGGTCTCCCAGACGAGTACGGCAAGATCGTCCATCGGCAGACAGAACATCTCCCAGCCGAAGAGGAACTGCTGTCCAAGCCGGATGCCTTCGGTGATGCCTTTTCGCTCTGAAAGCCGCCGTCCGTAGTTGACATGCCCCATGTTCTCCACCAGGAGTTCAAGAACGATGCCCTCGGCGGGAACAGCGATTTTCGGCTGCGTTTCGGGCGCATCATTCCGGTACCAGACGCTGCGCAGTTCGCCATCGATAAAGATATGGACCCGGTCATGGACACCGGTCAGGTGCAGTGTCTGCTCCTCGCGCGGACCCGTGACCTCGGTACGATAAAGCGTAAATCCCGCATTTTGGCCCAGATTCTCCATCGGCAGCGGTGCGGCGGCGCGAACCGGCGTAATGCCGAGACTCGTGAGCGACTGCCGCAGGATCGCCTGACCGGTGAGCGCGACGGTTCCAAAGGCGGCGCGTTTTGGCGTCTCCGGCAGGGGAGCGTCGGGAAGGGACCGGTACTTTCCGATGACATCGCGGAAGGCGTGGAACTTCGGCGTGATATCGCCGCTCTCGCTGATGGCGGCATCGTAATCGTAGCTGGTGACGGTGGGCTGGTACGCCCGGTCGAAGTTCGCACCACTCCCGAATCCGAAGTTTGTGCCCCCGTGGAACATGTAGAAGTTAACCGATGCGCCCATCGCCAGCATTTCGTCCAGACACTTTGCGGCATCGTCCGCGCTTCTC
>JAZKEA010000174.1:0-1828 GCA_040387315.1 Armatimonadota bacterium | reverse complement strand
GAACTGGCGAGAGTCGCGGGCTGTATTGCCGGGTTGCGGGCTCCCAGGGTGTAGCCCTGGAGTGTCGTGTTGTTCGTGGCGACGGCTCCGGTTTCGCCGATGATAATGGTGTCCGCAGGTTTTTTGATCTGGGCAAGGTTGTAGCTCGTCTGAATCGTGCCCGTCAGCGGCGGCTGCTTGCTGTCGTTATCTCCCATACAGGCGTTCCAGCCGTAGCCAGTGATCGTGGACCACATGAGATCCGCGGTATTCAGCGCGCCTTCCGGGAAGTTCGGGCAGGTGTAGACCTGGATATTCTTGACGTACGGATATACCTGGTACATCCAGCGACCCCGGTTCTGCGCCCCGTCACCCTGCACGGGCAGCGCTTCGTCGTAATCGTTGGAGTACTGCATAATCGCGAGCCCCATCTGCTTCATGTTGGACAGACAGGCCGTCTGCCGTGCTTTTTCCCTTGCCTGTGCAAAGACCGGAAAAAGTATGGCAGCCAGAATAGCGATAATGGCAATAACCACGAGCAGTTCGATAAGTGTAAAGCCGGACAGGGGCCTTCGTACACCGGGTCGACTAGGACAAACGTTCAGCAATGACATGATAAACCTTCCTTGATTCTCCGAAAAATGCCCGCCGATGGGCACTACAAAAAATTATCCCTGTAGCGGGGCCGTCGACTGACGCACAATCAGCTTCGTGGGCAGCCGTTCCTCATCATAGGTCGCCGAGATATCCTCACCCTGCTCCGCCTTCTCCGCAAGGCACAGCAGTCGCCGAACGGCGCTTCTTCCCATCTCATGAAACGGCTGTGCAATCGTTGTCAGTGGCGGGTCGTTGTAGGCCGCCATCACGAGATTCGCAAACCCGACAACCGAAACATCACCTGGTACCGTCAGTCCCATCTGCCGCAGGGTCCGCGTGGTGACCATCGCGGTCTTATCATCGGCGCAAAAGACCGCAGTCGGCGTCAGAGGGCGATCCTGGAATAAGCGCCGTGTCGCCATCTCCGTTTGGTCCTGCAGCCATTTGCCCATCTCCAGAAAGCCGGGAGGTATCGGGAGGCCCCGTTCCGCCATCGCCTGCCGGTAGCCCTCCTCGCGCAGCCGACCGACGACGGTATCGCCACCGCCGATATACGCGATCCGGGTATGACCGAGGGCCTGCAGGTGGTCGATTGCCTGACGACACCCCTCGATGTCATCCGACACGATGCGTGACCCACCCTCCAGCGGGGGAACACTGTCCAGCACGGCGACCGGAATATGGAAGCGGGCCATCTCCTGCTGCAGATGCTGCAGCATTTCGAGGGCAACAAAAATACCCATTACGCCGGTCGGTCGGAGCTCGACGCAGCGCCGGATGATCTCCTCGTCATTTCCGCCGGAAAGGCGGATCATCTGAACGGCGAAGTGGCTGGCCTCGGCCTCGTCCATGACCCCGCCCAGAACGCGGGCGACGACTTCCGACTCCAGCATCGCGGACCGCACCACGAAGCCGAAGACGCGATTTTTACCCGTGACGACGGCCCGTGCCAGCTCGTTCCGCCGGTATCCCAGTTCCTCCGCGGTACGAAGAACACGGAGGCGCGTCTCCTCGTTCACCCCCATGATGGAGTGTTTGCCGTTGAGCACAAAGGAGACCGTAGAGCGGGAGACCCCGGCACGGACTGAAATATCGCGCATGGTAATCATGACTTAACTCGTGTTAGGTTAACACAGGGGCAAGCGGATGTCAATATTAACGCCGTTTTCACCCCTCCCCCCCGCCGCTGAGGCGGCTTAGCCCCCTCCCCTCGGAAGGAGAGGGGGTGTTAGTCACGGTTTCCGCATCTGCT
>JAZKEA010000173.1:0-7328 GCA_040387315.1 Armatimonadota bacterium | reverse complement strand
TTGACCATGCGTTTCGCAATCGGGGTTGGCACGATAGGGATGACGGTTTATATGAATATACTCCCGTTCCGAACCCGCAGATACGGACGGGGTCGAAGGTTAGCGCGGCCACTAAGTCGTCTTGGAATCATGTCGATAGACCGCGGTCGCGTCTTCAGTGTCATCGGACAGACGGAAGCTTCCAGGGATCACTTCGACGACCAGACCCAGGGCGACGAGCGTTTCCAGCGCGGCGCAAATGTCATCCCATTCATTTTCATTTTGCACTTCAGCGGGTTACGGCTTTGGGGAAGCGTACCGTAGCTTGATTAAGAACATCTGACCTGGTCATGAAGAAATCATGACGGATCGAAATGCATTTACTGGGTCGGCGCTTTCAGAGAATTTAACGGGGCTTGCAGGTCGTTCACCTGACCGGTCACCTTCATCGAGTACGCGCGCTCGGAGTCCAGCGCGACGAGCATGTACCGATACGCGCATGCGCCCCCGATAAGGATGGCCACGACGGCGACCAGGGAGTAGCGGAGGATCGGGGAAGCCTTCATCTGTTTAGTGAATATTTAATAATTGGCTTCAGGAGCGTAATACCGCTAAATCCGCGGTATTCATTATGACGCAATGGCGTGCGATGATGCCAGTGGCGCACATCGCGCAGGAGGACAGAAATGAAAACGGTGAAGGCATCCCTTCCTCTTATAGGGCTGCTGTTGGTCGTAGTGGCGGCATCGGCCGCTTACGCATCGACGTACCGAAACATCTATGGGTACATCTACGGGCCTGGGACCTCGTCCGTGGGCGTCTCGGACATCCTGATCCACGACACCACCGACAACACGTATACCCACGCGGACGATATCTACTGGAGCACGCTATCGGCGAGCGGTTTGCGCTGGTACAAGAACGGCCTGCGAGCCGATCATGCGTACACGGTAACGATCTACCCATACAATGGGGCCATCAATGCAAAATCGACCTCGTTTTATCTTCCCTCCGCGTACAGCAATGACCAGAGGGTAGCGGATTTCCGCTTCTAACTGCCGCACGCCACAGATATCGAAGCCGGGAATCCTCCTACGGATTCCCGGCTTCTTGCGTTGCCGTCCTAATTCGACAGGTCTGTCATGTCAGTCTGCGAGTCCGTCGCTCACCCCCCGGAGGACATAGGCGAAGCTTTCCCCGTCGATCTCCAGGCGCATGTCGAGCGTGCCGACGTTGATCTGGTAGACGTGCCAGAACTTGCGGCCCTCGCGGTGGCGATGATGGAAGCCTACATCTTCGACGGCGTACCGCTTGCCTGCCCAAAGTACCCATCGGGGCGCGGCGAGCTTGCGCTCCGCGTCGATGAGGAGTCCGACGGAGACGGGGAAATTGACTTGGCGTATCATACGGCTGATATAACCAAACATTTACCGAACAAGCAATTGTGAAATTTTACAGTACCGACGGCTCCGTTTCATCCGCTTGTTCTCGTCACTTACTGCATGTCTCGGACTGCAAGCGTTCTGTCCATGTCATACGCTGCGTCGGTTCGGGCAAGTGCATCAATGACGTTTAAGCATCGAGTCTTGATTGCAGGTTCCAGAGTCCGTTCGTAGAGGCGTACCAAAAGCTGAGAATTTCTATCCGCGAAGCGCCCGCTGCGAATCGCTTCGCCTGCACTCAAGCCCTTCGTTAGTGTGACCGACTTTTCAAAAACTGAGCAGATAATGTCTGGCAGGGGGACGGTGGCTGTTTCCAGCGTATGGAAAAAAGACCGGCTATCCTCGCCAAATGCTGCACTCTCAATAAATTTGTCGATCAACGATGTAAATCCTACGAGTTTTTCACCGGCTACCTCTCTGAAGCAGTTAGCGGCTGCACGGCGCGTCTCTTGATCTTCATCGTCGAATAATTGAATAAGTGCCGCTTCGCACCAAGCGCGGTCAGAGGGAATGAAGAGCCGTTCCGCCGCAATTTTTGCTGCTCCCCGCCGCATATTCACGGAACCCGCGAGGCAGTCTGCGCCCAATTGGCTGGCTTCGGGATGAATCAGGGCAGCGAGACAGGCGAACTGCGCCCCGGTTTGCACCGTTTTAGGATCGGCGTCCGCAAGCATCTGCTCGATGAACGGCAGGATTGCTGAGAAGTGCGTCCATACGGCGTAGCGGAGAAAATCTATCACGAAATGAGCGTGCGCGTACGCGGCGTGGAACGGGTCTATCAGCCTTAAGAAGAGCGTCACAGCCATTTCCCTGTCTATGTTGAGCACGGGTAGAAGCGTGTGCGCGACCTGGGTCCGCACGGCGATGGAGGGATCGGTAACCATTCGCTCAAGGTACGGCTCAAAGAATTCGAAGTATTCCTTGTGGTCAAAAAGCAGCTCAGCAACGGGCCAAGCCATACCTCCGCGCACGGAGTTTAGCCCGGCACTGGCAGCGTCCCCTCCGTAATAAATTGTCTCGTCATCGCCTCGGGGCTTCCAAGTCTCTTTCGCAGGGTCCGGATCTTCTGTGGCGTACCACGCGATTATCTCCAAGATGTCGTGCGGTACGGCATTCTCACCGTAACGATTCAGAGCGCTGGAAATGGACCGTCCGCATGGGCGGTTTGGAAGAGCGTGGCAGCGACGAATAGCGCTCCATAGCAACTCGGGATCAGTTGTGGGAGCTTTACCGATTCCCCAAAGTATCTGTTCAAAATACGTCGTGTTCGTTTCGTCTGGTAATTGCAGCAGCAAACGCAAATATCGGACTGGATCTTTTTCGGTTTGCTGCTGCAGTACGTGTGAAAGTTCGCTTGCACCGCCTTGAAGAAAATGGCTTGCACGACTCCTCTCAGTGTTATGCTTTCGGATAGCGCGTAACCATTGTGCATCCGTCATCAGGTCCCAGTTCGCTGCAATCGGCGCCCCGACAACTCCAGAACGTATTCCTTGCGGCGAATTGCCATCTTCCATATTGAATTTTCTCTGAAGTTCACGTAGTCGGCGGCGTGTCGCATCACTTCGACGCTCCTTCGGGAATCCATTGAGCAAAGTGAGTTGCGCCCATCCCAGATGACGTGGATTTTCGCGCTCCCATGAAGAGTAATAGTTCAGGACCGCGTCCTCCAGCCGCTCGAACAATACGGGAGAGCAATACGGCGAGATGGACTTTATTAGCTCTCGCGAAACCCAGTCGGAAGAATCTGTCCAGCCAAGTCCCAACCATGCGGGCGACCGGAGTAGCAGCGCTACGCCGGCTTCTGCGTACCGTTTACCATCGGCCGCGAAGGCACGGGTCAAGATCCAGCCAGCGGTTTCAAAATCCAGGTATTCACTCAGGGCATCGGCATGACAGAGGAATACATCAGGATCGTGGACGGCTAGATACCGGAGTCCTTCAACGAGTTCTTTAATCAACTGCTCGTGGAAATTGTGCTGGGAGTTATAAAAATGGTACAGCCATATTTTATCCCTCCACGGCGATTCGCCTTCCCGGACGGCGTTTCGTCGAATCAATTCCAAAACGATGGGCAGCAGACGTTCTACAAATTCGTGCGGAGCGTTGGTGACCATCAGGTGCATTCGGTCGTCTATTCCGTCAAGATGGCGTCCGTACGGTGATTCCGTTTCAATGAAAGGGTCCAAATGCCCCTGCCGATCTCTCTGGTTGACGTATCGTATGAGCCACTCCTCCAGAAGTTCAATTGCCCAGCCGGGCTGCTTTTCGGGCAAATCGTATAGGAAATACTGGCCACTGTTACTGCCAAAGGGAGGATGAGCGAGCGGAATATTACCCTTTTGCTGAAGCTTAATGTATAGGTCAATGAAGCGGCGCGACGTATCCACATCCGAATGGGAAAGGATGTTCGTGGCGTAAGTGGGCCAAGGTTCGGGCTGATCTGCCCAGGCAAGAAGGGTTTCAACGACTTGAAAGGGTGCGTCGCGGACGCTTCCTCCCAAATAATTGACGGCGCGTTCGACGCGCGTCTCATCCCTACATTCGAGTTCCCCTCCAATCCATCCTAACTCGGTTAGAAGTGAGAACCAGGCTGGACTGTTGATGACAGATTCGCTCCATCGTGCCACGTCTGGGTCAGGAGCATCACGCAGGGACTGAACAATCGTCCATTCTTGCGACGTGGGCCTGGCAAGACTTCGAAGCCACTGAAATACGAGCCGCTTTAGGTGAAAGCGAATGTCAGGGCTTTCGAGCAGGTCCTGCAGGTCCGACAGGTACAGGGGGAAATCCTCAGAGCGTTCATGAGTCAATACTTGGCGGACGATTCCACGCAGGAACAGGTGCTGTTCCTGCGCCCGCAGGAAGCCGACCAGCCGCTTTCCCTCTGCGACAAAGCGCCGGGCGAACACATAGTCAAAAAAGGTCTCGTGGAAGAAAGACAGTCGCTTACCATCCTGGGAAAGCACTTGCTCCGTCAACAGTGCCTTCAATTCCTCGGGATAGGCATCCGCGACCATGGATTGCGGTACGGAAAGCGTCTGCTCGGAAACCATTTTCTGGAGGATAGAATCAAAAAGAGGTATCCAGACAGGGGGGCGTTGCAGTCGTTCTCGTACGGCTGACCATTTGGCGTTCCAGTACGCGTCGTACAAATCCTTAAGGGTTTCGAAGGTAAGCGGGGCTTTTACCTCCGTGAAGAGCTTCAGGTGCAGCGGCGTTGCGAGAAACGTCAGTTGACCCGCAGAAAGCAGCGCGGGATCGACTCCGCTCTTCAAGACAAGACTGCGCACAGTTTCAGCGTCAAGCAGATCGACGGCCACTTCCTGGGCGATGCCCGTCTCTTGATCGATCAATCGTCTCAGGCGTTCGTCATTTTGCAGGTCGAACTTACGACAGGAAAGTACAAGCCGCATCCCCGAATAAGAAGCACTTTCCCGCACGAGTTCCTCGACCCGCTCAAAGAAAGCCGGGTTGCGCCCTGAGGTCGCGCTTACGGCGTCTAACTGGTCGATCAAAAGAAGGGAGGGACGGTCCCCTGCGACTTCTCCGAGTACGGTCACGGGAGAGTCCGTCAGATCAAGCTGAACGCCGACTTGCTTGGAACTTAGGGCGGTCGTATCGAGGCGGTCAAGACGTATCGCGAGCGTCAGCCATCCCTGTGCCTCTGCGTGTTGAATGATTTCCGCGACGACGCCTGTCTTACCCGAGCCAGCTTCGCCGGTTATCAATACGGACCGTCGATGATGTTCTCCTTGTAAGATGCCGAAGACTTGCTTGGCTTCCATACGGGGAATGGGCACATCCAAGATATTAAGCGAGCGAACTGGTGCCAGGTAATTATCATTTATCACCTGAATGCTAGGCAGGAGGCTCGGGTCGCTTTTCCACGCGCGGCGGCGGTAGCCACGTTTAGGGTCTTCGAGATAATCCCATATTGCGGTGGCATCCAGGGTCTGACGGATTGAAATCGTCGCTAGTTGCCACAGGGAGGCGAGGACGTTCTCCGCCTTGCCCTCGACTAAGGTTCCTGACCGATAAAGTACCTCCTGACGAAGTGTCGTTTCTGAGCCGCCTTCAATGCTAATACGACGGAGCAAACCGTATATCTCTTCCAGAGGACGGTTGCCCCAATGCCTTTGAAGGTCGGCGAAATTTGCGCTTTGTTCTGCCGAACTAATGTAATACCGTTCGAAGTCAGACGGCGTGGGCGCGCGTTTGGCGCGTTCCCACAGCTCCCGCAGGTTTTGGGGCTCGTCCTGAGAAACAAATACACATACTACGCCCGCATCGCGATCAAGGTGAGATTGAAAATGCCCGAGGACGCCTGCGGACGCAAGGGTCGAGATATTCCAACCCCCAGTGCGTTGCCGCTTGACCTGATGAAACTCGCGGGCTCCCTTGTCGCCAGTCAAGATAAATTCGGCGCCGTCACCCTCTTCGCCGAGCGGCTCAAGCACGATGGAGCGGGCATCTTCCGCAAGGATTCGGAGCATGCACCGAACTGTCCAGAGGGTTTCGTAACCGTTACCGACTTTATCGGCTTCGCCACCCGTCAGGGGCATATGCGCATTCTCCTTCTTCCATACTGCTAGCAATCAGAGGGTTGACCCGTCTAAGTGTTAGCTGGCTACCACTTAGGCAATCCTAAAACACACTGTACCATCACGCCCTTATGGAAAGTGAAAATCAAGGGTCTAAATTTGGTCGGGCCGTTATCTTTAGCCGCAGTTTAGACCGCGGATCACGGGTAGAAACCTGGAGCGTTGCAACTACGACCACCCCGCCAATTGCCCAACTAAACCAACCTCTTTCGCTTCTCCGCAGCTTTGGTTGTGACGATACCACGCACTACGCCAACCTGACCGTGCATGTCACGAACAAATTCGGGATCAAGCTTCGTGTAGATCAGGGTCGTCTTGGTGTCCTTGTGCCCCGCGATAATCTGCGCCATCAGCAGGTTGTGCTTGACGAGCTTGTTGATGCTGAACCGCCGTAGCGAGTGGAGCGTGATCTTGCCCGTCAGGTTTGCAAACGCGCGGTATTTCTTCAGGACCTTCAGGAACCGGCCCTCATCCAGGCGGCTTCCGGTCTCACTGATAAAGAGCCATCCCTCATCCTCTCCTATTGGAACGTTCTTCATCGCGCGGCGTCGGACTTTGAGCCAGACTTCGACGGTGGCAGCCCATTCGGCACTGATAGGTATCGTGCGGGATTCTCGTCCCTTGGATTCTCGGATAGTGATGGAGCGTTGCTCCAGCCGAATGTCATCCACTTTCAGGGAGATCATTTCCCCGATGCGGCACGCGGTATCGAGCAGACCCAGAATGATGGCGTAGTTCCGGTCGCGGTGGAAAATGCGCTTCGCCGAAGGATTGTAGCGGACATCCGGGTTTGTTGCTGTGTTCCAGTAGCCGTGGATCGCTGCGAGAAGCGCCCGAACGTCCTCATCCGTTGGCATGTACATGGGCGGCTTGGCCGCGTTGCGTACCTGGTAGTCCGCGAGCGGAGAGCGCTTCAGCAGGTCATTGCGCGAGCACCAGGCAAGGAAGGCCTTGGCACAGATTGCATCGTGATGAAGCGTTACCTGCGACTTGCCGGATTTTGCACGCTCCACAAGAAAGCGGTCCAAATCCCGCTTGCCGAAGTCCGAAAAAGAAACGTCGTTTGTATCCGCCCATCGGACAAGCTGCGCGAGCTGCACCTTATAGTATCGATGGGTCTTAGGGGCGCGGGTAGCCTCCATGTTAAGGAGGAACTCGCGCAGGGCTTCCGCCCAGGAGGAAGAGGTAAAATCTGTCACCTGCTGTGGCCCTTTCGTCATCAGGTTACGAAGGGGTATCCGTAACGTGTCAACAAATGTGATTAGGGCTTGTTTACTGGTTAGGTTGGGGGGAAGCCGACGACCGG
>JAZKEA010000172.1:0-2137 GCA_040387315.1 Armatimonadota bacterium | reverse complement strand
CTGCTGTTTAGGACGCGAGAATTGGTTGGTTTGTTTCGGCTGATTCCAGCTAAGATTGATGGCCCTCACCCCCGGCCCCTCTCCCTATGAGCGCTCGTTCCTCGCTGGGAGAGGGGAGTCCGAGGGCGTTAGCGGCTGCGGCTTCGCTCCCGGCTTTGTGCTAAGCCATTCTTGGTACTAACCGAGCCTCTGCGATTTGCAGATGCCGGATAGTTTACCAGACTCCCCTCGCCCAGAATTGGGAGAGGGGCCGGGGGTGAGGGCAAAAAGTTTCGGGACGCTATAAACAGGCTTCTTCCACGCACGGCTCCGCAGTCGGCGATAGCAGCGGATTATCACAAAAAGTACAGGAAACATTACGCGGCATGCATACCAGTACCCGGCGCGACAGTCAGACGAACTTCTCCTCCCGCTTCGGCGGGTCGGCTCTGCTCCCTGCGGCAGTGGCCTGCCTTCTGCTTCCCACCGGCGCACTCGCGGCCCCGCCCCTGACCGTTCTCACCGTGGGTGGCGGTCCTACCTATGGCATGAACCAGGTGGCTATCGAGAGTAATGTCCGCTATGTCACCAGCCTTCTTCCCGGAAGTGTCGGTCAGACGCTACTTTTCACCAACGGCGACCCCAAAGACACCAGTGTTCAGTTCGCCGACGACGGACCGCCGCTCTCCAAAGAAGAGGAGGCCTTCCGTCTTCTGTTTCGGCAGAGCCCGGATACGACGCGGATTCGCTACCGCGCGCCCCAGATCCCAAAGATCGCCGGACCCTCCCAGCACGCCTCATTTAACAGCGCGATGACCAGTCTGGCAGCGCCGTCCGCGGCTGCAAACCCGCTGATGCTCTACTTTACCGGGCATGGGTCGCCGGACAAGGGCAACCACGAAAACAACAACTACGACTTATGGAACGAGCCCGGTCTCACGGTTCAGGAGCTGAGCGCCGAGGTGGCGAAGCTCCCCAAAGAGCGTCCGGTCACCCTGATCATGGTGCAGTGTTTCTCCGGGTCTTTCGGCAACCTTCTTTTTCAGGGCGGAGATGCCGCGGGCGACCTTGTTGACCGGCCGCTTTGCGGCTTCTTCGCCACCACCAAGGACCGGGTCGCGGCGGGATGTACTCCCGAGCTCAACGAGAAGAACTACCGGGATTTCACCTCATTCTTTTTCGCGGCCCTGACGGGACGAGATCGTTTGGGAGGAAAGGTCGCCCCGCCGGACTACAATAAGGACGGCAAGGTGGGTATGGACGAGGCGTTCTGCTACTCGATCCTGACATCCCCGTCCATCGATGTCCCTGTGGCGACAAGCGATGTGTTTCTGAGACGCTTTGTTTCCGCAAGCGATGAGATCCTGACGAAAACGTCGTTCGATCATGTCCTCTCGGTGGCGTCCCCCGCCCAGCGTGCCGCTCTGGACGGCCTTTCCCGGTCACTCGGAGACGATTCTCCGGATCGCCTGAAGAACGCCCTTGGGGTCGTCATGGGAGAGCAGACCCGGACCTCTTCGCCCAGACCACCACAGCCTGCCGCCCCCCGAAATGAGTCTGGAACCTCCGCGGCTCCTGCCGCCCTGCCTCCCGCTCAGGCGACCCTGGCGCGCTGGCGCAAACGGCTGGAAGACCAGTTCTCCGGACTTGGAAACGGTTTCGCGAATCCGCAGTTCTCCCAGGCCCGCGACAATGCCCTGGAGTATCTAAAGGCAAATCCCGCAATCCAGCAGGAGATCCTCGGTGCGCGGGATTCGATGATCCAGCAGATGCGCGGGGGACGTCGTCCACGGACCGGAACTCCGACAAGTCCCGTTGCTGCCGCCGAGCGTGCCAGTCGAGGAGTTCTCTCCCTGCGTTTGGCGCGTCTCGCCAAATCCGTCCTCCTTGAGGAGCAGCTTCGAGCCTCCGGCGACACCACGCGCATCGCACAGTTCGACCGCCTCAAGAAGCTGGAAAGCGGAAATCCGTTTACAGCACTGTGATGCGGGAGTCATGGTCGTAGGGACGCCCGGTCAGCAGCGCAGGCCGGGCAGTCGTGATGCCCCGAAAACGCACCGGGCCGCCGTCATCCGCGGTCGCCAGTGTGTCGATAAGCCAGTCCGGGGCGGGAGCGCCGGGAGCATTACCCCGCAGGCGCACCACGTAGCCGTAGAGG
>JAZKEA010000171.1:6903-10080 GCA_040387315.1 Armatimonadota bacterium | reverse complement strand
TGCTGGCCGCAACTCCTACAGCACTGCAACTGCCAGTACCGGTGTTGTCGCTCTTTCGAACAGTACACAGGCGCGGCGGAATGTCTTCACGATTGGCAGTGCGGGACAGGCATCGGCCCCTGCACAGGTGTTCAGTCTTGACAACGGCGGCGCCTTTGATAACGTTCAGCCTGCCTGGTCTCGTCTTGAGCCCAATGACCTCGCAAACCCGAATGGTGCGCTTTACTACCTTGCTTATGCTTCAACGCGTAAGCCTGATAACACGGCTGCCGCCACCACCAATATTTATTATGTGATTGCAAACAGCGCTGCTGCGTCTCCCGCGAGCCCGCTGCGTCCGGAGTCGGCTTCCAATCCCGCTCTCCTTCTTGATACGGCGGACGAAAATTTCCTCTTCAATGATGAATACCCAACGTTCCCTCCGTTTCAAAACGCGCTTCAAATTGGTTTCCAATCTGACCGGCAGGGCACCCAGGTAAAGCCGAACGTACCTAATTCCGGCTTTACCAAAACGGATGGGACTCACGATCTTTTCGTTGCTACTCTGTTCGATATCAATGCCCCTACCCTTCTGCGGTGGGACAGCAGCAGCAGCACCGGTGATATTGTCCATATCAACCTCGGCGACACCTACAACCCTTCGCCGGCAAGCGCAGTGCGAAACCGCGACCAGGGCCTATTACCCGGATCGACAGTTTTCTTCACGGTTCGTGCCGAAGACCTCGAAGCGGGAGTAGATTCCGTTTATCTTCAGTTCAAGAATCCGAACTCCAAGTACCAGTCAACTGCCCAGGGTGGCAATGGCGTTGAGCACAAAGAGTACGACCCAGGGCTGTTTGGCTATCTTCCACTGGCGTACCCCTTTACGGAGGCGACAACAGGTGGCTCCGTTCCGTTGCCACTGCAGCCGGGGCAATCCAGGCTGCTCAGTCCAACAAATGCAGGTCGTGAGTTTGAGGCCGAAGCAATCAGCGCGGCTAATCCGACCACTTATGTAAACCACCGGATCAATCGAAACAACAAAGTTGGGCCGCTTCCGATAGCGGGCGAGGATGATCTCTTTGCATTCAGCGGAGGCGCCTTCCTGGCTAATCCAGGAAATCCCGCGACTACCGGCGTATGGCTGAAGCTGGCTCCGCTGGCCGATGCACCGCAGCAGGGTGGGCCCGGCGGCACGCTTTACGGCGTCAAGTGGACGGTTCCCGCAGAGGCATCCGACTGGTATATGGATGTCATCCTTTTCGACAAGGCTGTCAACCCTCTCACTGCGCAGCGCAACAACTGGATCATCTATGATAACGTTTGGGGCTTCTCCACTGCTCTTTCCCTGACGCCGCAAACTGTCGACCTCCTGGTCGTAATGGACTATGCGCTTGGCCAGAAGTTCTTTACGTCGCGCTTTGGTCAGAACGGAAGCGCTTTCGGGCGTGGCTTCAACAACCTGCCAAACATCGAGTATGGCGTTGAGTCCTACTTTACGGATCCGGAGGTCAGCCGTTATCCGGATGGACAGATTGCTCCTGACCCGCCAGGTGGACCTGCCACCCCACCACGAACCTGGGATACCTTAGGGGCCTTTTCGGGTCATGGCGGCAGTATCGCCAGTACCAACGGTGTCGGTACACCAAACACTCTCGGTGTAAACTCCTATATCGACGCGCTTCTTTTGAACGACGCTCAAATTATAGAGACACGCCCTGGTCCGCCACCGCCCGCACCTTCTCTTGCTCCTGCTCGTCTGCCTTCTGTCGGACGTTATTCTCTGTGGCGAATACTCAGCCGGGGACCCGTTCCGCCTAACCTTCTGACGGATTACCTTCCGAACAGGTCTGCCTCTCCGCCCGACCAGTTCCTGGACGCTAATGGGGTTCCTCTGGAAACCACGCCGCGTACCGTGCTCCAGTCAAACCGGATGGTTATCTGGGCCTCGCCCTTCACGGCGAATGTGTTTGCCGGTGCCGGAACCATTCAGGATATACAGACACAGGACAACCTGAGAAACTTTGTGAATCAGGGAGGCCGCCTGTTTATTTCCGGACAGGATATTGGTTTCGCGCTGGCGGGCAATGGTCAGTCAAATACGTTCTTCACGGATACGCTGAAAGCTCAGCTGATCAGCGATCAGGCGAATGGCGTGGCAACCATTACTGCTGCCGGCACATCACTTATTAATAGGGATGCTTTTGGGGGGGACATTGATCATGCGTACTCCCAGCACAATCAAGGCGCTCCGAATTCTTACTCTCCGCCAACTGGCACTCTCGACCTTGTCCATGAGACCAGTCCCGCGAATGGAGCTGGCTGGGTAGGGGATGCTTCTTTCGCCGCCGACGCGCAGGCTGGGAAATTCCTCCTGCCTTCTCCCGGATTCCTTGATGTCGTAGCACCAATCGGTGGCGCCATTTCCGAATATAACTATGGTGCTGGTTCGGCAATAATTTCATCCTCCAATCCTAACGGTGGTCGGGTAGTCTACGCCGCCAACGGCTTTGAGGGAATCAGCAACGATTACTACATCTATGGGAGCGCAGTTTCGGTTCATGGTCGTCGTGCAGAGATTATGCACAACATCACCTGCTCCTTCCGAACCGCTACTGTTTCGGGACGAATGCTTGACCAGAACGGTACGCCGATCACGGATGCGCTGGTACGTGCGGTTCGTAACGGCTCTACTGAAAACCAGCTAGCTGCCGGAACGGGTTTCACGGACAGCAGCGGTAATTATCAGATTGTCGGTCTTGCTCCTGGAGTTTACGAAGTCTATGGATATCGTGCCGGTTTCTACACCCAGAAGAGCGCACGCGAAGTTGTTCATGGCGCTTCTCGGGCGACTCTGAACCTCGTTTTGCGTAGGGCCGGTCCTGGCGGATTGGGGAGTGGTGGTTCCGGTTCCGGCCAGGGCACCAGCAGCATCTTCCGTGCGGACGGCGTGACCCCTGTCCCGAACATCACGGTGAATGCGGTTCGAACGGACTTTGGACAGAGTGGCTCCGTCCAGGTCGGTTACACAGCCATCACCTCAGACGGCACCCGAAGTGTTGATGGAGTCGTACTTCCTTCCGGACAGTACAGCTTCGGCACGCAGCTTCCCATCGGGGACTACGTGGTGACGGCTAACCCGAGACAGATCGTCGATATCACCGGTCAGCTCGTCGACAACCCCAACTACAACTCTAG
>JAZKEA010000171.1:0-6893 GCA_040387315.1 Armatimonadota bacterium | reverse complement strand
AACTCTAGCTTTGCGACGGTTCGGGTAACCAATCCGCCGCAGGCCGAGGTTACTTTGGGGGCCGGTACAACGGTTGCCAATAACCTGGTTCAAATCCGAGAGGGCCAGACCGCGCAGGTCACCTTCCGACTCGGCTCCTCGCCGCAGCGGGTGACGGGACGCGTGTTGGATCAGAATGGTAATCCGCTCGCTGGCGTCATCATCGGTGGCGTCATCAGTGGAGCAACACCTCCTGTGGTACTGGTTGCTTCTGCGGCCCCGACGGATGCGAACGGTGTTTACACACTGGTCACAACCGGCGCGACGCCGTCGGCAGACATCCCGGAAGGCAATTACATACTGACGGCGAGCCTGATCGGCTACTCCTCCGGAACCGCGACCATCACGGTCGGTGGATCAGGGACCCTTACCGTTCCCGACATTACGCTGACTCAGCTCCAGCCCGGTTCGGTATCCGGTCTGGTAACGGGTGGCGCGAGACTGACAACACCTGTCGCAGGTGCCGTCGTAACGCTCTTCCCTTACGTCAACGGTGCACCGATAGATACGGGTAAGCAGTCTGTAACCACCACAGTTGTCACAACGGTGAATGGCTACTCCTACAACTACCGCTTCGATTCGGTTCCGCCCGGACAGTATGTGGCGACGGCCCGGTTCATTCCGGCGGGGGCAGGGGATGCGAACAATGCTGCCTCTCTCGCACTCGTAGGCAATCCGAACCCGTCGGCAGTGTTCACCGTTACGGAGAACGCCGAGACGCGAAGTATCAACTTCACGCTCACGCCGCTGCAGACGTATCCGGCAGGGCTGCAGATGATCTCGCTGCCCAACGACTATTCCGGCTTCACGCCGTACCAGGTCTTCGGTCTCGCGCCGAATGCCGATAACGACGAGGATGGCACTCCGGGAAGTGCCAACGACCAGAGCCTCTATAACGTGTTCGCGGTCGCAGACTGGAAGATCGATCAGTCAGGCTATGCCTTCTTCGGTCAGCGGTTCCCCGGTCAGCCGGAGATCCGATTCCAGCCCGCAACAGGCTACTTCGTGCGGTTCGGCGACCCGACACCGGTCGTCCTTGCCGGACAGGGAGCGCCAACGAACACGTTCGATAAGCAGCTGCCAAACGCCGGATGGTATATCCTCGGAAATCCATTCGGTAGCGTGACACTGCCTATCATTCAGAATGTGCCGCTGGACATAACACGGGATCTTACCTTCACCTACCAGATCAATGGGGTACAGCGAAGCGCAGTGCGCCTGGATCAAGCGGTGGTTGACGGTGCGGCCCAGCGAGTCGTGTTCGACTTTAGCGGCTCCCAGGCAGGTTCTCAGTATCGACAGACAACAGCTATGCTGCCATTCCAGGGATACTGGTTCCGAGCCTTCGTTCCGATGACTCTTCGCTTCACCTACCCAGGGCTGCCGAGCGGTGATCTGACTCGGGCAACGGCACAGTCGAACAACGGTGAGCTGATGGCGGCGGCGGTGGCGGAACTGATGAAGACCAATAAGACTCGGGCCGCGGCGCAACCGCGCAGCCAGGGTGGCCTGACTCGCTCCTTCACCAGCAAGGGCACTTCCGATTGGCGTCTCCAGATTGCCGCTCGACAGGGCGACTTTATGGATACCGACAACAGCATCGGTGTCTCGCCGAATGCGAAGGACGGATTCGATACGACTTCTGACACCGTTAAGCCTCCGATGGTCGGCGAGGAGCAAAGCCTCTACGTAACCATCGATGGTTCTGACGACAAGGGACGTGCCGTTAGCGGGTTCTCCGACAACATTCGAGCCAGCGGAACCGCTTCCAAAACCTGGGAGTTCACGGTTCAGACAACCAGCGAGCAGGAGGTGACACTGTTCTGGCCGAACGTCAACCGACTGCCGCGCAACCTGGACCCGGTCCTCGTGGATATCCAGACCGGACGCCGTGTGTCACTGCGAACGGGTGGCGCTTCCTACCGGTATCAGCCGAAGGGACGCTCCGCACAGCGGTTCCGCGTCGAGGTGAATGCCGCTGCCTCCCGGCCCCTTGCCCTGACGAATGTCAAGACAAACCGGGTGCAGAACGTCGGTGGTGACGGCAGAGCGGTCATGGGATCCGCCTATCGCTTCTCCTTCACTGCGACGCAGGAAGCGGATGTGACGGCTGACATCCAGCGTATGGATGGACGGACGATGCGCCGACTGCAGACCAGAGCTCAGGCAAACCGCGAGTCGTCCTTTGTCTGGGACGGACGAGATGATGGTGGGGCCAGCATGCCAGCCGGTACCTACATCATCAGCCTGACGGCAAAGGATGCGAACACCGGCTCCCTTGTACGGACCCGCATACCGATCCTGACGGTACGGTAAATAACGAAGGAAAACTTCTCCTCCGCGATAGTGGAGGAGGGGTTTTCTCTTTCGAAAGTGAATAAGGGTGGAGATTCAGTTTGGCTATAAGAATCGGAAATTCGCGTGGAGGATGCGTTCGCAGCACGCTGCCGACGAGGCTAGCGGGAAGCGACCTCACAACGACCGTGGACGGAGGAATATCGCGTTGAGACAATGGGTGTTTGGAAGGCAGGGACGACGCCTCAGCTGGTCGCTGATCGTGGCTTTTTTGCTTCCGCTTTTAGTTTTCGGCCCCGCGCAGCAAAAGGCGGCTAGGGCACAGGTCACACGGCTTCCTGCCGTTGCTGCCCTGGAATTTGGCGTCCTTCCAACGGTCAGGACCAGTGGGATTTTGGGCCGCCAGGCCACGGACGCCGTTGTTATCGAAATGACGCGAACTGGTCGTTATGACGTCACCCCTCGCCAGCAGCTGAATCAGCAGCTGACGGACAGCGGACTGACACTGCCGCTGAACAACAATGGTATAGTCAAGCTGGGTCAGGCTCTTGGCGTTGACCGCGTTCTTTCCGGCGATGTGACCGAGGTGACTGTCGGCGGAAGCCCGAAGCGGGCGAAAGTGACCCTTTCCGTCCGTCTCACCGATGTCATCACAGGCGAGCTGGTAAACGGGACAATCGCGGCAGGCTATTCTGCCCCGCCCCCGCCCGGCGCTGACCTTGATGACGAGACGGCAGTCAATCAGGCTTTGAACGATGCGGCTTTTAATGCCGTGAAGACGATCAACAACTACACGCTGCCGACCGCGACGATTCTTCTGAGCGGTGATGAAGTTCGGCTGAACCGCGGTGAGCGAGACGGCCTGACTCCAGGACAGGAAATGATCGTGGTTCGTGGCTCGGAGCGCGTTGGTAAGATTCGTGTTACCAGCGTCGCCGCCACGGACTCTGTTGCGTCTGTGGTTGACAAAGGCAAGGGAATCCGTCCTGAGGATCAGGCGATTGCTATATTCCAGCTGCCTGGTTACAGTGTCGAAACCGGCGGCATCATCCGAAGCGCACCCGTAGCGAGCGTTGATACCTATTCGCCGGCGCGGAAATCACGCAAGAATATTGTCGGTGTTGTTGTCACTGCGGCGCTCGCCATCTTGATTGCAAGCTTCCTGCTTTCCAACAAGAACAGCTCCAGTGGGCGTACGGTAAGCAACCTGCAGGCGCGTGCTTTTGCGGAAACCAGTGTGACCTCGACTGCGGATATCGCGGCAGGTCGCGTTGAAATTACGTGGAGTGATCGTTCTGGAGTCCCTGCTCAGAACATTATCGAATACCATATCTACCGAAACAACCAGATCATCGGTATCGCTGCGCCGGGTAACCGAATCTTCATCGATAACATCGTTCTGCCTACCGTGTTCAGTTACAACCAGATCTCCTTTGGTGACGCTGGTGGAACGAACTTCTCCGGTCAGAATACCGATGACAACACGGGGGGCAACGGAACCGGTGGTAACGGTGGTAACGCTGGTCAGGCCAACGCTACCGGTCCCGAAACACCAAACTCTATCACCAACATTGAGACGATTGCCCCGGTTCTTCCGGTAGGAACGCCCAGTGTTTACAAGGTCACCACTCTCTATCGCCAGATCCAGGCGGTTCAGGGTGATACCAATGCCGGCCAGAACGGTGGCGGTGGTGGTACGACCGGTGGCGGTGGTGGTACGACCGGTGGCGGTGGTGGCGGTGGCACAACAACGGGCCAGAATGTCCCGATCTTGTTCCGAGAATCGCCCGTCGATGACTCCGCTTCCAGCGGCCAGGCGACACCGATTGCTCGACCGGGCATCACTGTTGCGAACAACCAGGCGCTTACGGCGGTACAGGTGCAAATTACCCCTGTTCAGGGAGCGGATGAGTACGTTGTCGAATTCGCGACCACCCCGGCGTTCTCCCGGAAGTTCACCTACGGTCCGTTCTTCTCCACGTACTCCGGAGGCGCTCAGAGGACGTTCAGTATTCCGGTTAACTCCGGATTCCCTAACACCGGCAATGGCGCAACGCTGTTCGTCCGTGTAGGTGCGCGCAACTCACAGGACAGGCCGGGTCCCAAGGCATTTGGAGTCCCGAATGCGGGTAACTTCATCTACAATGCGGAACCTGCCACCTTCAGCGTTATAGAAGGTCCGCCAAGTCCTCCGACCGGTTCCTGATCAAAGGACCGCTGACAATAATGAACAAGGTGAGAGGGTGCTCTGTACTTCTCTCGCCTTGTTCGGTTATTAACGCTATCGTGCGAACGAAATAAAGCGAGATTTTGTGAAATGAAAAGATACTTATTGCCCCAAACCACTGTCGCAGCGCTCGCTGCGGCAAGCGCCGTTTCAGTACTGACACTCGCCACTGCCACAGTGTCCGCCGCGCAGACCCCGGGTCCTGGTACGGTTATCATTCCCCGCGATGTTCTGATCTTTCCGGCCACGATTAATGGTGGCACGGGTGCCGCTGCGGCAGGAGCACAGCAGAGCACTACGCAGAAGCAGGCGCAGGACATCGTTACCAACGCCTTCCGCGAGTACCTTTCCCGTTCCGAAATCGGCGTAGTCGTGTACAACAAGCGGCTGCCGAGTGTTCAGCGCGCCGTCGCGGAAGGGCTGAAAGCAGAAGATGCTGCTGCGGGCCCTGGTGATGACGAGCGAAAAGCCCTCCGCTTTGCACAGGTCGTTGGGGCTGCGGAGTACATCACGCTTGATGTGACCAACTACAAGTACGATGCCGCGACCCGCACAGCGTCTTTCAATGTTAATGTCTTCCGCAATTCCGTCGAGGACAATGGCGCTCCGCTTGCAACTATCGCAAAGCCCGCGTCCGGAACCTCTCCAGCGGATGTCTCAGTACCACGCCAGGAAGGGTCCGCTCTGGCTCGCGCCGCCGCTCAGGTCGCGGAGGAGACTTTCCAGGACCTGTATCCGCAGGTCGCCAGCCTGAATGCCGCCAAAGCGGCTAAGGAAAACGAAAAGAAGAAGTAGTACTCTCTTTCGTTCAAGCAGCAGGGCAGCTATTTCACCGCCCTGCTGCCGATCTGCCTGCGTTTCGTGACACCGACACTTTCGTTTGTCTATTTCCCCCCGATATTCGTCGCCTGTACGACCTCTGATCCGTAGACCGATATCGGTCCCATTGAAGCCTACGTGAATTTCCTTCTAAATCACCGCCGCCTCCGTCCGGGTTCTGCTTCCAACCGTCCTGGTACTTCTCCTCGTGTCGTTCAGATTGTTGCCGTGTCCGGCAGCCTGATCAGCGCCGGAGCCGCACTCACCCCTGCCGCTCTTGCAGCAGGCCAACCGACAATCCAGATTACGACCGAGCGGGATATCATCCGCGCGGATGGTCGAAGCACCACGCTGATCTCGGTACAGGTTCGGGATGACCGCGGCGTCTTTGTGCCGGACGGTACCCGGGTCCGCTTCTCGACCACCGCGGGTCAGCTCGAAAACTCCATTGTGGAGACCCAGGGCGGTATCGCGCGTGTCACCCTGACAGCGGCTAACCTTCCTGGCGTCGCCCTTATTACCATCAACCTTGAGGGAGTGCCTCAGGCTGCCCAGACAAATACCCGCATTACATTTACCTCCGATGCCGACCCCGCCGAAACCGGAACCAGCTGGGTCAAGATCAATGGCGCTTATGTTGCCTACCTCACGGACTATCATGTAATCCAGGCAAATGGGAAGCGGGACAAATCAAAGGCGCGGTTTGAGTACCGGTCGCTGGTTGTTTCGGCGGACAGCCTGCAGCTCGACGTACAGAGCAACCTGCTGCAGGCGGTAGGGAACGTCGTTGTTACACAGGCGAACGGACCGGAATTAACTTTTAACGCGCTTCGGTATGACCTTGCCCAGTCACAAGGGTCCGCGGAGCGTCTGGATGAGGGACGCGCGACTCCGGTTCTGCTTACCGGGACCGGTGGTCAGATCGTAACCTCGGAAGTGCCTGCCGATTCGCCTCCCATGAACCGGTCCGCCTGGGAGTTAAAGGACGTTTCCGATTCCAATGTGGCGATTGTGGCACGTTCCATCGCATTAAATCCGAACAATCAGATTCAGTTCATCCGAGCGACGTTCTATATCAACGGGACAAATACGGTCTCCTTGCCCCGTCATGTTATGGAGCTGAAGCAGGGGCAGCTTTTCCGTGAGCAGATCATCGGTCTGGGACCAAATGGCGTCTCTGTGGACCTTCCGCTGTATTACGACATGCGCCCGAATGGTATAGGGACACTGCATGTTCGGCGCGGCGCTCAGGTAGGCACCTCCGCCTACTCGGTCCGTCCAGGCTGGCGGGCCGACCTCGAGCAATCCTACAACGGTAAAAATGGGGTAGAGGGTCTTGTTGAGGTCAATAACCTCGCTCAGGGAGATTGGGGAGCGCGCCTTCGCCACTCCCAGAGGCTTGGCCCGACAACGCGCGGAAGCCTTTTCGTCGATTTCCCGAATAACCGCGATCTTTTTCTGACGTCGCAGGTATCACGGACGTTTAAGACTTTCTCAGTAAATGCCATCGGTT
>JAZKEA010000170.1:26657-28152 GCA_040387315.1 Armatimonadota bacterium | reverse complement strand
TCCCGATCGCTTGGATCAGGCGGCCTACATTCGGATCATTGCCCGCGACCGCGCGCAGTAATGCCTGGTACTGTGGGTTCTTGGGATAGTTCGCCGCCATCAATTCGGCGTATCGAGTCCCGATGCCATCCTTCCGGTGACCGTCCGCGAGGGGGGGATAGCGAAGGTCCCCCTGCAGCCCGTTGTACATCGCCTCCCAGACACGTCGATAAGCGGGATTCTGATACAGGTCAAGATTCTCCAGTCGTTTGCCCGAAGCGTCTTTGTAACCCGGCGGGTCCGAATAGCCGCGAAATGCCTGCCCGAGCGGCTGAATACCGTTCAGAGTCATCAGGGCATAGCTCCAGGATTCGGGCGTGCCGCCATCCGGCAGGAACCAGCCGTCCACGGTCTTTTCAAAGAATCCGAGCCCGAAGCGTACGAGAACAGGCTCGCCGAGCGTCATTCCTATCAGGCTAGCCGCGGTTCCGTTGCCGACGGACTTGTTGTTGACAGCGGTATCGGCGGTCAGCAGAACCGTACTCTCCAGGAGCAGGTTTTTCTCTATATTTAGCCGGTCGGCCTCGCTGAACAGAGGCTTCCCGTTCCTCGTGGCCTCGCAGGTCAGGTCATAGGCTTCCAGTACCAGGCGAACAAAATTCCCCTCCTGACCGGAGGAGGCGGCGCGCCCCGCGGACCAGTAGCCGGTATGCAACTTCCGGTCAGGTCGCGTGGGAGGCGGGCAGAGCTCGTCGGCGGGAAGGGAGTTGATGTTTCTAGCGGCGATATGCGGGTCCATATCCGCGTATTCGCCGTAGCCCGTATGGATTAGCCAGTTCGGGTAGACCTGAGAGAAGCGAAGCAGTATCCTTCGTGCGCCTTCCGCATACTCGGGTTTGCCGGTCAGTGCGTAGGCTTCCGCTAGAGTCCGGCAGGTCGATGCCATCGTGTTTACCTTGCGGCTGCGAATCGCGCCGGTAAAACTGGGACGTCCCGTCTTATAGGAGAAGATCGTGAATGGTTCGCCGCCGCAGTAGGTAAAGACCTGCCCACCGCCGTAGTTTGCCTTCAGAACGACGCTCTCCGGGTATTTCGCATTAGGGAAGACCGTGTGGCAGGTATCACAGATCAACTTCTCCGGATCGCTGGGCGTCCAGCCCCACTGCCCATGGGAATGCGGGGGCTTTTTCTGGTCCCGGCAGGCGGGGCAGGGGGTAAAGTTCAGGGAGCCCGGTGTGGTGGCGGGAATCATCTGCTCCAGGTAGGCGGGGGTCAGCTTACCCGTCCATTCCGCGGCCCGCCGCTCTGCCGCATCCCGGTACTCCCGCGCCCATGGGTAACGCGCAATATTAGCCCGTGCCCGCACCAGGTCAGATGTCTTCAGTGTCGATGCCGGGTGCGCCACGCCCGCCCGATACTTCTCCCACAGCGGCCAGGGTGAACTTGAAGTGGGTGCCGCCTGGCCCCAAGAGACATCAGTGGCCGCTATGACACTGGCTGCAGCCAGTGTCATAGC
>JAZKEA010000170.1:16679-26647 GCA_040387315.1 Armatimonadota bacterium | reverse complement strand
TATATCATGCGAGAGGCGATCTCCTTGGCCTTGGAAGTGGAGCGGTTCGATACACCGCCGCGCCGCAAGCGACGTACAGGCATCCGTCAGGCGCGAAAGCGATACAGTGGATTTTTTCCGGAGCGTCTCCGACCGTAGTTACCGCGCCGGTGGCAAGATTCAGCAGGCGAAGCGTCTTATCCTCTGAGAAAGCGACCCGGCCCGGTCCGGCATTGGTGAGATAACCCGGCTGGAGTTTCTCTACTACGCCAGTCGGCTTTCGAAACTGTCCCAGGGTATTGTCGAAGATCCAGAGAGAGGACCTTGTTCTTTGAACGATACACGCGGTTCGGTTCGTCTGGGTGTCATAAATGACGCGGCTGACCGAGGATGCGCCGGGGATCTCATGAGTGAAAACGGCCTTTCGCTCGGCGAGATCGTAGATGCCGAACTTCGCGCTGGCGTTCGGCTGCGACGGCAGCCCGTTCCCCGCCAAGGTTGTGCCGATCATCACCTGATTGCCTACAACCGCGAGACCCTGGATGGCCTGCACCCCGAGCGGATTAACGATTAGCTCGGTGGCCCCGCTTTGCGGGTCCGTGACCGCAACCGCGCCGCCGTAGGTGCCGTACTTCGCCCACCAGCCCGAGTAGAGCTTGCCATCGCCGCCTCGGGTAATCCCTGCCGCGGGGCGTATAAACTCGGGGCCGGCTTTGCCGATGACGCGCGGGTTGACACCACCGATATGATTCCACGGCTGCGAGGGATCGTAGCGGATAATCTCACCGCCGACGTAGGAAACCCCGTAGGCGACACCGTCTACCACTTCGACATCGTAGACTTCGCCTCCTCGGTTGGAGACGCCACGCGTGTTGGTGACCTGACCTGTCGCCAGGTCTTTATAGAACAGCGTTTGACCGAAGGGCGGGCCGCCCCACAGTCGGTTTTGATCGTCTGTGGTCAAGAAGAAGACCTCGCGCGGACTGGCAGGTCCCGGTACCGCCTCCAGGCGCAGCTTCTTTGGGTCCTCCTGGGCGATAAAGTAGTCCTGTCCACGGGTGCCAAAGACATTTCCCGCCTCGTTGACCGCGAACATCGAGATGCCGGTTGTCGGAACAGCGGCGATGCGCGTCAGTGTGGAGTCTCCCGTTCGGAAGCGGTAGACCGAACTGCCCTGATGGACGACCAGATTTCGCGCATCCGACAGGAGGGGAAGGACCTGCCAGACGGCGGTTCCCGTCGGCGTGGGGAAGGGAAGGGGGCTTACCTCCGCCAGGTCCGGCATTCGGTACGCCTTCTGTCCGGAGACAAAGTACCCGTTCCAGGCCACGCCGGTCGTTACTGTGTGCAGAGCCTCCGGTGTCGGGCTGAACTGCTTTGTCTTCGGATCGAAGACAAACGAGATCGGTTTTTCCGTGCCGAAGTAGCAGTAGATACGACCGTCAGGCAGTGTCGAGACGTTACGCAAATACAGGTTCGGTTTACCGGGCGCGCCCAGCACCTCCACCTCACCGGTTTTGACATCCAGTGCGCCGAGCTTCGCACCGGGATAGGTGCCGGTGTAGAGACGGTCATCGGAGCCGATCGCAAAGCTCCATAAGTAGTCTTCGCCGGGGAACTTGATCGTCTTCACCCACTTACGGCTAGGGATATCGAAGATCAGAAACATTCCGTTGTAGTAAGTTCCGACACCGAGCTGATTGCTCGGCAGTTTTTGCAGCGCCCATGCCCCTGCTCCGGTGGGGGCGCGGTACACCTCGCCCGTTCCTGCCTCGATATCTATGAAAATCAACTCGGCGTTGGTGATCTCGTTCGTGTTGGTCAGAACAAAATAATCGCGGCCTTTATCCTGAACCAGGCAGCCCGTATGCATATTTCGCGCAAGGCACGGCTGCCCGATCAGTTCCATGTTGGTGGTTTCCGCCTGCGCAGCAGTGGCGAGCCCGGAAGCTGCCGCCAGAAGCGCCTCGCGGCGTGACAGCAATGGGCCTTTTCTATTCAACACGTCTATTTTGTCTCCTGAGACAGTAAAACACGTCGTAAGTAGCTTCCCCTGCGCCTGCCAATCCCGATCACGAGCCCTCTATGCTATATAGCATTTGGCTTGTTGGAGTCTACCACAGGCACAGAAAGAGAGTCAACTGTTGTTTGGAAACGGAGGGTAGGCGCTTTAGCGTCCCCACCAGTAAGTGCTTGCTGCCTGAAGTCCGGTATCTTTCTCCAGGACATCAAGAGTCATCCATTTTGCGTGTCCGTCTGCCCAAAGGACGTTCAGGCCGCCGTTGTGACGATCCGTGAGGCGTGCCGGTGCCCAGCGGTTGGGAGCGGCGGCAGCGCTGTAATCAAGCCCATACGTGCCACTACCGCGCGCTGTCAAGGCGCCGTAGTAGCTTGGGTAGCACAGATAGTAACCGCCCTCGCCGGGCTGCTTTACCGTACTGCCTGTCTCCGCAATGAAGACCGTTTGAGCAGGGTTTGTTATGCCCGCGAGTGTGGCATCGCTGTAGTAACGAGCGCTGAGCCAGTAGTTGATGCCATAGGCGACGCGCCCATCGGCAGGACCGGTCCAGTCGATGTCCGAACGGTTTGGGCAGACATAGATCCCGCTGCTTTTTGCATAAGGATCAATCAGGCCCGGCCAGTAGACGGACGACGGTGCGGTCCGCAAATCAATAGGATAGGTATCGTCAAAGTCCTGAATGTACATAAAGACTGCTGTGGCGATCTGCTTTTCGTTGGAAAGACAGGCGGTCTGTCGCGCTTTTTCCCGTGCTTGGGCAAAAACGGGAAACAATATAGCCGCCAGTATGGCGATTATAGCGATAACCACGAGAAGCTCGATCAGGGTGAATGCTCTGCAGTTACCCGGAATAGAAGCGAACCGGCTTGGAGCGACCTGCGTCTTTTTCATTTCAATGTCCTTTCGATGGCGTCACACATGACGATAAACCGTTAGCCCGCGCTCCGAGGAGGCGCACAGGAGGCGCGTTCGCAGAGCGTGATCGGCAGGGAGATACCGGAAAATCCTTCTCCTTTGTTCTCATTCATTTCAATCAGTTTTTCCAGAGCGATGACGCTCGCCTCGGCGTTGGGATGGCTCACTGAGGTCAGCTCGGGATAGGCGGCCTGCGACAAAATAGAGTCGCCATAATGGACGATCGACATCTGCTCCGGCACTTCCATTCCGGCTTTTCGCAGCGCTTTCAGGACTCCCATCGCCAGATAGTCGTTTCGGACGAAGACCGCGGTCACCTCCTTGTGCTGCTCCAGCATCCGGCTCATCTGCAGAAAGCCGGTTTCGATAGAATTCTCTGAAAGCTCGGAGAACTGTTCCGCCGTGGTTACGCCGAAATCCGCGATAGCGGCGCGAAAGCCTGCGACACGCGGAACAGGGGGTTCGGTATCTTGGTAATCTCCCCAGATACCGCCAATACAGCGGTGCCCGAGACCTGCGAGATGCTGTACCGCCATGTAAGAAGCATCAAACTCGCTCCAGGTAACGGAGTTCGAACGGAGCGGAGAGCCTGTTTCCTGGGAGGGCGAGACATATACGGTCGGTTTTTTGGACGGCGTTGCCTGCAGCGGCAGATCATCCAGCGCGACGATATAGATCAGCCCATCAATGGCGCTTGCGGCGGAAAAGCTTTGCAGTTCGCTGCTGACGATGATGTGATAGCCTCGCTCGCGTGCCTTGGTCTCCACGGCCTTCAGAATCCGGAGAAACATCGTTTCCGTGGTTCCCCGGTAGTACAGCCCGATGGTGCGGGTTTTGCCGGTCGCCAGGGCGCGCGCCACGGCGTTTGGCTGGTAGTCAAGCTCCTGGGCCACTTTCCGAATACGGTCGATCGTGGCCTGTGAGATTGGCATGGTCATCTTGTTATTCAGGACGCGCGAGGCGGTTCCCGGAGAAACCGAAGCCTGTTTCGCTATGTCCGCAAGGGTCGCCAATATCATCTCTCCCGCGTCGCTGTCTGGGTTATCGCAACATTAGACAAGCGCTTGTCTAAACATTTGCGTTTACTATAAGTGGTATTTTGCCTAGTGTCAAGGGCGGAAGGGGATGATCTTACGGGACTGGTATCCTGCAGCGTACCAGCTTGTTGTCGGCGGCGGCGTAGAGCCAGCCGTCGAGGACCGCTTTTCCCGTATTCATTGTCAGCTTGGTCTGCGCGAAGGCGTCGGTCTTCCATTTGCCGTTCGCGAAACGGACGATATGGGCAGATGTTTTGGTGATGGCGACCACACGCCCGTCCTCCAGAGCCATCATCCCGGCACGTATGACCGCCCCCTGAGGCAGCGTTGTTCTTCCGACAACCGTGCGCGCTGCCGGGTCGAAGGCGAATATCTCTTTCTCAGTCGATATGTACAGGAGACCGTCGCCGCCCAGCGCCATATTAAAGAGCACTTTTGCTCCCGGAACCGGCACCCCTTGCCAGGCAACGCTCTTCTTCTTGGTATCCCAGAGGAAGAGAACTGCCTCCGTGACCACGGACCGCGCCCCCGATCCGGCCTCGGTCGATGTTCCCACGGCGAGCAGCGGCTTTGCAAGCGCCTGGAGAGCGGCAATCGAATGACCGGGGATCGGCGTCGTTACATGGTCCACTGCGTCCGTCCGGGGGTCGTACCAGGCAAGCGCCCCTCCGACGATACCGTAACCGGGAACGTTCGCCACGTAGATTTTGCCGTCCGGTCCCATCGCCATGTCGTACGGGCGATTCTGGTCCGGCGCGGTACTGCCGTAGTAGGAGGGGTTGTTTTCCCGCTTCTGGCCGGGAGCGAACGGCTTGCCTGGGTCGTAGACCTGCAGTGTCGATCCTGTATACGATGCGATAAACAGCTTGTCGTAGGCGGCGAGCATCGAGTATGCCTCCGCGCCGGGAATCAGGCCCATGGTGACCAGCTTTTTGTCGGCAGGGTCGAAGCGCAGAAGGTACTCCGGCAGCACGCCACTGGCATAGATCTTCTTATCCGGCCCCGCCGCCACACGGAAAATCGGCAGGTCGCGTCCTACATACGTACCGGGGTCTTTCGCAGTCTGCCCGTCTGCCCATTTGGTCCGCTCGCGAAGCGCGGGAATCTCCTCAATCTCAGTCATCGCGCCATCGCGCAGGCGGTAGTTTTTCCCGAAATAGGTCGCATAGGCATTCTGGTCCGCGCCGCGCAGAATCGTGCCGAAGCCAGCTTTACGCTCTGCCGCGGGAATCAGCTCGCGCCGCTCCCGGGTCGTGGGGTTGAAGGCGACCAGGTTTGCCTTCTCGCTTCCCGTCGCACAGTAGACCCAGCCATCCGGTGCGGCGCACAGGGTTCGGTTGTACTTGTCAATGGGGTCCATACGCCCCAGATCCGTCACCTTCTCGGTCTTCGGGTCGAACCGGAACAGCTTCGCGCCGGGGAAGGTGCAGCCGTAGAGCATCTTGTCCGGCCCGAGGGAGAGGTTCCATATGTATTCCTCGCCCTTGACCGCCTGACCGTAGTCTTTCAGCTTGTCTGTCTTTGGGTCGAGACGAATCAGATGCCCTTTGTAGTAGGTCCCAATATACAGACGTCCCTCGGTGTCGGTCTCCATGGCCCATGCCCCACCTTCGTCGCTGCGCCAGACCTTTGCCTTACCGGTGTCGCGCTCAAAGCCGACGATGTCCATGCTGGACAGGTACGTGTAGTTGGTGTACAGGCGCTCAGTCCCGTTCGGGCCGGGCGCGACCAGCGTTCCTTTTGCGCCGCCCGCGCCGATAAAGGTACCGAGGTCTTCAAAAGAAGCGGGTGGCGCGGCCTGCGCCGTACCACCTGTGAGTGTCGAGAGGGCGAGGACTCCGCAGAGCAGTCCGGAAAGAACAATATTGTGATTCAGGTCCAAAATATTCCTCATAATGTTAAGGTTAGAGGCGCTGACTGCTTTTTCGCTGGGCTTCTATCCTTGCCAGCACACTCCAGCCATAGAGAGTCACGGAGCGGCTGGAGCTCGGCGTCAGCTTTGCCTCAAAGAGGGTGCGGCAGGCATCGGGCACGGTCGGGTCGATTATCCCGAGCAGGGCGGAACCGGCGATAGAGCCGTCGTAGGTGCCTGCCGCCTTGACATGGGCTCCCGCGACATTGTCCGCCATCGTGCCGCCATCGGGGGCCGCTTTATAGAGCTGTTTGTGGAACGTCGCCGCCCATCGCTGCAAATCT
Organism: Armatimonadota bacterium; assembly: GCA_040387315.1. Lineage (GTDB taxonomy): Bacteria > Armatimonadota > Armatimonadia > Armatimonadales > Armatimonadaceae > JACMJB01. The sequence goes on along the minus strand of JAZKEA010000170.1, from coordinate 20,500 downwards.
TCTCGGCTAAAGACGATTTTACGTTCGTAGCACTCCGCGATGAAGCGCAGCGATAACTGAAGATGAGAGGTGTCCTCGGCATGCTTTGCGCCTGCATAGCGCGGCGTGTTGACACTGATCTTATCCTCAGGTTTCCAGCCGGTATGAACGATTCCCCACCAGTAATAGTAAAGAAACGTGCCGTCAGGCTGCGCGATGAACTCGCGCCGGATGAGGCGCGCCAGTTTCTCGGCGCGTTCTCTATATAGCGGCTTGCCGGTGGCATCGAAAAGGTTCAGGTACGCCGTGCCGGTAGAGGCGAGGACATTCAGCGGTTCCGGAACTCCGTCCGACCAGAAGGGGATTCCCTTCTCGAAGACAAAGTAGCCGTAATCGCCCGCTTCGCGCCAGTCGCCGTTCATGTCGGCGATAGCCTCCTCGGCGCAGGTAAGGTAGCTTGTCGCCTGCGGAGAAAACCGTGTCAGCTTCGGCTCGCGCTTCACCAGGGAAGCAAACTGGGCGAGCGGGGCGATGATCTTGCCCGTGTGATGTCCATGGAGGACGACGTTGCCGACCGGGGGCGTGAAAGAGGCGTAGGCGCGAGGGATGCCATTTCGCAGTCTTCGGACAGAGACATAACGCGAAGCGTCGCCCGGTGAATTGACCTGTGCCTCGACATTCTCCGGAGTGAGGCCGGAGAATGTCTTCGTCAGAGGGCTTTTACGGAAATCGTTGGTGACGGTAAGGGTAAATGTCTTACCATCTGCGGCAGGCGTGACCGTGATGGTAGTACTGTTGTTTCCCGCGTTTGCCACGGTCTGAATCTCAAGCACCGGCTTTCCGTGCGTATCCAGCAACGGGTACGGCAGGCCCAGGGTATAGTGCGCTCCCGTCAGCCAGCCGCGCCGGAGAGCGCCTTTCCAGTCGCGTTGCCCCTGCTTGTCCGCGCGTGCGGCAACGACCTTATCCGCAAGAACCGTGAACTTCTCCAGGTACCACGGGTCGTCGGTCGCACGGTACATCTCCAGGAGGGCGTCCATCTCGTAGGAGGCACCCCATGCGATTCCCCCGGTTATATTGTCCAGCGGCCTGGCAGCATGGTCCGCGACGACCTTCTCCAAAACCGAGCGGATGCGGGGTGCGATAGGGGGAAATTTGGTCATAGGCACACCTGTTTCGGCAGCTTCCGCAAGGGAGGAGCCGATAATGAGAAAGCCAAGAGCGAGGGCGGCACCGAAGCAGTTAGAGAGCATGGAAATTTTACGATGGTGGAACGTTTTCGGGTGACGTGGCAGTAGGGGAGAATTCGGAGCAAATCTGGGGTTCCGTATATCCATGCCATTCCAAACATTTGTGAACCCCGGTTGGCACGGTTCGCGCCAACCGGGGCGTTAAGGGGAGGCCGTCACTCCGCAGAGCAGGCCGACAACAAGAATACTGTGATTCAGAGCCACTGCAATTTAACGCTTGATCCGATGCGGGAAACGTTAATTCCGTCCCCACCAGTACTTGCTGCCAGGATTTAGCGGTGCTTCTACGGTCCCAACTCCTCCAGGAGCCGCAACCGTTCGCCCGTCATCATTTATGTCGCTCTCCAATACTTCACGCCGCATCCATTTGGCATGGCCATCGCCCCAAATTACGTTCAGACCTCCATTGTGCCGATCCGTAAGTCGTGCTGCTGCCGTTGGCACCTTGAAGCCGTAGGTAGCATTGAGATCGCCGCCTGCGCTGGTTCCACTTCCGTAGTAGGAGGGGTAGGTCTGGAAAAAGCCATTGTAGAGAATGACGGAGTTGTTGCCGTTCTCCGCGATCCAAACAGTATTGGAGGGGTCTTTAATCATTGCAGTGGTTAAACCGTCGCAGGGCGCGGCGTGGTTACAGGCAGGGTAGTACCAACTGTTGAGCCAGTAGTTCATGCCATACGATATTCCATACTGACCTTGTGCGTAGTTTGCCGCAACATAGTCGGTTTTTGCGCTTGTGAAGCGAAAATTTGGAGATACGTCCTTGCGATCCGGGCAGACAAAAATGTCGGCGTTTTTCACATGGGGATAGATAAACTGCGCCCAGCCTACGTTAACCGTGGCACCGTTTATCACCGGCTGCAACAGGTGCTGTGGATAAACATCGTCGTTGTCCTGCATATACATCATCAGACCGAGTCCGATTTGCTTCATATTGGATAAGCAGGCAGTCTGTCGCGCTTTCGCCCGCGCTTGGGCGAAGACAGGAAAAAGTATCGCGGCGAGGATCGCGATTATCGCTATCACGACGAGCAGTTCAATGAGGGTGAAGGCAGAACGGCGATTCATAGTGGAAGTTTCCTGGTTGAAAACGGGCTTGATTATGCTGCAATATGCATCTGGTTGAAGCTGGAGATTAGGGTAATGCTCAGCCTGACTAGCAGGCTGAGCCGCGAGTCGCATACTGGGGAAACTTTTTACGGCTCTTTGAACTGGCGTTCTCGCTTGCAGAACTCGGCACCCAGGTTCATCCATTTCGAATGTCCATCGGCGAAGGCAACGTTGACCCCACCCTGGTGCCGGGAGGACTTCACGCCGCTCCCCGCTATCCCGGAGGTAGTCGCTGATTGCGGCCAGTTGTAGTAGTTCATACAGGTGGCTGGTATCTGCGCTGCGTAACGATAGATAAAATAGTAGGCTGAATTTGTAGCGCCGCTGTGGGAACGCCCAAGGTTATTACGTACATACGCATAATAAACGGAACTGTCAAGCAAATTGATGAGGTCAGCAGGCTGCTTGATTTGTGCCATCGTCACCCCGATACGATTATCCGCTGTGCTAATGGAGTTAAGCTGCCCGCTTGGATAATAGCCGAGCTCGATATTATAAGAGTATCCCGTCCACCAATCCGGCTCCGAGGGGCATTTCTGATAGGCACCATAAACCCCGGTTCCCTTGCCCCCGGCTTCACCGGAATCGCCACCGTTCTTCACGTAAGGAAAGATATAGTCTGCCCAGTAACGATAGCCGCCTTGGACCGGTGAACCAGGGATGCCAGCGATGCTGAAGTCGTCAGAGAAGGGGAAGGTTTCGTCGTAGTCCTGCACATACATTGCGATAGCGGTTGCAATCTGCTTGGTGTTGGATAAACAGGCTGCGGATCGCGCTTTTTCTCGCGCCTGGGCGAAAACAGGAAAAAGTATCGCGGCGAGGATGGCTATTATTGCTATCACGACGAGAAGCTCGATCAAAGTGAAGGCGGAATGGCGGCGGGTTAACATGGTTTCATCCTCTGAATCGGGTTAAGGGAAAGGCTGAACTGCGGTGTGCTGCCGAGAGAAATCGTAAACTACGCGGACCATACCGCTTAAAGTTGTTATCTAGCTTCGAGTAGCGTCGAAGTAACCGTACCGCTGATTGTAAGCTGCCTTCTGTTCAAGCCACTTGGCATGACCGTCACAGAAGCCGTAGTTGGCACCTCTCTGATGGAGCGAGGGAGTGTAGCTCATATCTTCAGCTCCGGCGACGTCTCTAACCAGCAGAAAAATAGGATTATCGCTGGTATCTTTAGATGAATAGGGACTAATATCTCCAAAAAAGATGCTCTCCGCCGGATATTTGACATCGGGAAGGGTGACAAAAGGCGTAGCATCGGCTGGTGGCATACGATAGCCAAAACCGTTGCGGTAACTCCGCCGTGCCGTTCCTATGTTCCATCCATAAGAGCGTGTCGTACGTTCATAGCCTTTAGCCGACCTATCAAAGGAGGGGCAGTTGTACACGCCCTGGTCAAAGCTTGTGCCGCCACTCTTGACATAGGGGGCAAAAACATCGCTCCAGTAGGTCGTCGGCCCAGGCGATACTGTCATATTGGCT
>JAZKEA010000170.1:15642-16669 GCA_040387315.1 Armatimonadota bacterium | reverse complement strand
CGGCCGGCGGGCCGCCGTTGTCGTCGGGGCAGCGGAACAGATCGGTGTTCTTGAGGTAGGGCTGGAGCAGCAGTTCAATGCCATAATGCGGCGTCGCCGTCATTTTGCTGTAGGCGTGCCAGATGGGGAAGGTCTCGTCGTAATCCTGAACATAAGCCATACCTGCGATTGTAAGCTGCCGAATGTTTGAGAGACAGCTTGCCTGCCGAGCTTTTTCACGCGCCTGAGAGAAAACAGGGAATAGTATAGCGGCGAGGATTGCGATAATTGCGATAACCACGAGCAGTTCGATCAAGGTGAACGCGTTGCGCTTTGGGGAGGCTGGAAGCAAACCGCCGTTGTATACCTGCATAACAATTCTTCTCCTGCTGAACCTGATCAGACCGGTGACTTACGAGAAAACTGCGATCTGCGCATCAATGCGACAGTTCCAGGGTTCGCTGATCGGGCAATGGCGCTGCTCTGCACCGTCTATCGCGAACCCTCTATGCTATATAGCTTATGGTTGGTGAAGTCTACCATAAGCCGCAAACCGATGTCAAGCAACTGTCTCAGCGGATAGCTGCCGGAGCGCCGTTCTGGGCGATAGACGCGGCGGCGGCATCACAGAAGGCAATAATCTCGCGCGTTTCGGCGGTAGGAACCGGGGACTGCCGCGTCGTGAACATGCCGACGATCTGCTTGAGCATCTCCCGGTAGTAGCCGCCGCCCTGAACCGTCGCGGCATGGTGCCCCTTCTCGTAGTGGGTCGTGAAGCCAAAGCCGCCCGCACCGTCACGGATGCCGCGGACAGTGGCGATCCTGCCGTCGGACCAGGTGCCCGTCACCACTTCGCCGCCCGCGTTGGATACCGCCTGCACCGTCTGGCACCCGGCGCCCATGAGCGTGTAGAGCATCTCGACCCCGTGGATGCTGTACTGCAGCAGACCGGGATTACCGGGGTGAAGCATCGCCGTGGTCCAGATGTCGGTGGAAACGATAGGCCCGAGTTCCGCTTCTTTTATCCATTTGGCCTCCAGTATGTTCT
>JAZKEA010000170.1:11997-15632 GCA_040387315.1 Armatimonadota bacterium | reverse complement strand
TCCTGTACCTCGGGAGCCCATCGGAGGGCGGAGCAGGACATCAGCGGGGCATTGTGCGCGTGGGAAAGAGCGATTATCTCTGCCGCCTCGGCGGCGTTTCCCGCGAACGGCTTGTCGATGAAGGTTGGCAGGCCCGCCTCCAGAAACGGGCGGGCGCGCTCCAGGTGCCGCGCCCCCTGCTGGGAGGTGATCATCACGGCATCGATCTGGCCCAGCAGGTCTTCCCAGCGCTCGGCTAGCGGGACACCGTAGCCGGTAAGCTGTTCGACATAACCGGGGATACGCTCGGGCATCATCTCGGAGTCGCCGGGGAATCCGACCACGACTTTCGCCCCTTCCACCCACTCCTCCGGGCCGACACCAATATGGTTCAAACGCTGTGTAAAGGCCGCGACATGCGACGTATCGAAATCTACCAGGCCGACACGGATCATACTGTTTTCCTCAATCGATTTATAATACAAAGAGCCCTACAGACTCCCGCCAAGCCCCGGCGGAATCGGCGCGGGCAGATGATGGACGCCGTCTGTAGGTGCCAGCAGATCGGCAAGACGCGGCAGCCAGGACTCGTTCGCGGCGGGCGTATACTGGGCGGCGTTCATTTCCATATTCGTCACACCGGGAAGATGCGCGGCGAACAGAGCGGACTGTATCGCCGCGTATCCGGGATTCGTGAGGTCCATCATCGTGAGCATCCACCCGTTCTGATGCGCCCAGGCGGCGGCGGCAAGGGAGAAGCTATGGCCCCGGCAGGTCTTGACCGCCATGCCGTTCCATCCCTGAGTCTTCGCGGTCTGAAGCGAATCCCAGTCGGTCAGCCCCTCGTCGATCAGGACCGGACGGCGGGCGGCAATGGCATGCCAGTCGAAGGAGTGAACAGAGATGTCCCGGCCCGTAGGCTGCTCAATCGACTCCAGAGTCGCGAAAGCGTCGGGGTCCGTCTCTGCGAGAAGATCGACGAACCGAGCGACTGTTTCGGCATCGGGTGAAGCGCAGTTGGCATCCACCGAAAGCCGGGGAGACGCAGCGCCTAACCCTCGCGCCCACTGGAAGACCGCGGAGACTCGTTTCGCATCCTCGGCAGGATCGGTGCCGCCGATCTTCAGCTTAAAGCACGTGTAGCCCCGGTCTGTAATCCAGGGGGAGAGTGTTGTGAGATCATCTCCCTTGCCGACAACCAGGGTCGCTGCGACAGTGGGCGCGGGGGACGGTTTCAGCAGGGCACGGACAGCGGCACAGGCACCGATACCGGGAAAGTGGGTGTCCGCAGACGGGATCGGATAGTCCGCATCATAGAGCGCGAAGGCAGAGCGGTTCAGCGCCTGACCGACGGCATCATGGAGCGCGGCATCCAGCGGGGACGTACTGACAAGGCGTGCGAGGGGCGGCAACGCAGAGTCCGCGTCAAGCGCCGCCCGGTGGAGGCGCAGCCCGGCTTCTAAGGGATGGGCGCTGTCATCCCCGACAAGGGACGGCAGCAGCGCAGCCATCTGAGTGGCGAAGGCGCGCATGGCGGTATCACGCTCGGCGGAAGTCCGGGACGGATCGGGCCAGGCCCACAGGTCGCTCAGATAGATCGCCCCGTGGCCCGTGGCGGTTTTGCCGTCCACCGTCACGGTTACCTCGGCGCGTGCCTCCGTGATGTCGGTGATGGTCCCGCTGCTCAGACGAAGTGGTACCAGAAACGGACGACGGGCAAAGGTCAGCCGCGCCGACTGCACGGTAGGGGCCAGGTTCACTTGCGGTGACTTCAGTAGATTTCCACCCTTCCCCGCGCAAACCATGCCGCCACGCGACGAACCCCCCGGACAATCTCCTCACGGTCGGTGTCGGTAAATGCCTGGTTGACCGGCAGGGTGACTCCTGTCTCCAAAATCGCCTCGGCGACCGGGCAGGTGACCGCTGTATAGTCGATGCTCTCAAAGGCGTGGGAGCCGCGCTGATAGGCGCTGTGATCCGTAAAGATGGGATACGCGTAGATTGGCTTGCCGATATAGTGAGCGGTCGCCCGGATTCCCTCAGCGCCAAGCGCCTTGCAGAAACCGTCGGCATCCGCGCCCAGAATCTCGGGCTGAACCCGCATCATATAGAACCACCACGACGGGTTGCAGCCGGGTGTCGGGGTTGGCAGCGTGATCCCTTCCACTGTACTCAGGTCAGCGGAGAGCGCCTCGCACCATCGGCGTCGCCGCTCCACGATGCTCTCCAGCTTGGGAAGCTGCGCCAGGGCAACCGCGCCCTGAAGCTCGGTCATGCGATAGTTGTTGGCAAGGAAAAGGGGCTGGCGAACCAGTGCGTCCGGCTGACGATTGTAGCACTTGTCCGTGGAGAGCCTCAGCCGACCCGCCAGCTCCGCATCATTGGTGATGACAATGCCGCCATCGCCGCAGGAGATATGCTTGAACTCGTTGAAGGAGAAGCAGCCGACATGACCGGTCGTGCCGATAAGCTGCCCATCGTAGGTGGAGTGAAATGCCTGAGCGCAGTCCTCGACCAGAAAGATATTGTGCTCGTCGCAGAGGGCACGCAGCGCGCGCATATCGCACGTGTTGCCCCAGAGCTGAACCGCGATAACCGCCTTGGTGCGCGGTGTGATCGCGGCCCGGACAGACTCGGTATCCAGCACATAGCCGTGGGGCGTCAGATCGGCGAAGACCGGCACCGCGTTCTGATACAGAATCGGGGAAAGCGTTCCCATATCCGTGATAGGCGGCACGATCACCTCGTCGCCGGGCGAGATTCCAAGAGCCGTGAGTGCGGTATGGATCGCAGTCGTGCCGCTGGAGCAGGTGACGCCATACTTCGCCCCATAGGTCGCCGCGAACGTCTCCTCCAGCTGGAACACTTTCTTGCCCTGGGAGTAGAACAGGGTTCCCTGCTCCAGCGCCTCGGTAAGCTCTTTTAACTCTTCCGCGCCATACCGCTTTTCGCTGCCATACGGCGTCTTTTTAGTTGGCTCGCCGCCTTCGATAGCGGGTCGGTCCAGCTCGTTCGCGATTCGCGCATCTCGTTCTAATAGGCTCATCTAGTTGTTCTCCACCGTGATCCGAAGCGTCTCGCCGCCCGTCAGGCCACGCGTTACCGTCTGAAATTTGAATCCCCAGCGCTCTATCGTTTTTGTTGCCGGCTGTCCCTCGACCACTGCCGTGGTTCCCTCGGCAGCGAGAAACAAGATCGTCGCGCCTGCAAGCGCCGTGTCCGCGGCGAGCCGGAAGCCGTCTTCCGTTGCCGTCCATTTCGCCGACCGCCGCGCCGTTTCCCAGTCGGCGATCTCTCGTCCCGTCCACCACTCCAGGCCGTTTTCACGTCCTAATGCCACCGCGTTCTTGATGGAATCGGCGACACCCGGTTTATCGATATGCGCGGGATGAAACAGAAGGTGAAGAATCCCATACTGCCGCGTGACCGCATCGAGCAAAGGCGGCACGATCTCCGGCGGGGCGAAGACATGCAGGTCCTGGGTTGGGGTAGGCAGCTCGTGGATTGGAAGAAGAGTGCCGTTAGGGGAGACCGGACGGTACGGGTGGCAGGTGCCGAAGTTGAACCCTGCCTCGCCGGTCTTGGATGCGCCTTTGCTCTGGTCCAGAGTGATGCCGCGCTGAATACACCAGTCGAAGAACTCGGTGTCGCCCTCC
>JAZKEA010000170.1:0-11987 GCA_040387315.1 Armatimonadota bacterium | reverse complement strand
CCGACCACTCGGAGTGGATGGCAGGTCCCGAAAACAAATCCCTTGTTTCCCTGCTTGGTGCCGCCACGACTCTGCTCCACACGGATTCCGGCCCGCAGGCACCAGTGGTTGAATTCAACGCCGCCCTCCCAGCGCAGGTAGTGGTTCTTGTTCGTGGTCGGCTTGTGGTCCGGCCCGAATATCTCGCAAAGCTGCCGCCACTGGGAGTCAAAATACGGCTCGCCCCACGGGCAGCCGTCCGTCATCGAGTCGAAGTGGGTCGCAAGCTCGTGACCGTCCGCGATGATCGTCTGAATGATGTCCGGTGCGTAGCCGGGCAGGATAACACACCAGGTCGAATGAGCCTTCGCCTCCCGCATCGTCTCCAGAAGCTGCCAGCCCAACTCCGGCTTGTTGCCGTCGGTGTCGTGGGAGATATGGCCCAGGGCGGGAAGGCTGTTGGGGTAGTACCACAGCAGAGGCAGGGAAAGTTTTCGCTCCGACGCGGCATAAAAGAGCGAACGAAGCACGACGCCGCGCCACTGGTCCGCGACCGGCTGAAGGAACAGGGAAAGACCGGGGACGCCGGAAACCGGTTCCCGGTCCAGCAGCCAGTCCAGTACCTGACCATCATCGCTTTTAAGCACGGCGTCTGAAACCGGGCCGGTGCCGTCCGGGGCGGGGACACCGTCCCTGGTAACCGAGACACCCTGCTGAATCCGCACGACCGCCCCGGTGATATCCGGGGTCAGAAGCAGGCACTGACCCTTGCCGACGTTGCGCGTCAGCAGAGCGGCATTCTCCGTCGGTCGATGGTGGGCATCCAGAACTTTTGCAGCCACCGTGGCGCTGGTTGGTGTCACCGCGATACCGCTGAAATAATGAAGCGGCAGCGGCAGGTCCGCGAGGATCGGATGCGTGTTTTCGCGAGCGTCCAGAAAGCCCTCGCCAAGCGCCCGCAGGCCGCTGGCCCAGAGCGAATAGGCGGAAGGGGTATACTCGGCTCCCATCAGCTCGCCCATGCCGCAAAGACCTGCGATACTGATCCAGATGCCGCCGTCACTGACCCACGTCTCCAGCTGCTCTTTCAGCGGTGCATCAAACGCTTTCTCTCCCACCGTCAGGAGGATCTTGAGACCGCTCAGCCTGCCTGCGATTTCATCGAAGGCGACGGGAGCGTAGCAGATACCCGCGTGCCCGAGTATCTCGTGGATATACTCGGTGTGCTGGGCTGTCCGTGGCGCGTTAGGATTGGGCGCGGGCAGTGCGCAGACTCCCAGAAGGGCGATAGTTGAGGCGGCATTAGCAGCGTTTGCAGAAGATTCCATAAGCGCGAACGTTCAGTTTCCTTCCCCGAAGGTCAAGCACGAGGGGGGGCGACAGAGCCCCGTTGAATCAAGGTTGTCGAGAGCGACGTCGTTTTGCGGCGGGCTTTACCCGATGCCTGTTCATGGATCAGCTCCGCGGCCTGCGCCCCCAGGTCCCGCAGCGGGATACGTACTGTCGTCAGCCCCGGCTGAAGATACGAAGCCACTTCAAAGTCACCATAACCGATCACGGAAAGATCGCCCGGGATAGAAAGCCCCATCTCATGCGCCGCCTGAACGACGCCCGCCGCGATCAGGTCACCCGCCGTGACAATCGCCGTCGGGGGCTTTTCGCGTGCCATCAGGGCCCGTGTCCGGACGACACCACTGAGATCCGTATAGTCCCTGGGTTCGTCTTCCACCACGATGGTCGAGAGACCAAGAGCGGATGCGGCCCGCACAAAGCCTCGCTGCCGCTCCTCCGCGCCAAGGTTGCCCTCGGGACCCGGCAGGAAGGCGATGTGCCGGTGCCCCTGGTCCGCAAGCAGCCTGACTGCCTCCTCCATACCGCCCGCCTGATCGGTGACAACTGAGGTTATCGCGCGTCGGCCCCGGTAATGGTTGATACCGACGACCGGTACCTTGAGGTCGCGCATCGCCTCCAGGGATTCGGAATCTTCCCGCGAGATCAGAAGGCAGGCCGCCCCGACCAGGCTGGCAAACTCGCCGGATGCCGAGAGAGACGCATCACGGGTACGCCCGATGACCGAGGGTTCGTAGCCCAGCTTGGTGGCTTCCGCACAGAACCCCTGCACGATACCGGGAAAATAGTAGAGCCCCGCCACATTCCACAGCGACTGCAGCGACGGCACCACAAGAGCGATGACGCCCGCCGACGTCTGCGCAACCGGGGAGTTTTGCCGGACGAACGTCCCCTTGCCATGGATACGCTGCAGCAGTCCCTCGCTCACCAGCTCATTCACCGCGGCACGCACGGTCATATAGGCCACGCCGAAGGCACGTGCCATATCGTGCTCGGAGGGGAGTTTGGTGCCGCCCTGCGTCAGGCTGTGGTCGTCGATTCCTTGACGAATCAGATCCTGAAGGATGCGGTATTTGGGCCGAACATCCTGAAGAGTGCTGAGGGAGATATCGTTAAGGTGGTTACCTGTCTTCAAAAGTAGTGCCTCGCTGCGATCTAACTAGGTAAAGTGCAGGCGGATGACGATAAAGGCGGCTGTCTATATACTATATAGCACCCGTCTATACGGGTTGGGGAAGTGTACCGCAAACCAAATAAGCCTGTCAAGCTATTCCTGCCCGATAGATCGACAAAGACCGACGGCTCCCGCTTCCCGCTATAGATTCCCTCTCATTAACCACTTTTCCTTAAAGCGCTGTGCCATACTATGTACGGGCCATCCTTGACAATAGGAACCGCTGTCCGGTATACTCCCCCCAACGAAAGCTATATAGCATATGGAATACTCATAATATGACATTAGCCGAAAAGATCACGCCTGAGCAGGCTATCTCCTCCTCAGCCCCCGCGAACGAAGAGGCCCTTGAAGAGGCTTTGTCACAGCCGACAGAGCGGTTATGTCAGGACTTCGCGGCGCTGGAGGGGGATATCCTCATTCTGGGAGCGGGCGGGAAGATGGGGCCGAGCCTGTCACGTATGGCGCGCCGTGCCCTAGATGCCGCCGGACGCGAGAGTCAGCGTGTTATCGCCGTTGCCCGCTTTTCGGATCCCGCCTCCCGTGCGCTGCTCGAAAGATCGGGTATTGAGACCGTTCCCGCGGATCTTTCCGACCGGGCGCAGGTCGCTGCTCTGCCCGATGCTGCCAATGTCGTGTTTATGGCGGGTCAGAAGTTCGGGACCACGGAGGCCCCGGAAAACACCTGGATGATGAACACGTATGTTCCCGCCCTGGTGGCAGAACGATACGCCCAGGCCAAGCGGCTTGTCGCCTTCTCGACGGGCTGTGTTTATCCCAATATGTCTGTCGATTCCGGCGGATCACGCGAAGATGATGCCACCGAACCACTGGGCGATTACGCGAATTCCTGTGTCGGTCGTGAGCGGATCTTTACCTATTTCGCAAAAAACAACGGAACGCCTACCGTCCTTTTTCGACTGAATTACGCTATCGACCTTCGCTACGGGGTACTGGTGGACATCGCGCGGAAAGTACAGAGCGGTGAACCCGTTGATGTCACCATGGGCTATGCCAATGTTATCTGGCAGGGGGATGCCAACGCGCAGGCCCTCCAGTCCCTGCTCCACGCCTCGGTTCCGCCACTCGCTCTTAACGTCACCGGGGCGGAGATACTTTCCGTGCGCTCTCTGGCGGAGAGTTTTGGAAGAAGATTCGGAGTCACGCCGACTATTGTCGGGCAGGAAGCGCCAACCGCGCTATTGTCGAACCCGGAACGCGCCTATAACTTACTGGGCACACCGACTCTCCCACTCGATACGCTCATAAGCTGGGTAGGCGACTGGATCTCCAACGGCAACCGACTGCTCAACAAGCCGACCCACTACGAAACCCGCGACGGCAAATACTGATTAAGGATCCACGCTGCAATGCCTACCTCCGCTACCATGTCTCCCTCTGCAACGCTCCCTTCGCGCGGATCTGCTGCCGCTGCGCTCCCTTCGCGCGAATCCGAACCCTCTCCTGCCTTTGACGTTCGCAGTCATCTGCTGTCGGGTCAGGTTATTCCCGCGCATCCTCTGGCGCTTGATGCGAGCCGCAAATTGTCGGAGAAACATCAGCGGGCGCTGACCCGCTACTACCTGGCAAGTGGGGCAGGCGGAATGGCGGTGGGTGTCCACACCACACAGTTCGCCATCCGCGAACACGGCCTATACGCCCCTGTCCTTGAACTCGCCGCCGAAACTGCCGATATGGTGCTTCGGCAGGATTCCCGTCCCTTTATCAAGGTAGCGGGTCTATGCGGAAAAACCGCTCAGGCGGTGGGGGAGGCTCAGGTTGCCCGCCGCTTCGGGTATCACGCGGGTCTTTTGAGCCTGGGGGCATACAAGGAAGCAGACGATCAGACCGTCCTTGCGCACTGCCGGGCCGTGGCTGAGGTGATCCCGCTGATCGGCTTCTACCTGCAGCCCGCCGTGGGGGGACGAGTGTTCGGCTACGGTTTCTGGCGCGAGTTCGCCCGCATCCCGAACGTGGTTGCCATTAAGATCGCGCCGTTCAACCGGTACCAGACCATCGATGTGGTGCGGGCGGTTGTGGAGTCGGGCAGAGACGACATCGCACTCTACACCGGCAACGACGACAGTATTATTACCGACCTCTTGACCCGCTGGGAATTCACGGTAGATGGCAGGTCTGCTCCTGTGTCTCGTCAGATCGTGGGCGGTCTGCTGGGTCACTGGGCCGCCTGGACAAGCAAGGCAGTGTCGCTTCTGTCGGAGGTCAAGGCGGCGCGGGAGCTGTCTCGCCTCGATGCGTCCTGGCTGACGCGAACGGTTGCGGTGACGGATGCGAATGCGGCTCTGTTCGATGCGGCAAACGGGTTCCGGGGGTGTATCGCGGGTATACATGAGGTGCTGCGACGTCAGGGACTTCTGCCGGGTATCTGGTGCCTGGACCCCGAGGAAGGTCTTTCTCCAGGTCAGGCGGAAGAGATCGACCGTATCTACCGCAGCTACCCCAGCATGAACGACGACATCTTTGTTAAGCAAAACATCGACAAATGGCTCAAGTAAAGGAAGGGTAAGGGAGCCCGATGATCGTTTGGATCTGCACCGATATGGAAGGTCTTGCCGGACTGGATCAGTGGGAGCAGTGCGGACATCCCGACGATGACGCCCCCGCGTATCTTTACGGACGCGACCAGCTAACCGCGGATACCAATGCCGCGATTGCCGGCTGCTTCGATGCGGGAGCGACGGAGGTCCGCGTTCTCGACGGTCACGGACGTAATCGTTTCAAGGGATTTACCGATGCCCTCGATCCACGCGCCGTCAAAGTCGGGGTCGCCCAGCGCAGCCCTCTTCGCTGGGAGGGTCTTTCCGAGGAAGTTCACGCGGTCGCCATGGTTGGGCAGCACGCCATGGCAGGCACACTCCATGGTTTTCTTGACCACACGCAACGCTCCAAGGTGATCTGCCGCGTCACACTCGATGGCGAGGAGATCGGCGAAATGAGCCAGTGCGCTCTGTATGCCGGAAGCTTCGGCGTTCCGCTTGTCTATGTCTCCGGGGATGAGGCGCTCTGCGATGAGGCCCGGCGTCTGTATCCGCATGTCGCCACCACCCCCACGAAGCGCGGAACGGGCTGGGCGACCTGTGACCTGTATCCCGTGGACGAGGTTCGGTCCCGCATACAGGCCGATATTGCGCAGGCGGTGCGAGACGCCAGCCCAAGCGATGCCCTGCGTTTATCTATGCCCGCCGAGGTAGCTATCGAGTGGGCCTGGAGCGAACTTGCCGATCAGATGGCGGCACGTCCCGGTGTTCGTCGTCCTCATGCCCGTACAACCGCATGGACAATGGCGGATCAGAGAGACATTTATACCTGGCCGAGCCCTGTTCTCTAAATCCGTTCGAAGCGATTAAACGGCAGGGTTTCGCACTATTCGTGGCGTATTGTCCCGTAGAACCGTTGGCTGAGGAGGTTGTCCAGGAAACCCATGCTCTTTACCGTCAAGACAAACAGAATCATTCACGAGACATTCGATGACGAGGTTGTCATTGTTAACCTCGACAGCGGCAGCTACTACAGTCTGAACACCGTCGGTTCGGATATCTGGAGCCTGATTGAGGCGGGGAGCACGCTGGCCGAGATGACAGCGCATATCCTGAGCCGATACAGCGGCGACCATTCCGAGGTCCAGCCCGCTATCCAGACCTTTCTCCAAAACCTGCTGGCAGAAAGTCTGGTGACATCCTCTCCTGAGGAAACACCCGGCACCGAGGCCCCAATTCCCGCGTCCCCTAGCGCCCCCTCTGGCCTGCCTCCTTTCGCCGCGCCACAGATCAGTAAATATACGGATATGCAGGAGCTGCTGCTGATGGACGTCATTCACGATGTCGATGAGACGGGCTGGCCGAATGCGGTGGAGAAAGTCGCTGTTGAATCCCAGGCCCATTGATCCTCCGCGATCATCGGCGTATTTCCAGACCGCTCTTGAGGGTTTCGAGAGTGCGGCGGAAAACGCCGGGGCTGTTTTTGAGAGATTTTACACCGTGGGCGGTCTGTCCGTCTGTCTGAGGTTTGCAGGGCCGGCCCTGCTTTCCCGCCTGACACCGGCGCTCGAACACCTGGCTGCAATTCCCAGCCCAAATCCCTCGCTGACCGTCTGTCTTTGGGATAGTGCCTCCACAAGGACAGATCTGCCCACCCCGGCCCGCTCGGCAGGGAAGACAGAAGACTGCGCGGACAGTCTCCTTCTGCACTATGCGGTCTCCGGGGCGCTGTCCGTCCTCAGCACACAAGCGAGCACCGCCGTGTACTGGGTCCCGGATGCTGAGCGGCTGCCCTACTACGAATGCGGCGCTCCCCTGCTGACTATTCTGCATTGGTGGCTTGGATCGCAGGGACAGCAGGTGGTCCATGCGGCGTCGGTCGGCACGGAGGACGGGGGCGTTCTGCTGGTCGGCAAAGGGGGATCGGGAAAATCCACGACGGCCAAAGCATGTCTGGGGTCAGCGCTCCGGTACGCCGGGGACGACTACTGCGCGGTGCAGCCTGGTACACAACCCCGGATTCACAGCCTGTACAGCTCCGGTAAGGTCTGTGCGCCCGATGTGGCGCATTACGCGCATCTGGAACCGGCGCTCAGCAACCGTGCTCGCCTTCCGGAGGAAAAAGCGCTGTACTTCCTGGCGGGTCATATTCCCAGCGCTCTGTCAGCGGGTTTTCCCCTGAAGGCGATTCTTTTGCCGCAGGTGACCGGCCTGCCCCAAACCAGGGTCGTGCGCATCTCGCCCGCGGCGAGCTTAATCGCCCTCGCTCCCAGCACCCTTTTCCAGCTGCCACACGCGGGAGGCGCTGATTTTAGTCGACTGGGGGCTCTGGTGCGGCAGGTTCCCAGCTACCGGCTCGAACTAGGCACGGACCGCAGCGTCCTGCCGGATGTGATTCTCGGTATCCTCGCGGAAAAGGAGTGACTCGATGCCGGCACAGAATTTCCTGAGCGTTATCATCCCTGTCTACAATGGCGCGCCTTTTCTTGCCGCCACCGTAGAGAGCGTTTTGCGGCAGACGTATCGCCCGACCGAAATCCTCCTAATCGATGATGGCTCGACCGACGATACCCCTGCTATAGCGGAACGTCTTCAGGCAGAATCACAGGGTCTGCTGCGGAGGGTTTACCAGGCAAATGCAGGACCCTCATCCGCCCGTAACCATGGCTTGGAACTGGCACAAGGCGATTTCATCGCGTTTCTGGATGCGGACGATCTGTGGCCGGAAAAAAGCCTGGAGGTCCGCACCCACGCGCTGCAGGCAGACCCGGCTCTTGATGTCGTTACCGGGCAGGTGAGGGTCCTGCCGGAAACCGGAGAAGGTACAATTTACGGTCCTAATCTGGGAGCCGCTTTATTTCGTCGGTCCGTGTTCGATAAGGTCGGCGTGTTTGATCCCACGCTGCGCACCAGCGAGGATGTGGACTGGTTTTTGCGTGCGCGTGAAAACTCGGTCTCTATCGCACAGATCAGCGCGGTCACGCTGCACTATCGACGCCACGAAGCCAGTCTGACGCATCAGAAGTCCGTTGCTGATCTTCAGATGCTTCAGGTGCTGAGACAGTCTCTTCTGCGGCGTCGGGCTTTGTCAGGGACGCAGGAGCAGCCATGATCACCCACCACGAAGCGGCTGATACAGACACCGGCAGTGCGGTCAGCGTCATTATCGCGGTTTACAATGGCGAGCGGTACCTGGCGGAGGCGATAGAGAGCGTTCTGAATCAGACCAGATCGGTGCTTGAGGTAATTGTCGTTGACGATGGCTCTACAGATCGAAGCGCCGCAGTCGCAGCAGGATATGGGAGCGCGGTTCGCTGCTTCACGAGACCGCATGAAGGCGTTAGCGCGGCCTTGAATTTCGGTGTCGCCCAGGCCCGAGGAAACCTTTTCGCCTTTCTGGACGCCGACGACTTATGGCACGAGGATAAGATCGCGCGTCAGGCGGCGGCGTTGAGGCGTCCTGATGCACCCGATATCGTTTTCGCGCATGCCCAGCCTTTTGTGAGCCCGGATGTCGCCGCCTCGGGTGAATCGGTCTCTGCCGCCCAGGACGCAGCTGCGCCCGGCTATTTGAAGGGGACAATGCTCCTTTCGCGCAGCACATTCGCCCGCGTCGGCAGTTTCGATACCACAAGACAGCTGGGGGACTTTATCGACTGGTTTCTCCGGGCGCGCGAAGCCGGGCTGCGCAGTGAGATGCTGCCGGACGTGCTCCTGCATCGGCGGATTCACGGCGACAACACCGGGATCCGTGAAAAGCATCTGCAGTCAGACTACGTAAAAATCCTCAAGGCGTCGCTGGACCGCCGCAGAGCTACGGGAGCGCCCGATGCGTGACGTCGGGGAGAGCGGGAAAGCCTGGAGATGCCGACCGAGTCCCACGCAGGAACTGCTTCTGAAGGCATCCCTGCTGCGTGGTGAGGAGTCCGCCCGTGCCTGGGATGCCTGGATTTCCCAGGTAGATATCGATGTTCTGGATGGGGGTTCGATCCGCCTCTTACCGCTTCTCTCGGTCAGCCTTAAAAGCCAGGGGATAGACACACCGGAACTGCCGCGCTTCAAGGGGGTGTACCGCCATACGTGGTGCAAAAACCAGCTTCTGGTTCGGGACATGACACCGGTACTGCGCGCTCTGGAAGAAGCGGGTATTCCGACGCTGCTTCTCAAAGGCGCGGCCTTGATACAGGAGTACTATCCGGATTACGGCCTGCGTCCTATGGGGGACTTCGACCTTCTGGTGCCGGTAAACGATGCATGGCGGAGCATGGAACTGCTTCGTGCAAGTGGCTGGCTGCTCGCGTACGGTGAGGATATCTACCGCCAGGAGCGTGTGAGTGAGGATCGGGAGCAGGCGTTCCTTTCCCCGACGAAGCAGCGGCTGGATCTGCACTGGCATGCGATGAACTCGTTCTTTGATAAAGAGGGCGCTCAGAAAACAGACGCTATGCTCTGGGAAGGAGCTCGGACAGCGCATTTTCAGGGTATGAAAACCGCGGTTCCGAATCCCGCCGATCTGCTGCTGCACCTTTGTATCCATGGTTCTGAGGGCCGTCCTGGCGGCCCGCTGCTGCGTTGGGTCGCGGATAGCTATACCCTGCTGAATAAGCCCGGTCTGACGCTGGATTGGGACCGGTTGGTTCAGCAGGCGCGCGAGCACCAGATGGCCCTGCCCCTCTACGATACCCTTGGTTATCTTGCCGACGCCCTGAGCGCTCCGATACCGGAAGTGGTTCTCCGTGAGCTGAAGGCGATTCCCGCGTCTCGAACCCACCAGGTACTTTATGCTCTCTGGGCTATTCCCGAGTCAAAGCGTGCCGCCTTTATTCCTCCCGCCAGTCCGCAGGAGTCCCTGACATACCACTGGAATCGTTATAGGCAGTGGCGTAAGGCGTCCCCAAACCGCACTCTGTTCCACTATCTGCAGGAGGTGTGGGAGCTGGAGTCCCCAGGTCAGGTGCCTGCGGCAATCTGGCGGCGCGGGGTGACAAAGATGGTGTCGATACTGACCGCGGCCCGAAACCGACGTTCCGTCCTGAGGCCCTCGGCCCTGACGACAAAAAGGAACCCAGAAACATGACCCGTGCTGAATTCGTCTCCGCTCTTGCTGCTCTGCCCGCCAGTGTCGCCGTGGAACCGGAATCCGAATGGACCTTTAAAGCTGAGTTTCTGCAGCAGCTTATGACGAGGGTGCCTGAGATCCTGAAGACACAGGACCCGGCAACAGGGCAGTTCGGAAGCGGAATCTGGATAGTCACCGACCAGAACGTTCTGTTTCCGCTTGCGGCTGCCTGGTCGATCAAGGATTCCGCCAACCCGCACTATCATGATCCTGCTCTGCTGGAAGCTATCGGCAGGGGAGGCGACGCGCTTATTGCCGCCCAGAACCCGCGGGGTATGTGGGTTTTCCGCAAGAAAGACAACTCGACCTGGGGCGACATCTATATGCCCTGGACCTATTCCCGCTGGATTCGCGCCTATGCTCTGGTGAAGGAGGCGCTGCCCGCCGAACGTCGGGCGCGGTGGGAAAAGGCGCTCACGCTGGGGTTTGAGGGAATCTCGGCAACAGCATTGAAAACGCTGCACAACATCCCGACGCACCACGCCATGGGGCTATACTGCGCGGGCGCTGCGCTGAACCGTCCCGAATGGAAAACCCAGGCGAGCGCTTATATGAAGCGTATCGTGGCGACCCAGGATCCCGGTGGCTTCTGGTCGGAAAACCTGGGGCCGGTCGTCGGCTACAACTTTGTTTATGTGGATGCACTCGGCGCGTACTACGGCATGTCGAAAGACCCGGTCGTGCTGCCCGCGCTGGAGCGTGCGGCCCGCTTCCATGCCAGCTTTACGTATCCTAATGGATCGGCGGTCGAGACCGTGGATGAGCGTCAGATCTACCATTCTACGGTTTCGATGCCGGGTGCGGGTTTCAGCTTCAGCCCGGAGGGCCGCGGTTATATCCGGCGCCAGTGGGGGCTGATCCGGGCGCGGGCGAAGCGGGCAAAGAAAGACCCTGTACTCGCCGCGGACGGAGCGGCCTCGTTTCTTCTCTATGGCACGGAGGGTTCTGCCCTGCCCGCACCCGGCGAAATGAAGCAGCGCCGCTTTGTGCTGGGGAAAAACGATGCCGCCGTGGATCGTCAGGAGCCCTGGTTTATCGCGCTTTCCGCGTACCATGCCCCCGTCCCGCAGTCTCGCTGGATTCAGGACCGGCAGAACCTCGTCAGCCTGTTCCATGACAGCGTGGGGCTGATCGTCGGAGGTGGCAACACAAAACTGCAGCCGCTCTGGAGCACATTCACGG
Organism: Armatimonadota bacterium; assembly: GCA_040387315.1. Taxonomy (GTDB): domain Bacteria; phylum Armatimonadota; class Armatimonadia; order Armatimonadales; family Armatimonadaceae; genus JACMJB01. The sequence continues at coordinate 685 of JAZKEA010000170.1, read as the reverse complement.
TCGGAGATACGTCTCTTTTGTTCCATAAGCCCGGCGATGAGAACCCGGATTTCACGCCGCCTTCCGGCCTGTTCCACACGCCCGCCAAGGCCACTCTTGAACCGGAGGCGCTTGCTCTGGCTCTCCGTTACGGAGACGCCGACTGCCGCGTTTCCATTAAGCCGGTAAGCGATACGAAGGCGATACTCACCTACGCGCTTGTGAAACCGCCATCTTCTGCGGAACAGACGGTGGAGGCGCATCTGCCGCTTTTGCCGCACCGAAATACTGCCTGGAAAATCGCTCACGCCACCGGAATACTCGATGAAACGCCGATAAAGATTTCTGTTGGCGAGGCAGGGGATTTCTTCGAGCATAACGGCTGGCGTATCACGCTTCCGCCGGGCTCTTCGCTCTCCTGGCCCGTTCTGCCGCATGATCCCTATAAGAAGGACGGTAAAGCCGATCCTGACGAAGGACGGATCGTTGTTTCTCTGCCGCTCACTGCCGAGCGGAAATCTCAGGAAGTCTCAGTGTTGATTCTTCCGCCTGCTAAAGAAGGATAACCTCACGATGAATCGAGCCGAGTTTCTGGCCCGCGCTGCGGCGGCCCCTACTGCATTGTCGCTTGGTAAAAGCGTTCCTGTTTCCTCTGTCTCTGCCGCCCCTGCGGACGGTGGCGCTGCGGTTCACCCCCGCGTTTATC
>JAZKEA010000169.1:0-6541 GCA_040387315.1 Armatimonadota bacterium | reverse complement strand
CAGCGGTCAGGGGTTTATGCCCCGCCGCTTCTGCGGCGTCTGGGACGATTCCCTGATCGCCCTGCATGTCGTCTCGGACACCATCATCTGGCTTGCCTATTTATGGATACCGGTCGTGATGCTCTGGGCATGGCGGCGCAACGGACGTGTGCTGCGCCTGCCGACTCCCCTGATCCTCATCCTCCTGCTTTACGTCCTCTTTATAACCGCCTGCGGCTGGACGCATTTTTTCGATGCCCTGATGTTCTATAATCCCGCCTACCGTATCAACGGAGTGGCGCGTGCCTTTACCGCCGTGATCTCGCTCGCGACTGCCGTGTCCCTGGTTCGGCTGGTCCCGCTTGCGGTCACCGCGCCGGTCACCATTATGATGCAGCAGGCAGCCCTGACCCAGCAGCAGGAATGGCTCCGGGATATTCTCGACAGCGCCACAGTAGGGGTTCTCAAGCTCTGCCGCACGAACGAGGACCTTCCCTTCCCGCTGAGCCCTGAGCCGCTGACATTGAGTGTGACGGAGGCAGACCATCTTCGGCAGATCCGAGGGGTGGTGCGGCAGCTGACTCAGGACGCGCAGTTCGACAAAATCCGGGCCGGGGACATGGTGACTTCGGTTCACGAAGCCGCGATGAACGGGCTTTATCATGGGGGCGGCGCGACCGTCTCCGCCTGCGGGAACGAGGACCGAGTGCAGGTCTGGATCGAGGACCGGGGGAAAGGCATCCCCCTGGATCGACTCCCCCTCTCGACGCTCAAGCAAGGGTACTCCACAACGGGAACTGCGGGTCAGGGCTGGTTCATGATGCTGACTCTCGTGGATCATGCCTACCTGCTGACCGGGCCGGAAGGCACCCGCCTGGTGCTTGAAATGAAAAGGACGGCAAAGGAACGTGCTGTTCCGTTCGCCGCCGCGATCGGCGGGGACATCCGCTGCTGACGCAAGGGTCGAAAAAATAATACGTGGCGCATGAAAAAGAGAAACCTCCTCTGGCGTGACCTGACGGCGGCATGGCTGGCCCTTACACCGGTCTGCCGATTCCTCTGGGCGACCGTCGCCCTTGTCTCGACGGTCGGGTGGCTGGGCATGGGCCTTCTGATGATCGGCAGCCCGGATTGGTGGCAGTCGCACCGGGAGACCGCGTTTCGCCAGCAGTGGCTACTCTGGAACACGGGGTTGTGGCTGATTTCCGTGTTCTCCGTGTGCGGTTTTTTCTTCTACGCCAGGAAAGAAGACTGAGTGCCGTCACCCCCGCGGCGGGGGAACTGCCCTCACCCCCGGCCCCTCTCCCAAGTATGGGCGAGGGGAGTCTGACAGCGTTAGCGGCTGCGGCTTTGCTCCGGGCTTGGTGCAAAACCAACCCTAGTGCAGAGCAGATGCCGGATAGTTTTCCAGACTCCCCTCTCCCAGCGAGGAACGAGCGATACTAGGGAGAGGGGCGGGGGTGAGGGCATCCCTCCGCCGGGGATGAGGGCCAAACGCTCAGGCGTTTGCGATTCGGGGGAGCCGCGTGGGTTCACGCGCGATTTCCGCGTTGATCCACCGCTGGAGCAGTCCTGCTTTGACGGCGGCATACTCCGGGTCGTCCCAGCGGTTCACGCGCTCGTGGGGGTCGGCTTCGAGATCGAACAGCTCTCCGTAGTCCAGATGGTCGCGGTACATCGTGAGTTTATAGCGCTCCTCGACATACGTGCGCAGATGTACCCGCGTGGGCTGGTGGCGGAACTCGACGATCACGCTGTCGCGAGCGCTGTCCGCCTCTCCGGTCCAGACAGGAATCTGATCAACGCCCTGCATCTGTCCGGGAACCGGGATGCCGCAGGCGGACAGAAACGTGGACGGCAGATCGATCAGCGCCTGGAGCGCGTCGGATTCCCCTCCTGCCGGGACGCCCCCGCCGGGCCAGCGCACGATAAACGGCAGCTTCAGCAGGTCCTCGTAGTGAAACGGTCCTTTCGCGGTCAGGCCATGCTGCCCCAGAAAATGCCCATGGTCGGTGGAGAAGACAATCAGGGTGTCGTCCGCGATACCGAGTTCGTCGAGACGCGCGAGAATGCGTCCGATCTGCTCGTCCATGAACGAGATCATGCCGTAGTACACGGCGATATTTTTCCGCAGGGTCTCGGGTTCGACGCGGTGGCTGTGCAGTCCGTGGTTCGCGAACGGCGTCTCCCGCCACGCGGAGAAGTCCGGTTTTGCCTCCTGGGTGAGCGCGAAATGGGGCGGCATGTGGTCCAGCTCGCCCGGCGTGAGCGTCCCCCGCTCGGTTTCCATGTCGTCGGGATCGTACTGGCTGGCCCACGGTTCCGGCACCAGATAGGGCGGGTGTGGGTCGTGGAAACTGGCCCATAGGAAGAACGGCTGATCCGTCTCCTGCGCCCGGTCGATGGCGGCGATGCTGCGCTCGGCGGTCCAGGTCGTGTAGTGCAGATCGGGGGGCAGCTCCCACGTATGCTGTCGTCCGTGGAGCCAGTACGGGCGTTCGGGCGCGCCGGGTTCGGAGACAGGCGGGGGCCACGGCTGAAAATAGTCCTTCCAGTTCGCGAGCCCCTTCTCTTCCATCCATAAGGCGTAGTGCTGCCCGACATGCGCCTCATCGGCATGGTTGCGGGCCAGCTCGACGCGGTCAAAACCGTACCAGGGACCGGTAAAATCTTTCCAGAAGTCGAGGTCGCGAAGCGTGGGCTGGCACTCCAGCGACTCCTGCCCGCCGTCCGGGTCCGAGGCGAGCGGCTGAAAATGGGCCTTCCCCACCAGGGTCGTCGCGTAGCCGTTCTGCCGGAACGAGTCACCGACCGTGGGAACGTCTTCCGGGAGCTTGACCCCAATAGTCCAGCAGCCGTGCCACGAGGGATACTGCCCCGTAATCATCGTAGCGCGGGACGGGGAGCAGACCGGTGAATTGCAGTAGGCTCGATTGAACCGGGTCCCCTCCCGGCAGAGCCGATCCAGATGCGGTGTCTGAATCTTCGGGTTGGTGACTCCCAGCGTGTTCCAGTGCTGCTGGTCGCTGGTAATGAGAAGAATATTCGGTTTTCCGTTTGGCATCGCTGTTTCCCCGCTCAGGATACCCGAGCCGGACGGAAAAAGAGATAACTTACGTTAGAGGTTTTCGGGAGGGCAGCGATAAATCATAGCGTGCGAGCTCGGCAGCAAGCAGGTAATTTTGCGTTGTTCACGTTCAGGCGTGACACACTATCTCTACATTATTCTCTACGGAACCGTAAGCCGTATCAGACGGCGGAAGGAGGCGAAAGCGTCCCGTACCTGCAGAATTGCCGCAGTCTCTTTCAAGATTCGTCTCCAGTGCGCGGAACCCTGCGTTCGCTGAGGAACGCCACCGCGCCCACTCGTTTGAGAAAGACGACATGCCATGTCCCCCGAACCAACCCCTGGGACCGTCCAGACACAGGACGTCGCCCAGCAGATCCGCCAGCTTCGCCAGATGCGGCGCGAGGCAACCTGGTGGCGACTCGGCTCTCTTGCCGTGATCGCCCTGACGGTCGTGTACAGTATCGCGACACTGCGCAGCTCCGCGCTTGCCCTGGTCCAGCCCGGTCCCGGTCAAACGGAGTTTACAAATAAGCTGACCGCAGGACTCCAGCAGGACGTTTTCCCCAATGTCCAGCAGATTGCGACCCAGACGCTCACGGAAATGCGCCCCGAGGTGATGACCGCTTTTGAGAAGCTGAACGAGCGCACGCCGGAAGTCGCGCAGGCATCCCTCGAACAGATGGAACTGCTGCAGCAGAACCTTCCCGCCCGCAGCGAAAAAATCCTCGACGAGACCTTTTCCGCCGAGATGAAAAAGCGGGAAGGCACCATCAAGGAGATGTTCCCGGATGTTACCGAGGAGAAGATGCAGACCCTGGTCACGAATCTGACGCAGGCGGGTCAGAAGCGGATGCCGCAGATCGCGGACCGGCTGATCGGAAAACATGTCTCCGCGGTACACGGTATCGTCGGTAATATCACCACGATTCACGACCAGGAGAAAGTCAATGCGGGCAGCGAAGCCGCGACCTGGGAGATGACGCTCGCCGTGGTAGATCTGGTGCGCGATGATCTGCGGGAGATGGCGCCGCCCGAGGCGAAGACCGGCGGGGCCAAGCCCGTGGCAGCAGCCGCATCCACAAAATCCGGGGAGGCAAAAAAATGAGTACCGTTACCCCTGCCGCAGGTACCGCGGCGGAGAATTTTCTGGCATCGGAGCTGGCTCAGGCAAAGCGCTCGCTCCTGATGACCCGCATTTTCAGCGGTGGCGCGGCGCTGTTCGTGCTGTTTTACCTGGGCTACGTCACCAGCCGGTTTCAGGAATCCATGCGGCCCGCGAATGCCGCCGAGATAGCGCAGGGCATTGTCGCCGAACGTGTCGATACCAATGCGACCGCAATCGCGGAGGAGGTACGTCGGCGCGTCCCGACCCTGATTGAGGAGCTGCCCGGTTATGCGATCAAGCAGATGCCGGACTATCGGCAGCAGCTGGAAGATCAGATCGTCAGCGATATCTCCGGCTACTCGGCGGAGAACGCCCCGAAGCTGGGCGAGCATCTGGAGGAGTTCCTTCAGGCGCACAAGGACGAGGTCAAACAGATGATCGACGATGGGCAGAACCCCGAGATCATCGACCGTGTCGGCGGGCAGTTGGAGCAGGAGTTTATGGAGTCACTGAAGGCCACGGATGCCGGGGGCGGCGAAACGTACCGCGAAAAGCTGGATAAATCTCTGGCGTCCCTGGAGGACATCCACAAAAAGATGGATCATCTCGCTGCCAACAAAAATCTGACGCCCTCGGAGACGAAGACGCGCCGTGCTATCGCGATCCTCGCGGGCAAGATCAACATGGCGACCGTGACACCGGCATCCAAAGCCCTTACCGACGGGGCGGCATCCCTGCGTAAAGGGGCGGAGGCCGCGGTCACCACGACCCCCTGATTCCCCAAAACCCCAAACCGGTCCTCGAGATATCTCAGGGACCGGTTTGTTTTTGCCGGTTTACTTTCCGCCGGTTCTCGCCGCGGCTGCGTTGTTCAGTATCCCGATGGGGTTCGATGTCCCCCCGGTGTTTCCGATCCAGGTGTTCGCGGTGCCCGCGGTGCCCCCGCCGACGGACGCATCGCCCGCATCCAGGACCACATTGCCGGTCAGCGTGTTTCCGGCGCTCGGTGAGCCTCCGAACAGGTTGTTCGTGGACGTCGCTTCGACCTGAATCCCGACCTGCGCGTTGCTGCTGATGACGTTCTGCGTGAACTGGGATGTGCTCGTGGTCTGCACAAAGATACCGTGACGCCCGTTTCCGGAGATGGTGTTCGCGGAAACGACCGCCCCGGAGATGCTCTGCAGGCGCAGGCCATCAAAGGGGAATCCGGAGATGGTGTTGCTCGTGATGCTCGGGTTCGTATCTCCCACTGTATTGCCGTAGTTGACCGTCAGTCGGATACCCGCCCCATTGCCAAGTGTCACACCGGCTCCCTGCAGGGTATTTTGCGAAATACTCAGCCCCGTGTTATTCCCGAAGGAGTAGACACCGGTGCTGTAAAGATTCGTCGCCGTGTTGCCGGAAATCTGCGCGTTCGTCGTATTGCCGACGATCACAAAGGCCCCTTCGTTATTGGCGGTATTCTGGGTGACCGCGAGGCCAACGCTCGAAACGTTGCCGAAGTTCATCGAGAACTGCCCGTTTCCTGAGAAGCGGTTACTCTGGATCGTCGCCGTGTTGAGCTGACCGCCCGTGAGAAACATCCCGCCGTGGGGATAGGTCTGGTTGTAGGGGTCGGAGGCAATAACGGAGCGGAAGTTATTGTAAAAGGCATTACCGGAAATGGTCAGCGACTGCTCGTTGCCCTCGGCATAGACCCCGAGACCATTGCCCTCGAACACGTTGGAATTCAGCGTGCGCCCGCTTCCCGCCCGCAGGACGATCCCGGCATTGGGGTACGCAGGCGACTGGGTGCTGCCCACAATACGGAATCGGGAGATGCTGACGTCTCCGGCGACCACATCAAAGCCACCCTGGCCCGTGTTGTAGACGATGGAGGAGACGGACGGGTCATTGACACCGGGGGCGGGCGGGTTGGTCGCGAAATCCGTTGGGCCCGCTCCCTGGATGGTAACGGCCTTATCGACCACGACGGGCCCGTAGTAGACGCCGGGCCGAACACGGATCGTATCCCCCGCTTTGGCCTTCAGAAGCGCGGCCTGGATTGTCGGGGAGGCATTCCCCTGCTGGTCGTCATCGACAAAAATGGTTGCCGCCGACACCGAGGAGCCGGAAGCGAGAGCGGCACAAGCAGACAGCGATAACAACGCTGCTGTGAGAAAATTTGGCTTAAGAACAAGAGACTTCGGAGCAGCCATGATAAAAGGCTTTCTTACGGAATTCCGCAGCGCCGGGGGAATGTCAGGCAGAACCTGTAGAATGGCGCGCGTAAAATATACGATATTTTCTGTGTTCAGTCAACCAAACATACAGAAAATGCGAAAAACCAGGTATACTAGCCGACTTTCGGCAGGCTTTGCCCTCACCCACGGCGGAGGGAAGTGCCC
>JAZKEA010000168.1:0-4116 GCA_040387315.1 Armatimonadota bacterium | reverse complement strand
CAGGAATAAGTGGAGCGGGAGCGGCGCGTAAAACGGTCGGCTCAGGCCGACGCTAGAGTAGCGGGGCGAATGGCTCAGCCATTTGCCCCATTTCCGAAAGGTAGTTTCCTTCTTCCGCACTCCAGAAACGTAGATTTTCGAAACAGCGCGAAAACGTCTCCTTGCGAAAGTAAACCGGATCAATGGCAGGGATTTTATTCGCCCGAATTATCTCATTCCAGTCTGGCACGTTCGCGTACAAGACGTGGTTGACATAGAAGCAGTCCTCGTCGGAAATATACTCCGGAGGCAAATCGTTACGCAGGACAGCGTCTGCGATGAATGTCTTTATGTACTGCCACATGACTGCATAACGCCATTTGCGAGCTGCTAATTCTCTGGTGACACCAGATCGTGCCGCTAACTCCTCGTCATACCGACGCAGCATAGCCTGAAGAGCACCGCCTGGCTCAGCATCAATGAGGCTTACCAGTGCCTGCTGATATTCAGGATCAACGGCATATTCAAGTGAATCGTAGGCGAAGCTCCGTACCTCTTCTATGGGCAGATCAAGGCTATAGTAAAGACACGAAGAAAAGCCTTGCCAGCCAACTAAAACGGTTTGCCAATCTAAAGTCAAGCCGCTGTCCCGGAGCATAGCCAGTGAAAGATCACGCATAAGTCATAGTGGTTCGATAAAAGACAGCGCCCTCTGCCGAACATCGGAAAGCTGATTTTCCATAGTTCTCGGTTCCCTGTCTTAACCCCTTAAATTACCGAAGATGTCTGCTGATTATACCGCCGCGCGAATTTCGGACTCTATCAAATCCCGGTTCGCTTCAATGAGCGTGCGCTGCTCGGGCCAGAACATCTCTGGCAGGTGGTCCAGCGGAAACCAGCGGACCTCATAAGCGTGATTTGGGTCTGTGGGAATGCCACGAATTTGCTCTGTGGCATAGAGGAAGTAGTGTGTGGTGATCCACTTGGTCTTCAGGTAGTCCAGGCGTTCGCGTGTCCCCAGCGAAGCGAGAAGGTGCAGGTCCGTCAGTCCTGCTTCCTCCTCGATCTCACGGACCGCGGCCTGCTCCAGGGTCTCCTTCTTCTTGACTCCTCCCTTCGGCAGAATATAGGCATCGAGTCCCCGTTCCGTGGTCAGAGCGGCGAGAATTTGATCATTCTCAACGCGGCAGATGACCCCACCGGCGGAGATTCGCTCACGAATACCGCTTTGCGGACGAACGTACCAGGATTCGTCGATCATACGAGGTACTTAATTTCCTTTTGCCTACCGATAAACAGATATCTGCCACTATCTTTATGGCTGCCTGAAATCATGAGAAAAGAATAAAAGAGGAAATAATGCAGCAGTTCATCCTTTTCCTGGGTTCAACAACACCCCATTGCCGTGGGCTGCGTTCTGTTGCGATCACGGTTTTGGCGTTCGCCTCTTTTGCTCCACTGCTTGCCGCCTGCGGATGCCACGATGTCAAAGGGGCTGCCGCAGGAACCGCGGGTCAGCTAAACGAGCGCCAGAAGCGGGATAAAGAGGCGACAGATATTCTGGACAGCGGCACGAAGCGATAAGATCTGTCGCACATCCTGAAACAAAAATTCCCGAACCACATTCTCTGCGGTTCGGGAATTGAAGCTAACGTAGAATAGCAGCCTACTTTTTGGGAGGTGGGTTCTGCTGCTGAGCGGCTTTTATCTGCTCCTGCTGAATCTGCTTGATCTTTTTCACCTGGTCCGGTGTGAAGACGGCATCCACCTCTTTGTTCCCCTGCACCTGAAGGTCCTGCAGCTGCTTGACCAGAGCATCCTGCTTCTGTTTGTACTTGAGCTGGATAGCCTTGGCTTTTTTAAGCTGCTCCGGAGTCAAAAGCGCCTCGTACTCTTTGTTGGCATTGGCGGGAAGCTGCCGAATCTGGAGGTCGATTGCCTTTGCTTTCTCCTGATACTTCAGGTTTATTGCCTGAATCTTGGTATCCTGCGCATCGGTTACCCCGATCTCTTTTTTATAGTCTCGGGCTTGTCCGGATGCGGATGGCTGTGCTGCCAGGACAGATCGAGGGGCAATAGTCACAACTCCCAGAATAAGCAAAGTTGCAGCGAAAACACATCTCGTCATGTTCTAAAATACCTTTCGGATTCGCAATTGGCCCCTTATCGCCCCTGCTGACCGGCCTGCATCTGCTTGATCTTCGCCCTCTGCGTGGGGGTCAGTATAGCGTCCATCTCTTTCTGCTGTGCCTGAAGCGTCGGCTTCGCTTCGGTAAGAGCCTTCTGCTGTAGCTCCTGCATTTTCTTCTGCAGAGCCTTAAACTGCGGATCATACTTTTTGTTCAGCGCAACGAGCTTGGGACGATACTTATTGCTGATGGTAGTCAGTTTAGCCTTCTGCTGGGCAGTGATGCCAAGTTCTTTCTCCATCTGCTGCTGCGCCTGTAGCTGCGCCTGAGCAGGGTTTCCGCCCATGCCGGGCTGCTGTGCCAGAGCGACGCCTGTGGACGTGATCAGCAGAGCGGCAGCGATAGGTAATAAATAATTATTGATCTTCAAGCCTTGTATCCTTCTGGTAGGAAACCACCGGTATTTATTCCGGCGGAATCGGCAAACATTACCTTCTATGGTACCATTTTCGCCATCGAAAAGGTGCATCGACAATCAACAGAGCAGGATTTTAACCCCGGAGTCAAGAAATTGGTGGCGGAGACTGAGCCCCATGAGACTGACCTGGTACGGACATGCCGCCTTTCTGCTGGAGAGCGAAACGCAGCCGGGCCGAGTGATTCTAGATCCCTATCGCGCCCCGGATGTTGGGACGTACGCCCCCATTGACGACTGGGCGGATGTAGTAGCGATCTCGCACACAAACGAAAAATATCACTCCTTTACAGAGGGGGTCCGGGGCCGTGATAAAAACAGCGTTCCCCAGATAATCGACGGGCTACGCCTTCTTTCCCAAAAACGGCCCGAAATTATTCAGGACATGACGTTTACCGCGACTGAGGTCTTCGAAAACGAAGCGCGTGAAGGTCAAATCGCGATGATCGGTGTCACTATTGATGGGATACGCTTCCTTCATATGGGCGACTGCGGTCACGGACTGTCACCGGATGAGGTTGCAGCCTGCGGGAAAGTAGATGTGCTGCTCGCCCTTGCGGGGGGAGCGCCGACCCTATCGCTTCCCGATCTCGGCGCGTTTATCACCGAACTGCGGCCCAAAGTCGTGATACCGATGCATTTCGGCAACGATAAGATCAACCTGAACCTCAAGCCGCTCCCGGACTTCCTGGCTCATCTTCCCAAAGAGATGCCGGTTCGAGATTTTGACGCATCGACGATCTCGATAGGGCTTGCAGATCTTCCTGCCGCAACGGAAGCCTGGGTTTTGACGCCCGCAAGATAACGATTTCGACTTTGACGCTCCCTGTCCCCCGTGCTACAATCGCGCAGAAGCACTGAACACGGCGGCTCGCGCGGGCGGCGTCACCGATGAAGGGATTTAACAAACGCGATGGGTCTGCTGGACGGCAAAAAAGGTCTAATCTACGGGGTACGAAACGAGTGGTCTATCGCTTGGGGATGCGCACAAAGCCTTGCTCGCGAAGGGGCGACACTCGCGCTGACTTACCTGGGCGAGAGAGAAGAAAAGGATGTCCGCAAGCTCTCCCCCAAGCTCGGCGAGGGCAAAGTCCCGCTTATTGCTCCCTGCGATCTAACGAACGAGGAGCAGGTCATCGCACTTCATGAGAAGATCAAAGAGGAGTTCGGAGAGCTCGATTTTGTGATTCACTGCGTCGCCTTTGCAAAGGGGCTTTCCGGACGCTACGTGGATGTCTCGTACGATGACTTCGCTATATCGCTGCAGGTGTCGAGCTTCACCCTGGTGACCGCGGCAAAGCATGCTGCCCCCCTGATGCCTAATGGCGGCTCCATTGTCACCCTTACCTATATAGGTGGCGAGCGCGTGATCCCGAACTACAACACGGCGGGTATCTCCAAGGCAGCATTGGAGTCCTCCGTACGGTATCTTGCGAATGATCTGGGCAAGGACGGCATACGGGTGAATGCGATTTCGGCGGGCCCGACCAAGACACTCTCAGGCAAGGGAATTGCCGGTTTCAGCAACATGCT